>CAWUJT010000011.1:0-35796 GCA_963922715.1 uncultured Thalassobacter sp.
AGAGTGAAGCACAACCCTATGCGATGGAAAAGGAATTAATCAGCGTGCTGCCTAATCAGCTGGGCCGATGTGTAATGCGACCAACTCAAAATAAAGCAACCTTTAAACCGGCTTCCCTCAAGCGGCCCATAGATGTCTTAAGTATTTAAGCGCGCTTTGACTATCGCACCCACGGCACCAAAATCAATTTGACCTGTATATTGCATTTTGAGGGCTCCCATAACTTTGCCCATATCGCGAATAGACGTTGCTTTTGTGTCTGAAATGGCATCCGATATAGCTTTTTCGACTTCGGCAGCATCAAGTTGGCGGGGTAAATACGCTTCGATAAACGTAATTTCTTCACGTTCTTGCTCTGCCAATTCAAGCCGCCCTCCTTCCTCATAGATATGGGCACTTTCCTGACGTTGCTTGACCATCTTGGATAGGAGTTGGGTAATATCGGTTTCCGAAAGCTCTTTGGATTCGGCACGCAATGCGATATCCTGATCTTTGATTGCTGCATTAATGAGACGCAGCGTAGAAATCTTCCGGTTATCTTTCGCTTTCATCGCATCTTTCAAACCGATGTTGATTTTGTCTCTTAGTCCCATACGTGCAATCTCCTAAATGAACCGGGCCATCGCCTACGCGGTTTTGTATTTTCTTTCAACAATGATGTTGTAAGACTTCAGTTCTAGGTTCTTAAATAAAAGCCCAATAACTTTACACTTGCATGAACCAATCCGCTCGAATATGTCATCTTACACATTATTCTGGCCCGTTCGTCTATCGGTTAGGACGCCAGGTTTTCAACCTGGAAAGAGGGGTTCGATTCCCCTACGGGCTGCCATGTTTTGTCAATATATTGTCATCAAACAGTTTTTCACTGTTCTTTCTCGTCTCGATCTGCCCAATTCAACATGATATAGACCACGGCGATTTTGCCCAATAATATTCTTATGTAATAACTATAGTCTGCCGAACAAGGCGGTGGTCACACTACGTCATGCTCCAGTATGTGAATGGAGTTCATAATCTGCGTCACAGGCATTCAGCGTTGGGATAACGAAGCTTTGTTGCCGTCGAGCGAGCGGTTGTATAAATGAACGCAAGGGGCGGAACAGGTCCTCTGCTGCTATAATTTAGCTGGTTTGGGTGGCGTTGGTTGGCAGAGGCGGTATGGGTGGCCCATCCACCCCGCATGCCGAGAGTATTAATACCAAAACGATCAAACCGAGCCATACCCTCATGCCAAACGCACCTGCCAGCGTTTCACGTGCGCGCGCACATTTTCAGGCGCAGTCCCGCCATAAGACGTCCGAGAGGCCACAGAGTTTTGCACACCGAGCACCGTGTAGACTTGCGTGGTGATCTCTGGGCAGATATGTTGCATGACCTCTAACGGCAGATCGGGTAGATCGACCTGGCGTGTTTCTGCTTCTTTCACCAGCGCGCCGGTGATATGATGCGCGTCTCTGAAGGGCAAATCCAATTCACGCACCAGCCAATCGGCCAGATCCGTTGCGGTTGAAAACCCGGCTGAGGCGGCAGCCTCTAAGGTGTCTACATTCGCCTGCATATCTTTGACCATGCCTTCCATGGCGGCCAGAGCCAAAAGCAGATTGTCCGCTGCGTCAAATACTTGTTCTTTGTCTTCTTGCATGTCCTTCGAATAGGTGAGCGGCAGCCCCTTCATGACCATCAACAACGCGGCTTGTGCGCCAAAAATCCGTCCGATTTTGGCGCGCAAAAGCTCGGCCGCATCGGGGTTTTTCTTTTGCGGCATGATGCTAGAGCCGGTTGTCCATTTGTCTGACAGAGTGACAAAACGAAATTGTGCCGAAGACCAGATCACCAATTCTTCCGCCAAGCGGCTCAGATGCATGGCGCAGATGGTTGCGGCAGAGAGAAACTCCAGTGCAAAATCTCGGTCCGACACAGCATCAAGAGAATTGGCACAGGGGCGATCGAAGCCAAGGTCTTTTGCTGTCTTCTCACGATCGATGGGAAAAGAGGTGCCAGCCAGGGCCGCTGCCCCAAGGGGACATTCATTCATCCGCGCGCGCGCGTCTTCTATCCGACTCAGATCGCGGGCGAACATCTCGACATAGGCCAACATATGATGCCCCCAGGTGACGGGTTGCGCGGTTTGCAGATGGGTAAAGCCAGGCATGACCCAATCCGCGCCTGCGTCGGCCTGGGCAACGAGGGCCCGCATTAAGGCCTGAAGGTTAGTGCTGGCGGCATCTATTTGATCCCGCACCCACAGCCGAAAATCGAGCGCCACTTGATCATTGCGAGAGCGCGCCGTGTGCAGCCGTCCAGCTGGCGCACCGATCAGCTCTGTCAGGCGGGCTTCGATATTCATGTGGATGTCTTCCAAAGTTGCAGAGAATTGAAACGCACCGCTTTCGATTTCTGACAAGATCGTGAGCAGCCCTTTCTCGATTGCCTCTGCGTCCTTATCCGTAATAATATCTTGCATCGCGAGCATGGCTGCATGGGCGCGGCTGCCCGCGATATCTTGCGCGGCGAGGCGTTGATCAAACCCGATGGAGGCGTTGATGGCCTGCATGATCGCATCGGGGCCGTCGTTAAAGCGGCCGCCCCACATTGTGTTGGAGGAATTGGACATGACATTTATCCGGGTTGCTTTTTTCGCTCTATACGGGGCTTTGAGCTTTACCGCAATTCCTGCCCAGGCCGATATCGCGGCCGCGATGGCGGCACGCGACGGCACGCTGATGAAACTGCAATTCGAAAACAGCCCTGTGGACATTGATCTTCCCGGCTTTGAAAACTTTGTGGGGGAGCCCTTGGCGTTTTCCATGTTCGAGGGTAAAATGCTTTTGGTGAATTTTTGGGCGACATGGTGCGCGCCCTGTCGGCGCGAAATGCCTGGGCTTGATCGGTTGAAGGCCGATTTGGGGGGGCCGCATTTTGAAGTCATCACGATCGCCACGGGCCGCAACGATCCCATGAAAATGCAAACGTTTTTCGCTGATACAGGGCTGCTTCATCTTCCCCTTTACCGCGACCCTGGCTTTGAACTGCCGCGGGCGCTTGGGATCAATGGTTTGCCCTTTACGATCTTGCTTGATGCTGACGGCCGCAAAATCGCCCATCTCATCGGCGATGCGGAATGGGACAGCCCGAGTGCCTATGCGGTGATCGAAGCCCTCTTAGAGGATGTCACAAAATAACGGGCGTCAGACTCAAAACCAACAATCCCGCCATGGTCCAATTGAAGATCTTCAGGCGCCGCGGATTGGTGAGAACTCTTCGGATTTGCAGTCCCACAACCGTCCAGCTTGTCGTTGAGATACAGCTGACCAGCACATAAGTACCCGCAAGCCACAGGGCCCCAATCAAGTCATACTGGGCCATATAAAGTGTCGCAGCGCCCAAGGCCATGGCCCAGGCTTTGGGATTGACCCATTGAAAGCCCGCGGCTTGCAGAAATGTCAAAGGTTGTCCGGCTTTGCCGCTTTCACCCGGTGCCCCCGCATGGGCGATTTTCCACGCCAACCACAAAAGGTAGCCGATACTGACAACCTGCAGGATGCGGTTGAGTAAGGGAAAGGTTTCGAAAATTTGTGCAAGCCCGATCGCCACTAAAAACACCATAAAGCTAAAGCCCAAACCGACGCCCAGCATATGGGGAATAGTCCGGCGAAATCCAAAATTCGCCCCTGAGGCCATCAGCATCAGGTTGTTTGGCCCAGGTGTCATTGTGCCGACAAAGGCGTAGGTGAACAGGGCAAGAAAAAGATCAACTGTCATAATTATACTTTACAAGTAAGACCAACTTTCGGTGGGTGCTTCTGGGGCTTCTTGCCAAAGACGAACGGATCGCTAAGTGGCTGAGCCGCCTACGGTCAGACCGCCAATCATCACGGTGGGTTGGCCTACGCCAACCGGTACCCATTGGCCAGCCTTGCCGCAATTTCCGATGCCGGGATCTAGGGCCATGTCATTGCCAATCGCCCGGATCTGCGTGAGTGCTGTGGCCCCGTCGCCAATGAGCGTGGCCCCTTTCACGGGCGCGCCAATTTGCCCGTTTTGCACGCGGTAGGCCTCTGTACAGGAAAACACGAATTTTCCACTGGTGATATCCACCTGACCACCGCCAAAACCGACCGCATAAAGTCCGTCTTTGAGCTCTGCGCGGATGTCGGCGGGGTCGGTTTGACCGCCCAACATATACGTATTCGTCATTCTTGGCATAGGCGTATGGGCGTAGCTTTCTCGCCTGCCGTTACCGGTGGAGGTTGTGCCCATCAACCGCCCGTTCTGACGATCCTGCATGAGGCCAACGAGAATACCATCCTCGATCAACGTGGTTTTCGAAGACGGTGTGCCTTCATCGTCTATGGTGAGTGAGCCGCGACGATCCGGTAATGTGCCATCGTCGCAGACGGTCACGCCCGGGGCAGCAATTCGTTGTCCCATCAGCCCTGCGAAGGTGGAGCTGCCCTTGCGGTTGGCATCCCCTTCCAATCCGTGGCCAACGGCTTCGTGCAGCAAGATGCCGGGCCAGCCCGGGCCAAGAACGACATCCATCACACCCGCAGGCGCAGGTTCGGCGGCCAGGTTGATCCGTGCGATTCGCAAAGCCTCTTGCACGAGCCCTTGCCAATGGGGCGGCTCCAAAAGCTTGCTGAGGCCTGTGCGGCCACCGCCACCGATCCCGCCACTTTCGCGGCGTCCGTTTTCTTCCAGGATGACGCTGACATTCAGTCGGACCATGGGGCGCGTATCGCGTAGCTCCTGGCCATCGGTGCGTAAGATTTCCACCTCTTGCAAAGAGGCTGCCAGTGTCGCGCTGACCTGCACAACGCGGGGGTCGAGCCCCCGGGCATAGGCATCGATCTCCCGCAGAACATCAACTTTTAGGCCAAAGCTGGTTTCCGCCACAGGATTGCTGTCGGTATAAAGGCGGCGATTTGTGGGCACAGGACTTTCGGCCACGGTTCCACCCCCGGCACCAACGGCCAGGCGCACCGTGTCGATAGCGCGGCGCAAACTGGTCTCTGAGATCTCGGTCGCATGGGCATATCCTGTGGTCACGCCATGTACCGCGCGCAATCCAAAACCTTCTGAGGCATCGTAGCTGGCTGTCCGCAGACGGCCATCATCAAAAGACAAAACCTCTGCGCGCCGACGTTCCAGAAACAGCTCTCCATCATCGGCACCCTTCAGGGCTTCTTGCACAAGACAAAGGCTGTTTGCCCGGTCAAGGTGGCTCTCAAAGGGACGAAATGTCTCAGGGTGGGGTGTGTTCACAAGAACCTCCGATAGATTATCTCTAAAATCAACAACAGCGCGACGTTCTGGCTCTTGCATGATGTCACTAAGATATGGTTTGAGCCAGGTAGAACGCAATAGAGGGTTTGACGTATGATGTTGCGCAAGCCAATATTGGGAAAAGGACGATACGAATGACCAAAACAACGACCTTCGCAGCCATGACTGGGTTTATCGGTATGGTTTTGACGTCCACGGGGTCTTGGGCGCAAGAGCTTCCTATTGTGGGACAACCCGTCGACCGTGGCCTGAATTTTCAACCTGCTGTGACAAGTGTGGCCCGTGATGTGCATTTCCTGGATAATTTCCTGTTGGTGATTATCACAGTCATTTCCATTTTTGTCGGCGCTTTGTTGGTCTGGGTGATTGTGCGTTATAACAAATCCTCAAATCCCGAGCCTGCGCAGTTTACCCATAACACCCCGATTGAAGTGGCCTGGACTTTGGTGCCTGTGCTGATCTTGGTTATCATTGGATCTGTCTCGTTGCCGATTTTATTCAATCAACAAACCTTTCCCGAAGGTGATGTACGCATTAAGGTGACAGGGTTTCAATGGGCCTGGAATTACGAATATACTGATGAGGATATTTCCTTTGACAGCTACATGCTACCAAAAGAACAGCTTGCGGAATATGGCTACACCGAAGATCAGTATCTTTTGGCGACCGATACAGCCGTTGTGATCCCGACAGGCAAGGTGGTGGTGATGAATGTGACTGCCGCCGATGTGATTCATTCATGGACGATCCCGGCGTTTGGTGTGAAACAGGACGGTATTCCCGGACGACTGGCGCAACTTTGGTTTGAGGTGGATGAAGGTAACGAGGGCATCTATTTTGGCCAATGCTCAGAATTGTGCGGCAAGGATCATGCTTATATGCCGATCACAGTGATGGCGGTCGATCAAGCCAGCTATGACGCTTGGATCGCGCGTGCGAGAGAGGGTGATATGAGCCCGCCTGCTCGCGCAGCTTCCGCGCCTCTTGAAGTGGCGTCTAATTAAGTTTTCCAATGTCTGATACGTCCCTTCATCGCACGCAATTAGCCCCCAAAGAAGCGGGCTTTGGCGATTATTTTGCGCTGCTAAAGCCACGGGTGATGTCGCTAGTGGTGTTCACAGCCTTGGTCGGGCTTTTGGTGGCACCTCAGGGCATGCACCCTGTCGAGGCTTTTGCCGCAATCTTGTTTATTGCCATCGGTGCGGGGGCTGCTGGTGCGCTGAATATGTGGTATGATGCCGATATCGATCAGATCATGCGCCGCACACGTAACAGGCCAATTCCACAGGGCCGTGTTACAAGGGATGAAGCCTTAGGGCTTGGGCTATTTCTCGCGGTGTTTTCTGTTGTGATGCTCGGCCTTGCGGCTAATTTTGTCGCGGCTGCATGGCTCGCCTTCACCATTTTCTTTTATATTGTCATCTATTCAATGTGGTTGAAACGCGCCACACCTCAGAACATCGTGATTGGCGGGGCAGCGGGTGCCTTTCCGCCGTTGATCGGATGGGTCGCTGCCACCGGGCAGGTCAGCCTTGAAGCCATATTGATGTTTGGCCTGATTTTCATGTGGACCCCGCCCCATTTCTGGGCCTTGGCGCTATTTATGAAAAGCGACTATCATGATGCAAACGTGCCCATGTTGACTGTCACCCACGGTCGCAAAGAGACACGTCGGCAAATCTTTATCTATGCTATCGTGCTTGCGCCTGTGGCTCTGGCCACCGCTCTGAGTGGGATTGGCGGGCCTTTGACCCTTATTGTCTTTTGCGCGCTCAATGCTTGGTTTGTTTGGGGCTGTTGGCGGATTTGGCAGCGCGATGAACGTATGGCAGAGGCCGATGCTTACGCCACGGAAAAGCGCGTGTTTCGGATATCGCTCTATTATCTTTTTGCACATTTCGGTGTGTTGCTTTTAGAAGCCCTGTTGAACAATTTCGGTTGGGGGGGCTGGTAAGATGGCACTTCACCAAGACCATGAGTTGCACCGGCGCCGGTTTGGCCGGAACGTGGCTGTGCTTGCACTCCTGTGTGGATTTATTGTGCTTGTGTTCGCCCTAACGGTTGTGAAAATTCAGCGCGGAGACTTCAATGAGGCTTTCGATCATGTTGCCCGCCCGCAAATGATTCCTACTGATGAGGCGACGCAATGATCAAGCGCTGGTTCAATAATCTCAGTCCCAATGGCCAAGTGGTGGCGGCCACAATGGCCGTTGTGATTGGCATGGGGTCTTTGGGCTGGGCCTCGGTACCGCTTTATGATCTGTTTTGCCGTGTCACAGGATATGGCGGGACAACGCAGCGCGCAGAGATGCAAAGCTTAGAGGTTGTCGATCACTCTGTCAGGGTGTTTTTCGATGCTTCCAAAGCCCGCGATATGCCGTGGGACTTTCAGCCCATACAGAAATTCATAGATGTGCGTTTGGGGGAAACCGCACTTGTGTTTTATGAAGCTCACAATCCAACCGATGCCCCCATTGCAGGTGTGGCCAGCTTCAACGTCACCCCTTTTGCGACGGGTCCACATTTCAACAAGATTGCCTGTTTTTGTTTTGAAGAACAAATTTTGTTACCAGGCGAAAGCATCCAGATGCCGGTAACATTCTATGTCGATCCCGCGATGCTGGATGATGTTGAAGCCCGCGGCATCCCAGAGATCACGCTCAGCTACACATTCCACCGCAGCGATCTGCCGGAAGATTACGCTGCATTAACATTATCCACGATGGAACCCACAACCAACTAACCCGGAGGAGGGACAGCCGATGGCCGGTGCCAAGAACCACGATTACCATATTCTGCCGCCCTCAATTTGGCCTTTTATCACCTCTGTTGGGGTGTTCGTGATGCTCTTTGGCGCGGTACTTTGGATGCAGGCTATAACAGTTTGGCTGTTCTTTGCGGGTCTTATCGCGGTTCTTTTTTGCATGTACGCTTGGTGGGCCGATGTCATCCGGGAAAGCCGAGACGGGGATCACACACCTGTGGTGCGCATTGGCCTGCGGTATGGATTTATCTTCTTCATTATGTCGGAGGTGATGTTTTTTGCCGCGTGGTTCTGGAGCTTCTTCAAACACACCATGTATCCGATGGAGACTTATGAGGGCACAGAGTACATACCGCCAGAGATTATCCCAGTTGATCCGTTCCACCTGCCGCTTATAAACACATTGATCTTGCTCTTGTCGGGGTGCGCCGTCACCTGGGCACACCATGCGTTGGTGCACAACGGACCGCGCAAGGATGTGGCTGCGGGGCTCTTGATTGCGGTGGTTTTGGGCATCGCTTTCACAGGATTACAGGCTTATGAATACGCGCATTTGATCAAGGACTTTGGCTGGACATTCGGCGGGGATGAGTTCTTTGCAAACTTCTTTCTCCCCACCGGTTTTCATGGGCTGCATGTGATCATCGGAACCATTTTCCTCTTTGTCTGTTATCTGCGGGTGCGGGCCGGACATTTTACAGCGGAAAAACACATCGGGTTTGAGGCTGCAGCCTGGTATTGGCACTTTGTCGATGTGGTCTGGCTGTTTCTGTTTTTCGCGGTCTATATCTGGGGCATGTAAACCCATCCCCAACAGTGCGGGATTGTGAGCATGGCGCGTCTGATTTTTCCGATTGTGGTTGGTGTCTTTGGAACCGCCATCCTGATCAGTCTAGGCATTTGGCAAATGCAGCGCCTGGCCTGGAAAGAAGAGATGTTGGCGCAGATCGGTGTTCAGATCACTGCCGCGCCTGCGCCCTTGGCTCTGCGACTAGCCTCAGAGCTTGAAGAATTTGCCCCTCTCTCTGTGGCGGGTCGGTTTCTGGATGGGGAGGCGCATGTCTTGCGATCGATCAAGGGGCAGGGCGTGGTGTTTCGGATTATTGCCCCTTTTGAAACTTTAACGGGGCGTCGTATTCTTGTAGACCGGGGGTATGTACTGGAAGCTCAGAAAATGGCAAAGCGCCCCATCGGGGCCACCCAGATCATCGGGAATTTTCGCACCCCGGAGGAAGTGGATGTCTTCACACCCGCCCCGGATTGGGAGAATAACTTTATTTTCGCACGGGATGTGGACCAACTGTCCGAGTACTTTGACACTGAACCGCTGCTTCTGATTTTACGTGAAACTTCTGAAGCACGCCCGCAAGTCACGCCTTGGCCTGTGGACACCAACAGCATCCCAAACAATCACCTGCAATATGCGATCACCTGGTTCTCGCTGGCGCTTGTCTGGTTGGGGATGACAGCCCTTTGGATTGTGCGTAAGAGACGGAACGATTCATAATCTCGGAGCCGCCATGCGTTATATCTCCACACGTGGGACCGCGCCTGCCTTAACCTTTGAAGATGTGTTGCTGACCGGCCTGGCCCGCGACGGTGGCCTCTATGTGCCAGAGCATGTTCCAACCCTGACACATGGGGACATTGCGGCGCTGGCGGGGTTGTCTTATGAGGACGTGGCGCTGCGCGTGATGTGGCCCTTTGTGGAAGGCAGTTTTACCGAAAGCACCTTTGCGGGGTTGATCGCCAAAGCCTATGCCGGGTTTGGTCATCCAGCCCGTGCACCCCTTATGCAACTTCAGCACAATCATTTCCTGCTGGAGCTTTTCCACGGGCCTACGCTTGCCTTCAAAGATTTCGCCATGCAGTTGATCGGGCAGCTGTTCCAGGCCGTTTTGGACAAGCGCGGCACGCGGATTACGATTGTTGGGGCGACGTCGGGCGATACAGGCGCCGCCGCGATGGAGGCGTTTCGGGGGCTATCTTGCGTTGATCTGTTTATTCTCTACCCCGACGGGCGCATCTCCGATGTGCAACGCCGGCAAATGACGACGCCGTCAGAAAGCAATGTCCATGCCCTTGCGCTTGATGGGGATTTCGATGCTTGTCAGGCACGCCTGAAAGATATGTTCAATGACTCTGCGTTCCGAGACGACGTGCAGCTTGCCGGGGTCAATTCGATCAACTGGGGCCGGATTTTGGCCCAGGTAGTCTATTATTTCACCGCCGCTGTCAGCCTTGGCGCGCCGCATCGGGCCGTGAGTTTCTGTGTGCCGACGGGCAATTTTGGCGACATATACGCAGGGTTTATCGCCAAACGCATGGGCCTTCCGATTGATCGGTTGATCGTGGCCACAAATCAAAACGACATTTTGCACCGATGTCTTAGTTCTGGCGGGTATGTGACCTCTCGGGTTACACCGTCCATCAGCCCGTCAATGGATATCCAGGTCAGCTCCAACTTTGAACGGGCCTTGTTCGACGCTTATGGACAAGACCCGGCCCCTGTGCGTGCTTTGATGGAGGAGCTTAAGGCGGGTGGCGGCTTTCATGTCTCGCAAGGGGCGCTGGAGGCGTTACGGGAAAGCTTTACGTCTGGCCGCGCGTCAGAGGCTGAGACGGCTGCCATGATTGCCCAAGCCTATACCGAGATGGGCGCGCTTTTGTGCCCGCATTCGGCGGTGGGCGTGCATGTCGCCCAAGATCATCTTGGCACGACGCCTTTGATCACGCTGGCCACAGCGCATCCGGCAAAATTTCCAGATGCTGTCGATCGTGCCACAGGTCACCATCCCTGCTTGCCACAGCGCATGGCGGATTTGTTTGATCGGCCAGAGCGCTTTACCCCGGTCAAAAACGATTTGACCGAAGTGCAAACTTTGATCCGGCAGGAGGTTGCCGCATGAGTGTATCGCTACATCGTCTGTCCAACGGATTTCGCATCGTCACAGAGGCGATGCCCGGTTTAGAGTCAGCCAGCCTTGGGATTTGGGTCAATGCCGGCGGGCGGCATGAGACCGCCGCGCAAAATGGGATTGCGCATTTTCTGGAACATATGGCCTTTAAGGGCACGGCCCGGCGTACAGCGGTTCAGATCGCCGAAGAGATTGAGGATGTCGGCGGGTATATCAACGCTTATACCTCTCGCGAAGTGACAGCTTATTACGCCCGCATTTTGGGGCAAGACATTCCCCTGGCCTTAGATCTGATTGCCGACATCGTCCTCAATCCGGCTTTTGATATGCGGGAGATTGACATCGAGCGCGGCGTCATTCTGCAAGAGATTGGCCAGGCTCTCGATACGCCTGACGATATCATTTTCGATTGGCTGCAAGAAGTGGCCTTTCCCAATCAGCCGATGGGACGCACCATTCTGGGTGCCGCCGAGAAGGTCAAAGGATTTGGACGGGACGATTTGACCCAATTCGTCCGCGACCATTATGGCCCAGAGCAAATGATCCTGGCCGCCGCAGGGGCCGTGGACCATGATGAGATTTGCCGCTTGGCAGAGACGCTTTTTGGTGATTTACCGGCCCTCTCACGGCAGGTGCCCGCGCCTGCACGTTTCGTAGGCGGGGAGAGACGTCAGGTCAAAGATCTGGAACAGGCCCATGTGACGCTCGCCTTTGCGCAGCCCGGCTATCAAAGCGATGACATTTACACGGCGCAGGTTTTTGCCAGTCTGCTAGGTGGCGGCATGTCCTCGCGGTTGTTCCAGGAACTGCGCGAACGTCGTGGATTGTGCTATGCGATTTTCACCCAGATTGGGGCGTACTTTGATACCGGCTTGTTGACGCTTTATGCCGGTACAGGTGGCGAAGATGTGGCCGAGCTTGTCGCGGTCAGCTGTGATGAAATCAAACGTGTTGCTGAGGATGTCACCCAAGCCGAGGTCTTGCGTGCACGCACGCAGATGAAAGCAGGGATGCTGATGGGATTAGAAAGCCCCTCCGCCCGGGCGGAGCGTCTGGCCCGTGTCCTCGCCATATGGGACCGCGTGCCGCCGCTTGCGGAAGTGGTTGAGAAAATTGATGCTGTCGATCTTGACGTGGTGCGTGTACATGCGCGCAATCTGACGACTGCCTACCCTGCTGTGGTCAGTTATGGGCCTGTCAGCACAATGCCATCGGTTGATTGGATCGCGGGGCGCCTGTCTGCTTGATGTTCCGCCGGGCCAAAAAGATTGAATTAGTGACCGAAAGGCTGATCTTGCGTTTGCCGCAACACAGCGACTTTGCATCTTGGGCGGATCTGCGATCTGGATCAAGCGAGTTTTTACAACCGTGGGAGCCGACGTGGTCCCCCGATCATTTAACCCGTCGGGCCTTCACCAACAGGGTGCATTGGGCAAGACGCAGCCAAATCAACGGTGCTGCATTGGCCTTGTTTCTTACCCACCAAACAGATCAAACCTTTCTTGGGGCCATCACGCTGGACAATATCCGCCGTGGTCCGGCACAATCTGGGACCTTTGGATATTGGATTGGCGCCCCCTATGCCCGCCAAGGCTATATGAGCGAAGCGCTTGAGGCTGTGCGCCATTATGCGTTTCAAACGATGGACCTTAGTCGGTTGGAGGCCGCGTGTTTGCCTGAAAATCTCGCGTCGCGGGGCTTGCTTGAAAGATGCGGGTTTAAATACGAAGGCGTCTTTCAAAGCTATTTGCAGATCAACGGACGGTGGCGCAACCATGTACTTTATTCTTGCCTTCGCAGGGACAGGCGGGGTCGGACGGATGTGGGCTAACCTTTTACCTTAAATCGACACCAACAGATGTTCTGTTATCGTCGAATTCTGGATCTTACGGCCGCATTGTCTATGTTAGGCTAAAATGGGTCAAGTCACATCTCTTTTTGCGCATAAAATGGTTGAAGCCGCCGGATCAGGGTTGGACCGTGACGCGCTGTTATGCACAGTTGGGCTGGATTCTGACAGCCCAATCGATCCGCGCATGATGATCAACGATATAGCCTATTATGCATTCCTAGAGCGGATTGCTCAAGACACTGATGTGATTGATTTGCCTTTGAAAGTGGCACAACTTTTGACGCCGGATGATTACGGCGCACTTGGACTGGCTTGGAAGTCCGCGCCCACATTGCGGGGGTCTTTTGCGCGCGTTGACCGCTATGCAAGGCTTTGGACCAGTGTTGTGGAATACGAGTTGCGCGATGTCGAACGGGGCATGTTGTTCGTGCTGCATCGCGCGGGACCGCGGCGTTTAGGGCTGCGGTTGTCGAATGAAGCGACACTGGCAAGTGCGGTGTCTATTTCCCGTCAAG
Organism: uncultured Thalassobacter sp.; assembly: GCA_963922715.1. Lineage (GTDB taxonomy): Bacteria > Pseudomonadota > Alphaproteobacteria > Rhodobacterales > Rhodobacteraceae > CAWUJT01. Next base: position 13,339 of record CAWUJT010000011.1, read on the forward strand.
TCACCCCTGTGGCCTTTAGCCCGCTGGAGGTTCATTTCAAACATGCGGCCCCAAAGACTGTGGCCTACCATCGCGCCTATTTTGGCTGCCCACTGTATTTTTCGTCAGAGCTGGATGCCCTTCTGATTGCGCCAGAGGCTTTGGATCAGCCCAACAAACTGGGCGATGACGCGATTACGCAATTCCTGCTGTCGCATTTGGACAAAGAGCTTGCGGCCGTGGAGCAGCCCTGGGGTCTAGAAGCCCAAACCAAAGACGCGATTGCACGTGCTTTAAGCGAAGGTTTTCCCAAGATGGCCGAGATTGCGCGCGGTTTGGGCATGAGTGTGCGCACCTTTCACCGCCGCCTTGCCGCCCACGGTCTTAGCTTTCAGGCCGTGGCAGAAGCCACACGGCGTGAGCTGGCGGAAAACCTGTTGCGCGATGGTCAACATTCGCTGGCTGAGATTGCGTTTCTGACCGGCTTTTCAGAGCAAAGCGCCTTCACGCGCGCGTTCAAACGCTGGGCCGGTCATACGCCCGCAAGCTACCGCAAGGCCCACGCAAACGCTTGAGAGGCATTTTGGCGGTCAGGATCAAAACCGTGACCGGAAGGGTCAAGATCACCAGGGGAGCTTTATCATAGACCTTGATCATCATAGCACATCAAGGAGACAGACCATGACATCCAACCCTATTCTTGTGATCGGGGCCACAGGTAAGACCGGATCACGCGTTGTTGCGCGCCTGGAGGCCAAGGGGCTGCCTGTGCGCAAAGGCACCCGTCGCGCGCCAATTCCATTTGATTGGGAGGCCCCAGAGACTTGGGCCCCTGCCTTCGAAGGTGTTTCATCCGCCTATATCACCTATTTCCCCGATCTTGCGTTTCCCGGCGCGGTCGAAAAGCTCGGAAAGCTTTGTATGGTGGCCAAGCGGGCGGGTGTGAAACATCTTGTTTTGCTTTCTGGGCGGGGCGAACATCATGCCCGACTGGGGGAGGATGTGGTACGCCAAAGTGGTGTTGCGTTCACCATTGTCCGCGCCGCCTGGTTTGCGCAAAATTTCAGTGAAGGCTACCTGCGCGATCCGATCCTTGCCGGTGTTCTGCCCATGCCAGGTGGCATGATCCAAGAGCCGATCATCGACATTGAAGATATCGCCGATGTGGTGGTTGCGGCGTTGACCGAACCAGGCCACACCGGCAACCTTTACGAGGTCACAGGCCCGCGGTTGATGACCTTTGCTGAGATGGCAGAGGTTTTGGCCTCTGCAATTGGACGGCCTATTCAGCACATCCCGATCTCGTTTGAGGACTTCCACGCCAATGTCGCCCAAGCAGGTGGGGCATTTGTTGCCGATGTCTTCACCCAGATCGCGCGCGAGACACTCGATGGCCGTAACGCCCATATCAGCGATGGCGTGCAGCGCGCCTTGGGGCGTTCTCCAGGCGACTTTACTGTTTTTGCTCAGGCTGCAGCCCAGGCCGGGGCGTGGTCGACCGCTGCATAAATATAAACCCAGTCTGAAACCGCAGATGCAGGCGCCCGCTTGCGTCTGCGTCTTTTGCGTGCTTGAGATGAATGAATGACACACCGCTGGCCGATCCGTGTCTATTATCGAGATACCAACCTTACAGGCTTGGTTTATTATGCGAATTATCTGAAATTCATCGAACGCGCGTGCTCTGAAATTGTGCAGGAAGCTGGCATCGATCAAAGTGCCATGAAAAACGAGGATCTCGTTTTTGCCGTTGCACGGACTTGAGACAAGGTTATATGGCTCGCTTGCGGATCAACTATGTGTCATATATATCGACAGCTCCCCCCCGACACGCATATCGGTTTCATCCACATGCCATTATAAATCGCGACAGAGCTTGCGTTTAAAAGGGCATTAGCGCAGCCTTCATATATTTTATCTTTAACTGTAAAATGATCTTAGAGTAGGTCAACACCACTGTCTATGAAATTGGATACACTGATTTTATCAAGTGCTGTGTTGTTGATTTTGATTGTCACGCCATAAAATGTTTCGAAAAACACATATCCGTTTTTCTCAACTGTTTGTGGTTCCACCTATGATCGTACTGTTGCCTTGATTGTGATTTTTAACAAGTCAGATATCTCGCATAACGGTGTTTACTTGCGATGATCAAAATCGATTTTCGGTTGTGTCTTCTGTTTTCCGGACGAGTGAGAATGGCTGTCCTGGTTTTCCGGCTGGGGTCAGTGGAGGTGATGCGCTTTGCCGGAGACCGCCACACGCATAGCAGACTACCGCGGGGCATAAGTATGTCTAAAGATGGAGGATTGCGATCAAGAAAAATGTTGTAATAGAGCCTGTCAAATGGTGTAAAACAACTGATCGTTAGATGGAGCAATCTTGTGAATAACCTAAAACATCACCTAAAAGCCATTTATATGATTTTCATAGGACTTTTTATGCCAATAACTGGTTATAGCCAGGACAACACTCGTAGTGTTGTTATGATTGATCGTATCGGCCACAAAGGTATGATGGAAATGCCGCAAGAATTTCGGCCACCAAACGCGCTCCAACCGGAAAGTTTGCAGTTTGAACCTTATCAAATGATAGAGGATCTCACAAATCGTAATGATCTCGTGTTCTTGATGCGGCATGGTCCAACGGATTGGTCAAAACGTGATGTACGTGGTGTCGCTTCCACGGATTGTGTCAACCAACGTATTATGACCGAGGAAGGCAAACGCCAGATGCAGGACTTGGGCCTTTTGCTGAGCTTGGTGCAACTTGTTCCGGGTGAGATTGTTGTCAGTGAATGGTGCCGCAACCAACAGACATTATCTGCTCTAACAGAGGGCATCAATTCTTTGAATCCTGCATTTGCGAACAGTATTCCGATCACGACCGATCCATCGGTTAATTTGTTACTCTCTCTGGGTGGGGCAGAAAATGTCACAGCGTTGCGGGATCGTGTTCTGTCTTGGGAAGGCGACGATACAGGCCCGCTTTTGATCATCACACATTATACAAATATCCAAGAGCTGACAGAATTTAGCGTTTATGAAGGTGAGATTCTTGTCCTTGATCCCAAATTAAATGGCCGCGTTCTGGGATATCTACGTCTTGCAAGCGCCGCCCCTGATATCGGTCATTTTGATCCAGCCGTCGTGTCCGATTAAGCGTTACGAGTGGCCTTTTTTCTTAATGAATGTGCCCAAACTTACGAAAACGCTTCTTTCGGATATGGAAATGACCCCTTACATAGCGAAAAAGAGACGACTTATCCAGGTTCTGAACCTTCAGTACGCTGATGATCGAAAGTGTTTGGACAGTTTCAAGCCCTGACCTTGATAATTCGATTTTAGGTCTGCACCGTAGAGCTTTTGGGGACGTTTTGACATGCGTTCATAGACCAATCGGCCCACGCTTTGGCCGTGCTCCAACACGAAAGGCGCTTCATGACAGCGTACCTCCAAAACGCCTCGCGATCCTGAACCATTTGCCTCTGCATGGCCAAAGCCTGGATCGAAAAAGCCCGCGTAATGCACACGAAACTCTCCAACCATTGCAAGAAAAGGTGCCATTTCAGCGGCATAGTCTGGCGGGATTGTCACGGCCTCTCGACTAACCAAGATGTAGAACGCGCCAGGATCGAGGATGATTTGACCGTTCTGCGTATGCACCTCTTCCCAGAAATCCGCAGGCGGGTAGTGACCAATGCGACTTAAATCAATCAGGCTTGTGTGCGGTTTTGCGCGATAGCCCACCAATGTGCCTTGCGATGGCTTAAGATCGACAGAAAACCCCAAGCCATTGTCGATCACAGCCGATCCATTCACCAACGGGTCGCGCTCATGAAGGGCGGCCAGTGCTTCATCCTCAAGAGTTGTGTGGCCATTGCGAAACCTAATCTGGTTTAGCCGCATACCGAAGCGCACCAGAACCGAAAAACTACGGGGGCAGATTTCCGCATAAAGTGGCCCGCTATATCCGGGTGGGATCCGGTCAAATTCTGTCCCACCATCGGTGATAAGCCGGGTCAGCAGATCAAGTCGCCCGGTTGAGCTTTTCGCATTTGCGGCTGCGCTGAGATGCGGAGGCAGTTTCAAAGATTCTATCAACGGGATAAGATATACACAGCCTTTTTCCAGAACAGCCCCTGCTGTCAGGTCCATACGGTGCATTTCAAAATCTGGCAGGCGTTCAGAAATAGACTTGTGCGCCCCCGCCAGAAAAGACGCGCGGATACGGTAGGCTATGGATCCAAGGCGCAGATCAAGACTTGCAGGTTGAATCTGATCCGCGTCGCGTGTCGTCACGGCTTGAATAAACCCATCGGAGAACAGAGCCGATATTTGACGATCACAGAGCACACCAGGTTGCATCATCACACAACCATAATCACCCTAAATAATGGTAAGGTGGTCGGGCTAGCAGGACTTGAACCTGCGACCTTCCGTCCCCCAGACGGACGCGCTACCAGGCTGCGCCATAGCCCGACGATGAGATGCTCATGTGTATCTCTGCATAAATAGCACAATTGCCATACCCAAAAGATTACAGTCCCGCAATGCAATAGTTAAAAACTCTGTTCTGCATGAAGTCGGGCGGCCAGACCTTTGAAGCGACGCACCAAAACCCTAAGCCGCGCGCGTTTGGCCCCTTCAAGTGTGATATGCTGGCTATGAAAATGTTTGATCCGTTGCCGGGTTTCGGTGATGACAGATGCGATTTGAGTTTTCTCCCGATCCTTGTCGGCTTCAGCTGCGGTTTGCGTTGCCTCAAGAAAACTTTGTTGTGTCTCCGATATCTCCGTTGACGGACCAGGCGTAAGCGATTTTCCAACTGATGTACTCGAGGAGGCGAGCGATGCACCAAAAGGTAAAACAACCCCTGTCTCTTTTTTAGTTTCTTGAGCATCACTTTGCTGTCCTGGATGAGACATCGTGTCAGTTATATCTTCTTCATCACCGGCATTTAGAAATGGGGCTTCATTTTGCGTGTCCTTGCGGATGATCTTACGAGATTTGTGTTCGGCAGGCGCTTCATCAAACTGTGGTTCAGCTGAAAATGCTGCAACAACTTCAACACCTTTGTCGGCAATCATTTTTTGCGTCCCGCGTATCGTCAAGCCTTGGTCATAGAGAAGAGTTTTTATTCCTCCCAGAAGCACAATGTCCTGGGGGCGGTAATAGCGTCTGCCACCTGCCCCTTTCACAGGTTTAATGTCGCTAAATTTGCTCTCCCAGAAACGCAAAACATGGGTGGGAACGTCAAGCCAATCGGCCACTTCTCGAATCGTTCGAAAGGCATCTGCTGATTTGTGCTTCATCATCCCAAGCGTTTGTTACCGATGGCCACACGGTCTTTGAGAATGTGCGAGGGACGGAAGCTGAGGACACGCCGCGGCGAAATAGCGGCCTCTTCACCTGTTTTCGGGTTGCGACCAACACGAGCGGTTTTATCCCGTAAAGAAAATGTTCCAAAGGAACTGATTTTGACGTTCTCGCCGCGAACCAAAGCATCAGACATGTGACTGAGCACTTGTTCCACCAAAACAGCGCTTTCGTTCCGGGATAAGCCAATCTTGCGAAATACAGCCTCGCTTAAATCCATCCGCGTTATCGTTTTCCCAGCCATACGCACCCCCCAGATCATTTTTTATTTTACACAGTAGACGCCTTTTGCAATATGTGTCAACGCTTTCAATGAAGTTTAATGTTCTTTTCCAAAGGCTTGCGATTTAAAGTGGTCTTACCAACGCAAAACAATCGCCCCCCAGGCAAGTCCACCCCCAATGGCTTCTGTCACCACCAGCTCACCGACCTGAAGTTCACCGCGTTTTTGTGCCACAGACATGGCCAGGGGAATAGAGGCGGCGGATGTATTTCCGTGATCTTGAACGGTGATAACAACTTTTTCTAAAGGGATCCGGAGTTTTTGTGCCGTCTTATTGATAATGCGAATATTGGCCTGATGTGGCACCACACGATCAATCTGTGAAATATCAATGTTTGCTTTTTCCAACACGTCGTGCGTCGATTGGGTCAGTTTTTCGATCGCATGACGGAACACCTCTCGTCCTTGCATGATCAGGTGCCCAGTGGTTTGGTTGCTGGACACTCCCCCAGATACATAGAGCAGATCTTGATAACGCCCGTCTGAATGCAAATCTGTGGCCAGAATGCCACGATCTTCCCGTGTTCCTAGACCTTGTGCCGCTTCCAGCACCAATGCGCCGGCCCCATCCCCGAACAGCACACAGGTACTGCGGTCTTCCCAATTCATAATCCGGCTAAAGGTTTCCGCGCCAATCACAAGAATTTTTGAAGCTTGTCCTGAGAGGATCAAGCCATTTCCGTTGGCCAATGCATAAATAAAGCCGGCACATACAGCTTGGACGTCATAGGCAAAGCCGCGCATCATCCCCAATTTTCTTTGCACCATTGTTGCAACAGAGGGGAAAGTTAAGTCGGGTGTTGATGTTGCAACGACGATGGCATCGATATCATTCGGCGCAAGTTTCGCATCTTCCAGTGCGGCCCGAGCAGCCTTGGTTGCAAGATCGCTCGTTTTTTCATCGTTTGCCGCAAAATGGCGCCTTTCGATCCCTGAACGCTCTTTAATCCAGGCATCCGTGGTGTCAACACACTGTTCCAAATCCGCATTTTCAACTACTCGATCCGGTAAATAATGGCCGGCACCTGTGACAACGGAACGTAAAGTGGACATTTGACTGCAACCGCCCTTTTTGTGGTTTAAGGTTTATCCTGTATGTTGGGAATTGTCGATGCAAGACGTGCGGCCAAACGATCTGTGAAGTTTGATTGCGCAAGATTAAACGCCAATTTTATTGCCGCAGAAACCCCTGTTGCATCAGCAGACCCATGGCTTTTGACGACAGTTCCATTCAAACCAAGAAAAACGCCCCCATTTACACGCCTTGGATCAATCCTTTTCGTTAGACGCTGTAAAGAGGTATAGGCCAGCAAGGCTGCAAGCCGACTGAGTGGAGTAGCCCGAAACGCGTCACGAAGTGCGCTGCGGATCAGACTGGCCGTGCCCTCCCCCGTTTTGAGCGCGATATTGCCTGTAAAGCCATCCGTGACAATCACATCCACTTTGTCAGAAGCGATGTCGTTGCCTTCAATGAAGCCGACAAACTCAAATTCCGCCGCCGCCGCTGCTTCTGTCAAAAGGCTGTAGGCGGCTTGTAATTCCGTGCGCCCTTTATGATCTTCGGTTCCCACATTCAACAATCCAATGCGCGGGTTTTGAATATTCAATCCGTTGCGCGCATAGGACATGCCCATCAACGCATATTGTAGTAGATCACGCGCATCGGCACGGATATCTGCACCAACATCGAGCATAACGTTAAAACGGCCCGATGTCACGGAAGGCCACAGAACTGCAATCGCAGGACGGTTGACGCCCGGTAATTTTCTCAGCCGCATCATACTTAGTGCCATCAGAGCGCCTGTATTTCCACAACTCACACAAGCATCGGCTTTGCCCTCACGAACAGCATCAAGGGCCGCCCACATTGACGTGTTTTTTCCATGGCGCGCGGCGTGGCTTGGTTTTTCATCCATCCTTATCGTGCCAGGCACATGGTGTATTTCAACCCGTCCCCGCAACACGCGCCGCCGAGCAACAAGTTTTTTAAGTTCGGAGACATCGCCGTAAAGATGAAAATAGAGAGTTTCGTTTTTCTTAGCGGATTTTGCCATTCCTTTTACTACGGGATAGGCACCAAGATCACCACCCATCGCATCAACCGCAATGATGTTCTTGGTTTTTGGGACTGATCTCTCAGACTCTACAGCAGGTTTTGATGAGATCGGATCAGCCATGTTTGGCTAAAAATTAAACACTTAAAAGGTCTCGTCTTCGAGCTCTATATCGTTTGCAAACACCATAACCTCACGTTCCGCATAGTATCCGCAAGCTGGACACACATGGTGGGGTCGTTTTAGTTCTCCGCAATTAGGGCATTCGGATGGGTTTCCAGCAGAAAGGGCGTCGTGTGCGCGACGCATATTGCGGCGGGACCGAGTTACGCGATTTTGTGGGACAGCCATGTCACAACCTCGAATTATAAAGAAGGCGATGCCTTCACATAACAAATTAGAAGCATCGCATAATATGTTCTGAGCCTTACGTCCAGTGCCAAAATACTCATAAAGTCGTGAATGCTGAATTATGCATGTTCAGAAACTGCAGTTTATATTTGTTTGTCGTTAATCTTCAGACTTCGCTATTTGCTGCTTTAGCCCTTCAAGCGCTGCAAACGGTTTTTCGGGGCTGTCTTCTTCCGGATTTTTCTGTTCATCGAAAGATGTCAGCTCTATGGTCTCAATCTCTGCACGTCGCGGAAAAGCAGGGATTTCAAGGATCAGCGTTTCAACGATGACATCATAGAGATCAAGATGCCGTGGAAGAGGTTCGGCATTTTCGTCTTCTGGGGTTTCGATTTCCTTATCATCGGGTAGTGTCCAGTTTTTAACATAATTCCTCAGCACAGTCGCTTCGATGCGTGTGCGCACAGGCTCAAGTGTGGCTCTGCAATCTTGGACAACGGTTGCCCCAAGATGCCCGCTCAAACGCCAATCTCCACGATCAATAGGCGTAATGCGACCTTTGAAACGAAATTTACTAAGGGATCGTACCCCAGTATCCAAAGCGAACTGGGACAGTTCTGCGTCACTTGGGTCAATGCTGATGTCAAAATCGACATTCCTTGGCAAACTGTTCAGAGCGATGTTGCGAGGATTAATCGGCGTTTTCATAGTATCTCATGTTTGCGAGGTTATTGCAGGCCAGATAGGCATTCGATAGGAACAATATATGAGCGTACAGGTTTTATGTGTATCATGTTCTGTGTCCACAAAGAAAGGTATTCGATGATCAAACCAAAAGTGATCCTTATCATAGGATTGGTGGTTGCCCTTCAAGCCTGCACAGCGACATATCGCAATTATGGTTATATTCCCCCTGAAGATGAGTTGGCCAGCATTATTGTCGGTATCGATACGCGTGACAGCATTGCCGAGACGATTGGCCCGCCTGCCACCTATGGGGTTCTTGCAGAAAGCTCTTGGTATTACATGTCAGAACGTCGCAGGCGCCAGGGCCCGCGCGCGCCCGAACCGATTGACCGGCAGTTGGTGGCGATCCGTTTTGATGATTTAGGTGTCGTTCAGAACATAGAGCGCTTTGGACTTGAAGATGGTCAAGTCATCACACTCTCACAACGTGTGACAGAGACAACAATACGTGACCTCGGCATTATTCAGCAATTGCTTGGAAACTTTGGCCGGATTGATATTGGCGAAATTCTTGAAGATAATTGAAGGCTTGGTTTATGGAACTGGGCTTTCAGTCTTCCTTGGGTTCAAAATCCAGGGCCACACCGTTGATGCAGTACCGTAGACCTGTGGGTTGAGGACCATCCGGAAACACATGCCCAAGGTGTGCGTCACATCTGTTACAGTGCACTTCTGTGCGTCGCATGAACCAACTGTTGTCTTCGCTTTCGCCAACCGTGTCAGTGGAAACCGGCTGTGTAAATGATGGCCAACCAGTGCCGCTTTCAAACTTGTCGGTCTGATCGAACAAGGGCGTACCACAACACACGCAGTGAAATGTGCCAGCGTCTTTGGAAAAATTGTCATGCGTACCCGCACGCTCTGTGCCATGCTTGCGCGTTACCCGGTATGCAAGATCGCTGAGTTGCGCCCGCCATTCTTCATCGGATTTTATTATTTTTTCCATCTTATGCCCCTGAAATTGTCACAGAACCGATACATTATGATATTACCCATTATATGGGCAGAAAAAATAATTGACCAATGCGGAGGTCAAGCCAATGACAAAGTTGTTATCAAAAGGGCGCTACGAAGCTTATATCGCCGAAACAGCGGATGATTTAAAAGATACGCAGTCTTTGCGCGCAGATGCCTTTCGCAACGGTGCCCCGGATTCAGACGATTATGATGCTTCTTGCACACATGTTTTGGTGCGCGCTGTTGCCTGCGGCACACTGGTCTGTTGTTTTCGGATGATGCCCCTGCAAAGCGGGGCTGAAATCAATCGTAGTTATTCTGCGCAATATTATGGGCTGAATGGTCTTTCTCAATACCCAGGTTCAATGGTGGAAATGGGGCGGTTTTGTATTCATCCTGATTGGCAAGATCCCGATATTCTAAGAGTCGCTTGGGGGGCTATGACACTCTACGTCGACAACACGGGGGTGGAGATGTTGTTTGGCTGTTCCTCCTTTATCGGTGTGGATGCCGAGGCCTTTGCAGATGCGTTTGCTTTGCTCAATGCACGCCATATCGCGCCCAAACGTTGGTTGCCGCGCATAAAGGCACCTTCGGTTTTTCGCTTTGCCCAGCTTATTCGCCGCAGGCCCAATCTCAAACGCGCCCAGGCCATGATGCCGCCACTGTTGCGGACATATCTTATGATGGGGGGATGGGTTTCTGACCATGCCGTTGTGGATCGTGATCTTGGCACAGTTCATGTGTTTACGGGTGTTGAAATCGCCACTATCCCACCGGCACGCAAACGCCTTCTCAGAGCAGTTGCCGGTTGACCACAGGGACGCATGGGGCTAGCCCAGCCTGATGGCGCGCCCTCCACTTTTGCAACTCTCCTCGGTCTCTCTTGGTGAAAATCAAAAGTATCTTTTCAACGATCTCAGCCTAAAGGTACATCCCGGAGACCGCATCGCTCTTGTCGGTCGGAATGGGTCAGGTAAGTCAACGCTCATGAAACTGATGGCTGGGCTTATTACGCCCGATCGCGGGAACTTAAGTACAGGTCCTGGCGTTTCCGTGGGATATTTGGCCCAAGACCCAAATCTTGCGCATTTCACAACACTCCGGGCGTACGCAAGTTCAAACCTACCAAGTGAACAGGCTTATAAAGTAGATATCTTTGCAGAAGACTTGAAGCTTAACCTTAATGCGGACGCAAAGACGGCCTCAGGCGGGGAACAGCGCCGGGCCGCGCTTGTCAAACTTCTCGCGGAAGACCCTGATCTGATGCTGCTTGATGAACCAACCAACCATTTGGATATTTCTGCGATATCCTGGTTGGAAACCACACTTTTGGAAAACCGTAAGAGCTTTATTTTAATTTCGCATGATCGGGCTTTTTTGACGGCCCTCACCACCTCAACGCTCTGGATTGATCGCGGTCAAGCCCGCCAACACAGCAAAGGGTTTGCGCATTTCGAGGCTTGGCGTGATAAGACATGGGAAGAAGAAGAGCTTGCCCGCCACAAATTAGATCGAAAAATCAAATCTGAGGCCCGCTGGGCTGTTGAAGGGATCAGTGCGCGCCGTAAGCGTAACATGGGGCGCATGCGCGCGCTCGAAGAATTAAGAAACACCCGAAAAGACATGATCGCGCAGCCAGGCAAAGCAGCACTTGCATTGAGCAGTGGCCAAATTTCTGGCCACCGTGTCATCGAGGCGAAAAAAATCAGCAAAAGCTACGGAGACCGGATTATTTTTAAGGATGTATCGTTAAAAATAACACGCGGGGAAAGAATAGCCTTTGTTGGCCCGAACGGGGTTGGCAAAACAACACTTCTAAAAGTGCTGATGGGTGATATAAAACCCGATACAGGGACAGTCCAACTTGGCACAAATCTCAACAGTGCCGTGTTTGATCAAGCACGCGCACAATTTGATCCTGACGCAAGCCTTTGGGACAGCCTCGCGAACGATCCGCTCTTGGGAATGAACGGTCAATCGGATCAAATTATAGTCCGCGGCAAAGCCCGGCATGTGGCTGGCTATCTGAAAGATTTCTTATTTCCTGCAGACGCCTTGCATGCCCCTGTCAAATCACTCTCGGGGGGCGAAAAGGCACGCCTTTTATTGGCGCGCATTATGGCGCTGTCCTCTAATCTTCTTGTTCTTGATGAGCCGACAAACGATTTGGATATCGAGACCCTAGACCTTCTGCAAGACGTACTTGCGGAGTATCAGGGCACTGTTTTGCTGGTCAGCCATGATCGTGATTTTCTGGACCGTGTGGCAACCAAAACGATTGCCTTTGAAGGCGCGGGCCAGATTGGCGTCTATGCAGGGGGCTGGTCAGATTACGTGCTGCAAAAATCTTCACACGAACCAGTAATTGTTAAAACAGCCAAAACGCCGCCAAAAATCTCTCTCTCCCCGAAAAACATAGCGACATCTGGTTTGAGTTTTACAGAAAAGCACCGTTTGAAAGAGTTACCAGATCTTATCGCTGGTACTGAAAAAGAGATCGAAAAACTCGAAACGCTTTTATCGGACCCAGACCTGTTTTCAAAAACACCAGAGAAGTTTTACAAAGCAACGCAAGCTTTGACATCCAGGGTAGCCTTACTGGATAATTTAGAGACCGAATGGTTTACACTTGCCGAAAAAGAAGAGCTAGAAAAATAGAAGACCACTAAAACAGCTCTGGCTCGGTTTTGGTAACAATCTCGTAATCACCCTTAAAATGCCAAAGTTCTGCCCATGTTCTTAGGCATTTGATCACAAAGTTCATAAATACGAAAGATTAGGTAAAGTTAATGCATAGTTTATTTGCGATGATACGACTTCTGCGCAGATTAGGTCAGTCAATAAACGCGCAGCGATCAAAACGATCACACGAAGATCAGGAAGCCTTAAATCAAGAGCAAAGTGTTGCAATCATAAAAAAGCGGTCCACCGCAGAGCAAAATGTCACCTCTGCGACATCACCGCTGATAGATCATGCATCAATGAATTCTCATCATCCGGTGTCAGGCATCAAGGCAGCTATAAAACCGATTTTCATATCTGATGAAGCCTTATCACTCTATGAATACCTCGTGGATCAAATCGAAATGAGTTATCCTCACCTCTCAATCCATTCTGGAGTCGCGGTTTCCGCCTGCATAGAACTCAGCATACAAGCACAACAAGCAATTGGATCAGACTATATGTCTTGCCCGATTGATTTTGTTTTTGTCGATGAGACGGGTCTACCACTTGTGGCTTTAATTTCTGACGCTGAAACACAAGGTGATAAAGTGGATGTTCAAACGCTGCACATGCTTCTTCTCAATGCTCAACTCCCAGTGGTGACGTTCAACCAAAAGAGTGGTTCAGATGACGTTTGGCAGAATGTACAAAAGCATATTTTATATGAAATGGCAGCTTAAAACTCAGTTCTGCTGAGTTTTCTCGTCAAGTGTTTGCTCTGTAGACCCCTGGTTTTCGGGTGGACGTTCGTTGCTCAAACGACCCCCGGTCCATATACCGGTTTCTAGCGCACCGTTGGCATAACGCATCGTTCCTTCACCGCCCCTTTGGCCATATACGAAATTTCCTTCGTAAACATCTCCGTTGGGGTAGCGTGCTATACCTTCACCGTGAAGTTCACCACTGACCCATCCACCGGTATAGGTGAAGCCATCAGGCATGGTTAAAGTACCTTCGCCTTCACGCTCCCCAGCAAGAAAATCCCCTTCGTATATTGTCCCATCTGGGTATGTAGCCTTTCCTTTGCCGTGGCTAAGTCCGTCGCGCCAGGTACCCTCATATCGATACCCATCGGCAGATGTCATAATACCAACACCATGATTGCGTGCGTCTTTGAAATGCCCATCATAGACCAAGCCGTTGGGATATCGCGCGATACCTTTTCCCTCTATCACACCCCGCACCCAGTCCCCTTCATAGGTTGATCCGTCTGCGTATGTTATTTTCCCGACACCATGCGGCGTGTCTTCTTGGAATTGTCCAATGTAAACCGACCCGTCCGGATATGTCACCTGACCTTGGCCGGCAATCCGTCCCTCAACCCAGCTGCCGACATATTCATATCCATCAGTGCCTTTCAAAATGCCCTCACCGTGACGCAGGTCTTCGAAAAACTCTCCCTCATAAACATCGCCATTGGCGTAGCGCACTGTTCCAAGACCTTGCCTGCGCCCATCGACCAGTTCCCCTTCATAGATGTCGCCATTGGCTTGGGTCAACTTTCCCACACCGTTGATTTGACCGTCGCGCCAAGGTCCCACATAGATCATTCCATCTGGCATGGTCAAAACACCTTCTCCACTGCGCTTGCCTTGATACATCTGGCCTTCATATACGCTGCCATCGGGGTACGTTATTTTACCCTCACCGTTTTTCAGCCCTGCCACCCAAGTGCCCTCATAACGATAGCCTGCCGATGTCTGCATTGTGCCAAAACCCTCATGCAGCGCATCGACAAACCCGCCTTCATAGCGCACGCCATTGGCATACTCTGCAATGCCTTGGCCGTTAATTTTGCCATCCCGCCAGCCGCCTTCATAGGTGCTGCCATCTGAGAACTGCATACGCCCCTGGCCCTCTGGCTTTCCGTTCACAAAGCTCCCTGTATAAACGGAACCATCAGGAAAGCGCGCCCTACCTTGACCTTGAATTTGCCCCTCTACCCATGATCCTATATATTCATACCCATTCGGCAGACGATATGTGCCTTGCCCATGTTGAACACCATCGAGAAATTCACCTTCATAAATGCCCCCGCCATCATATTCACGTGTGAGGATCTCAGCCTCTTGGGCAAGGACAAGCGATCCGTTCAAAAGCACAGCGATAGCAAGTGTTAGAAAACGCATTGAAAATCTCTCCTTTCGATCAATCTCATATTTATATACAGATCACTAAGTTAGCGAAGTCGATTTTCGGGCGCAAATGCTTTTCCTGTTTCTCAATGGCAGATAATAGCGATATATTCTTTCTCAGTGGGGATCTATGACACGTCACTTCCAAATCAGTCTCGCACAGCTTAACCCAACGTTAGGTGATATTTCAAGCAACGCGCAAAAGGCATACACGGCTTGGACCTCTGCAAAAGCGGCGGGAAGCGACCTGGTTGCGCTGCCCGAGATGTTTCTCCCAGGCTACCAGGCGCAAGACCTTAGTCGTCGACCCGCCTTCGTGCAGGCCTGCGCAGAGGCCCTTGGAGGATTGACCCAAGCCTGTGCTGATGGGCCTGCTTTGGCAATCGGACTGCCCTATTGGCCAGACGGGGCCCAAAAGCCTTTCAACGCGTACACTATTTTGCAAGGGGGCAAGATCGTAAGCCGCGCTCTGAAACATCACCTGCCCAATGATGATGTGTTTGATGAGCACCGCTATTTCGAGCAGGGGGCTATTTCGGGACCTGTTTCCATAAAGGGTGTCCGTATTGGCACGCCGATATGCGAAGATGCCTGGTTTGAGGATGTTTGCGAAACACTCACTGAGACAGGTGCCGAGATTTTATTGGTGCCTAACGGCTCACCTTATGCACACGGCAAGCAGGATATACGCTATGCACTCATGACCGCGCGGGTCGTAGAGACGGGCTTGCCGTTGATTTATCTCAACCTGGTGGGCGGGCAGGACGATCAGATCTTTGATGGCGCGAGTTTCGTTTTGAACCCAGGCGGGGGTCAAACCCACCTTTTGCCTGCTTTCGAAGAGACGCTTATCGAGGTTACATTTACCGAAACCGCAAACGGCTGGCAGGCCCAGCCAGGTCATCGCGCCACACTCCCCCAAGGGATTGGGGCAGACTATCACGCTATGGTTGTTGGCTTGCGGGATTACGTCCAGAAAACGGGTTTTCAGAAAACAATCCTGGGCCTGTCGGGCGGGATCGACAGCGCTTTGGTCGCAACTGTGGCCTGCGATGCGGTAGGGCCGGACAATGTGCGGTGTGTCATGCTGCCTTCGGAATATACCTCCCAAACCTCCAAAGAGGATGCAGTTGCAATTGCCAAAGCCCTGGGATGTACACTGGATACCCTTCCAATTTCAACCGCACGCGCAGCGATTACACAAACACTGGCACCCTTCTTTGAAGGTATGGCCCCTGATGTCACGGAAGAGAATATCCAATCTCGATTGCGGGCTTTGTTCTTGATGGCGCTTTCGAATAAAACCGGGGCTATGCTTCTGACAACTGGCAACAAATCTGAAGTCGCGGTTGGGTATGCCACAATCTATGGGGACATGGCGGGCGGCTATAACCCGATCAAAGATATGTATAAAACCCGCGTTTTTGAGACGTGCCGCTGGCGCAACACACATCATGCCCCCTGGATGTCTGGCCCTTCTGGGATGGTGATCCCTGATCGGGTGATCGAAAAGCCACCGTCTGCAGAACTCAGAGCGGACCAGAAGGACGAAGACAGCTTGCCACCTTATGAAGTCTTAGATGCGATTTTAGAGTGCTTGATTGACAAAGAGCAATCCGTTGCGGAGATCGTTTCGGCAGGATTTGATCGTACGATGGTGAAAAGGGTCGAGCATTTGATTTATACCAGCGAATATAAACGCTTTCAGTCAGCCCCGGGTGCACGGCTCAGCGAAAAGGCATTTTGGTTGGACCGCCGTTACCCGATCGTCAATCGATGGCGCGATCAAAGTTAATCTGGCAGTGATATACCCTCTTGCGCTAGCGCGTCCACAAAGGGTTGCATTTCAGCCTCATAACGTCGCCATCCGCCTTTAGAGGACGCATAAAGGGGCTGCCGCACTTGCGCAAAACTCAATGTGCGCACACCTGATGTCGATTTATGAAATTCAAGACAGGCGGGATCCCACGGAAGATCACATGCGGCCAAGAGGCGCCGTGTTTCAGCCTCTGGGGCCGCTAACAGAGCCTCATAGCTGACCTCATAAAAACTTTCTGGCTGTTCTTTTTTCCAATGAGACACCATGCGATAGAAAAATCCAATGCGCTGTGCGATTGCCGTCAGGTCCGCCGCATACCGATGCGCCCCATCTTTGAAGTGGTTGCGGTAGATCGACAGGGCCACATCGCGTGGATCCCGGCGCACCACAACAAACCGTGCCGCGGGTAAGACTGCCTGCAAAAGACCGATGTAGGCAAAACTATGGATTGATTTGTCCGTAAATCGCTTTGGCATGTTTCCCAGCCGTTCCCGCGCCAGGTCTGCATACATGTCGGCCGCTTGTGTGAGGTCCTCGGTTGACAAAACCTCTCCCTCTTTCATGTCTTCTATCAACGATGGCACTACGCGGGATATCACACCAAGCTCGCCGCCGGCCACAACCCCGGGATGGGCCCCTAGGATTTGTTCCACAAGTGTTGTGCCCGAACGTGGCATCCCCGTCACGAAAATAGGGGCAAGGTGTCGTGTTCCTTGCGCTTTGAGACGCCGCACACCTTCAGTCACGGGTCCAAGAAGATGTGCTTCATCAGCGGCATCAGTTTTTTTGTCGTATGGGAATGTGCGCGCTGTCGCTGCATTTGCGCGATCAAGGTAGACAAAAACATCCTTTGTTTGGCCAATATCTCCCATAATTTTGCCCAAGGCAAAGTTTAATAACCGTCGGTCATTCTCAGGTGTTTCGGGGGCTACGGCAGCGGTCTTAAATTGTTCGATAAGTGGATCGGCGGTTGGAAATTTGGTTCCCGCGGCCAAAGCTAAGGCTGCGATGCCATCTTGCTGTGAGACAGCAAGAACCCTGCGCAACTCTGCGTCGGCTTCATCGTTGCGGCCAAGGGTCTGCAATAATTGTGCCCTATCTACTCTGAGTTTAAGGTGATCTTCTTTTTCAAGGGCTTTGTTATAGTGTGTGAGCGCGGAATCGAAATTGTTTGAGTCCTGATAAAGTTTTGCCACAAAAACATGGTCACGCGCTGTCTTCACACCTTTTTCAGCAATAGAGGCTGCCGTGGAGAATCGTCCTTCTGCCTCGAGCAATTGTGCCTCTGTAAGGGCAAGCTTATCTAAAGATGCGTTCAAGGCAGATGCCATATCCCAAACAAGTCGCGCGCGTTTTTCAGCGTCTATCGATAATAATGCCTTTATCGCCAGATGAACCGCCTTTACTGCATGTGGTGCAAGATCAGCGGCAGAGGTGGCATAGCGTGCCACATGGCCAGGCTGATTGGCGGCCTGGGCAATACGGGCGCGCAAGAGAAGAACATCTGTCGCCAAGGGCGAAAGCTGTTCGACCTCTTGCGCAAAACGGTTGGCGTCTTGAAGCCTGCGCTGCGCCAAGGCAAGTTCGGCACGCAAGCATTTGAGCGCTGGGTCTTCTTTTGGTTGAGGTTGACCAAGTATCTCAAGCGCAGAACGTCCGTTCCCTTTTGCAAGAGCAGCATTCGCCAGACGCACCGTCTTGGCCGCGCGACCAGATGGCGTTGGAAGCGGAACAGGGCGACCTTGGAAAACCATTGTAAGCAATGTTTGCAAAGATTTTGGTACGTTTGCCTGATCCATCCGTGTCTTTAAATCTTTGTCTCCTGCGTTTGCTGTGCGCAACAGTATCGCCAATTCAACCCATACAGGTAGATTTTTCGGGGCCTGATGAAGCGCTTTGTCGCTTTCAAATAGCCCCTGATCAAACTCACCACACAGCCGAAAGTAACGCGCACGCAGAAGCGTTATCTCTGCGGAGGAGGACGCAGTGTCGAGCTTTGACAGCATGCGTGCAGCTTTCTTCAACTCACCACGTTCTACAGCAAGGCGTGTTTGATTGAGTGAAATCTGATCTTTCATGTGCGAGCCCTCTATAAACTCATTGTGGCTGTGCTCGACCATGGGCAATAATTACACCCTTAGACATAAGATTTTGTGTGAAAATGACCCTACCCAACACTTGCAAAGCATAGTGTTGAAGAAACCAATTGTTTCTGCTTCTGGACTTGCAAAAATAGGGATGATTTTGGGATATTGTTTGCATCGGCGGGGGCTGTATAGTCAGAGAAATTTAAATATGACATTCCCATTTATACCGCGTCATGAAACAATTGAAAATGAGATTGTCCCGCAAAAAGCGGCGTATGATTTGGCCTGGCTCGATCAGCACGGTCGCCCGAATTGGGATACGCGCACTCTTCCTGTGTCAAAGATTACTGAAATGGCCTGTGCATCTATTGCGAGGGGTGGTTTGGTGTTAACGCAAAACGGACCTGTGGCTGTTGATGACCTTATTCCAGGTGATATGGTGCAAACAGTAACAGGTGGAGGAGATAAAGAGATACAGTGGATCGGGTCACGCACATATTGTGAAGACATCCATACACAAACCCGTGCGCCTTTGTACAGAATTGTCATGGATGCCTTCGGAGAAGGCTATCCAAAGACAGATACTATTCTTGCAAATTCCGCTTACGTCTACGTTGAACATGCTGCCTGTCGACGGATCATCGGAAGTTTAGGTGCGTTTGCCCCGATCGCTGCATTTGAAGATGGGATAAATGTCACAAAAATCACACCACAAGGTGACATCACAGTGTATAACATGGCCTTCAACTGTCAGGCCGTCATACAAGTGAACGGTCTAAATGTTGAAAGTTTCCATCCGAACCGTGACACAATGCAACTTATCAATCCAGAAAGCTCACAAGCGTTATTAGCGCTTATGCCGCATCTGAGATCTGGCATGGGCTTTGGGCCACAAGTCGCGCCACGGCTTTCTTTCACAGAAACCAAAATGCTCATTCATTCCGATGGGGTCTGATAAAGGCGTGTTTCCAAAACATCGAATGGAATGCCAGGTTCATCTTTCGCACCACGAATAACAAGCGATGTTTTCACACTCGCAACATTGGGTGCAGAGGTGAGCTCACCCGTCAGAAAGCTTTGAAAACTCGACAGATCCGGGGCAACACACTTCAAAATGAAGTCGATCTCTCCGTTTAGCATATGACATTCGCGCACCAGTGGCCACGACAAGCATTGTTTTTCAAATGCCGCGAGATCAGCTTCAGCCTGGTTTTGCAATCCCACGAGCGCGAAAACCGAAACCTCGAACCCCAGTGCTGGACCATCGACATCGGCATGATAGCCACGAATATAGCCTATCTCTTCCAATGTACGGACGCGCCGTAGACACGGCGGTGCAGAAATTCCAATCCGTTTGGCAAGTTCAACATTTGTCATCCGCCCATCGGCTTGAAGTTCTGAGAGTATCATACGATCTATTGAGTCTAATTTCGACATCGGCGCGGCTTTACCTCTAATTATGATTGCGCTTTCTTACGATTATTTACAATTTGTGCGCAAGATTATTTCTATTTTGGGGTGTTTGTCATGCCGAACTCTTATCACACACGTGTTTTGATTATCGGATCGGGTCCAGCGGGATATACGGCGGCTGTTTATGCGTCGCGGGCCATGCTTGACCCTGTGCTCATTCAAGGCATTCAACCCGGTGGTCAACTAACGATCACAACAGAGGTTGAGAATTGGCCGGGGGAGACAGAGATCCAAGGCCCCGATCTGATGACCAATATGGAGGCCCACGCACGGGCCGTTGGCACAAACATCATTGCCGATCATATCAACAAGATCGAGCTTGCAAAGCATCCCTTCACAGCGTTTGGGGACAGCGGCACAACGTACACCGCCGATGCGGTTATTCTTGCCACCGGGGCACAAGCCAAATGGCTAGAATTGCCCTCAGAGCAAAAGTTCAAAGGTTTTGGTGTGTCAGCCTGTGCGACATGCGATGGGTTCTTTTATCGCGGGCAGCACGTTGCTGTTATCGGTGGCGGCAACACCGCCGTGGAAGAGGCCCTATTCCTAACAAATTTCGCTGAGAAGGTCACGCTTGTCCACAGACGCGACAGTTTGCGTGCCGAGAAAATTTTGCAAGATAGGCTTTTCAAGAACCCTAAGGTACAGGTGATCTGGAATCATCAGGTCGAAGAAGTGACCGGCGCGGAGAACCCGCTTGGGGTGGAGGGCCTTAGGCTCAAACATGTCGGCAGTGGAGAGATCACCGAGATCGCGTGTCGGGGGGTCTTTGTCGCCATCGGCCATGCGCCTGCCTCTGAACTTGTGGCGGATCAACTGGAGACCCATCTGGGCGGCTATGTCGTGACCAAGCCCGACAGCACCGCCACATCGATCCCGGGCGTGTTCGCGGCCGGAGACCTGACAGACCATATCTACCGCCAAGCGGTGACCTCTGCCGGGATGGGATGTATGGCCGCGCTTGAAGCCGAGCGGTTTTTGTCCGAACAGGCCTAAGGCAGGGTGCGGGCGCATATTTGGACCCGCCGCCTTAACCTATTCCAGAAATGGTCTTGCCCCGTGACATGAGAAAATCCAAAACAATCTCATGAAAGGGAAATTGTGATCCATGGCTGACACCGATCCGCCCGCTGCCCGTTGGGTCTGGGTCTCGACTCCTGCCTCCCGCGCGGCGGGCCTGCCCTCGGCCTTAGCAATCACCGAGACGGTGTTCTGCGTGTTGGCCTTTTGGGTGTTGGTGCTGTTGGGCTGGCCGGTATATTGGGCGCTTTTGACCACCCCGCTGGTTCTGTTCCGCTCTGACCAATCGGTGCAAACCGGCCTAACCTTGTGGAAGGCGCTTAACGAAAACAAGCAGCAGCCGTTCTGGTCTTGGCCCGCGCTCACACTTGGGTTTGCGGGGCTGATTATCGGCGCGGCCTTGGCTTGGTGGGCCGCGGGGGTGATCGCGCCCGGGGCGGTCTGGCCCTGGCTCTTGATGACCCTCGGCGGAGGGGGGCTGTTGGCCTGTGCGGTTCTTATTGGGTGGGGTTTCATGAATAAAAGCGAATACTACCTTTATTCCAGATGGATGAGTGGCGCGCTCCTCGGTGGTGGGTATGGTGCTGCATTGTGGGGCTGGTATGGTGGGCTTGCGGGCGCATCTATCGGAATGATTAGCTTTAATTTTTTAGTGTTGATTATAGGCGTTTTTCTGAGTGCCATAACCTGTCGCGTCACGGCTGTTTTGAGGCACTTTCCAGAGGGCCTACGTGCGCTGCCGGAAAACTGGCGCCGCAGCGTGCTGCAAACCGATATGGCCCAGCCCCCTGAACTGCTGCCCGGTGATATCGCAGCGAATGAAGATCGATTCATACCAAGTATCATTGCTGAAATCCGCGTATCCAAAGATAGATATCTGGAATTGTTTCTTATATTGTGTTCGGTTCCAATCTTCTACATGCCCAGCTACCTTTGGCGCTGGACGGTGAAATCCACCGCTTGGCTGTATCTGCCCCTTTTTGGGGTCTCGCTCGGCTGGATCAATCTTCGCGGGGCAGAGCTTTCGATCTGGGCCAAGGGCTATCGCACCAAGGCGTTCAACCGCATTGGCTGGTGGTTTGCTGTTATCGGGCTCCTCTCCTCTGTGCCGCTTCTGACCAACTGGGACAGCTTCCTGGAACTGGTGCAAACACTGGCAAAGGAAACCGCACCCTGGAGTGTGCTTGCGGTGCCCGTGGTGCTGGATTGGTCCGCGCTTTGGGCACAGCCATGGTATTGGTACCTGTTGCCATCCTGGCTGTTGACCTTGGGGATTTATATCTGGATCGACAATCCGGTGACGGACCTGGCCCATGGTGCCCCCTCGAAAGCCGCGTGCCGCAACTGCGCCGGTTCATGTGGGCCAGCAACATAAGGTTTGTCCTCACCCTGGGCGGGATCGTGATCGGGGGCCATTATTTCCTGGCCGCCGTAGGGGGCTTTGGGCG
>CAWUJT010000012.1:0-32998 GCA_963922715.1 uncultured Thalassobacter sp.
CGATAGGTTGTGCAGCCCTTACACCCTTGATCCCAGGCCGCCATATAAACGTCCTTAAAGGCGTCAAAACTGATGTCCTCGGGGCAGTTGATCGTCTTAGATATGCTCGAGTCCACCCATTTCTGCGCCGCCGCTTGCATGCGCACATGGTCCAAAGGCGCGAGCGTCTGGGCATTGACAAAATACTCCGGCAGCGGGGCCTCCCCGTTCAGATCGCGCCACATCTGCACGGCGTAATCCACCACCTCTTCCTCGGTCCGCGACCCATCTTTCTGTAGCACCTTGCGGGTATAGGCATGGGCGAAGATCGGCTCGATGCCCGAGCTCACATTCCCTGCCAAAAGCGAAATCGTTCCTGTGGGCGCGATAGATGTCAGCAGCGCGTTGCGGATACCATGGCTGCGGATGGCGTCGCGCACGTCTGCGTCCATTCCCACCATTGTGCCGCTGGCCAAATAGGCCTCGGCGTTGAACAAGGGAAACACCCCCTTTTCCCGTGCCAAATTCACCGACGCCAGATAGGCGGCGCGGGCAATCGTGTGGAGCCAGCGCTCCGTCAGACGCGCCGCCGCCTCTGAACCGTAGCGCACGCTCACCATCGCCAGGGCATCCGCCAGCCCTGTCACGCCCAGGCCAATCCGGCGTTTGGCCCGCGCCTCCGCCGCCTGTGCCTCTAGCGGAAAGCGGGAGACATCCACCACGTTGTCCATCATCCGCACCGCCGTGCCCACCAGATCGGTCAGCGCCGCCTCATTGAGCGCCGCTTCCGCTGCAAACGGCGCTGTCACCAAACGCGTCAGATTGATCGAGCCCAGCAAGCAGGCGCCATAGGGCGGCAAGGGCTGTTCGCCGCAAGGATTGGTGGCCGAGATCGTCTCGGCATAGGCGAGGTTGTTGGCTGCGTTGATCCGGTCAATAAAGATCACGCCAGGCTCGGCATAGTCATAGGTCGCCCGCATGATCCGGTTCCACAGGTCTTGCGCATCTAAGGTGTGATAGACCTTGTCGTCAAATGTAAGCTCCCAAGGACTGTTGGTCTTCACCGCCTCCATAAAGGCGTCGGTGACCAGCACGCTCATGTTAAACATCCGCAGACGCGCCGGGTCCTGTTTGGCCGCGATGAAATCCAGAATGTCGGGATGATCGCAACGCATCGTGGCCATCATCGCGCCCCGGCGCGCGCCTGCTGACATGATCGTGCGACACATCGCATCCCACACATCCATAAAGCTCAGCGGCCCGCTGGCATCGGCCGCCACCCCGGACACAGCCGCGCCCTTGGGCCGGATGGTGGAGAAATCATAGCCGATGCCGCCCCCCTGCTGCATGGTCAGCGCGGCCTCTTTAAGCATCTCGAAGATGCCAGACATCGAATCAGGAATTGTTCCCATGACAAAACAATTAAACAGTGTCACAGATCGCCCCGTGCCCGCGCCTGCGATAATGCGGCCCGCAGGCAGAAACTTAAAATCTTCCAAAGCATGATAAAAGCGATCTTCCCAAAGCGCGGGATCCGCTTCGACCGTGGCCAAACTGCGCCCGATACGCCGCCAAGTGTCCTCCACCGTCAGATCCAATGGCGCGCCACTGGCCTCTTTCAGGCGGTATTTCATATCCCAAATCTGTTCAGCGATGGGGGCGGCAAAACGGCGCATCAGTTCGACTCCTCGACTCAGAGATAAATGAATACCTTGTAGGTTTTGTGATTTCCACTACTCTCTATAGAGGAGACCAGTCAAGAACAATGGCAGAACATTTACATTTGATTAAGCTTTGTGTCGGGGCGGAAACCGTCGATGATTTGCTCAGGTGGCAGCAAAACCCGCGCGCACAAGGCCCAGACGCGTTACCACGTCATGTCACACGGATGTGGCCCAAACGCGCGCAAGAGATTCTTGGTGGCGGTGCCCTTTATTGGGTCTTTAAGGGACTTATTCTTTGCCGCCAACGTATTTTGAGGTTCGATGCGGTTGAAGGTGCCGATGGGATCATCCGCTGTGGGATTGTGCTGGAGCCAGAGGTCACACGCACAGCACCAGCGCCCAAACGTCCCTTCCAGGGCTGGCGATACTTGAAGGCGAGCGACGCGCCGCCTGACCTCAGCTCTGCGCGTGCCACAGACACCCCCCTGCCACCGAAATTGGCGCGAGAGCTTGCAGAAATCGGCGTGCTCTAAGCGTTCACCAATACGGTGGGTAAGCGCTTGTTATGACTCTTGAAATGATCTGACTGGGAAACGCCCTTCACACCTATTGGTATTTCGCTTATGATTTAGAATATGGGAACTTAGAAGAATGCCAGGTCAGTTGATGATGGAAACTGAACAGCGATTTGAATACTCCAAATTTACAAACAGTCTGTGGACGCGGATTGCCATAATTCTCATACCAGCAGTGATGTTGCTTCTGGTATTAGCGCTTATTGTGTCAGGTAAAGCGTTTTCATTGTTTACTGACCCTGATCGCCATATGTCAGACATCCAAAACCACGCTGCCAATCTGTTGACGGCCTTCTTCTTAAGTACGCTTTGCTTCCTGTTGCTTTTGTCGATCAGACAACAAATTCTGTCAGGTAGACTCTCTTCTGTTGTCGTCTCTTCGAAGACAGTGAAAGCCCCTTACCAGGGTGTTTTAGGCATTTTTGGTCCCATCGTGGAGATACATCATGCCGACATTATTTCTTTACAAAAACTGTCTGTAGATGGGGACTGGGAATTTAATATTGCCAGTTCCGGCAAGCGTATTCGTATTCCTGCGAAATCCTTGAAGAGCAGTGACGATTTCAAAAAAATGATCGAATGTATCCAAAAACAGGCCTCACATTGCGAGCTGAAGGTTGAGAGGAGGATTAATCTACCCACAGCTTCACTTTAGCTAGCCAATAAACGTGCAGTACCATCAGAAGCACAGGCCACCCTCTGATACCGTCGTGCGCTAAGTCATAACAACAGTCCCGGTCGCCTGCGCTTCTGCTTCGGCGGCGCGGGCCATCAACAGAGCGATGCGCTGTTCTGCCGTTTCAAGGGCCTTGGCCTGCCGTGCAACCTCGTCCGAAAGCTCGTCCACGCTGCGCGTCAAATGCGCAATGCGTTCTTCCAAATCCATCTGATCCATTCCCTTGCCCCTCTGCGCTGTGCGCGCTACATGCGGGCGCGAAAAGGAAAGGCTGCCCGCAATGGCCAAAACACAAAAACCAAGGCGTCCGAAAGCGGAAACACCCAAAGGCTTTCGGGATTATTTCGGCCAAGAGGTGATCCAACGCAAGACTATGTTAGAGCGCATCGCGGCGGTCTATCATCGGTATGGGTTTGATGCGCTGGAAAGCTCGGCGGTTGAAACGGTTGAGGCGCTTGGGAAGTTCCTCCCAGATGTGGATCGTCCGAATGAAGGCGTGTTTGCCTGGCAGGAAGAGGAGGCCTGGCTGGCCCTGCGCTATGATCTGACGGCCCCGCTGGCGCGTGTTTATGCCCAACACCGGAATGATTTGCCGACCCCCTATCGCCGCTATGCGATGGGGCCTGTCTGGCGCAATGAAAAGCCGGGGCCAGGACGGTTTCGGCAGTTCTATCAATGCGATGCCGATACGGTGGGCACTGCCAGCATGGCGGCGGATGCTGAGATCTGCATGATGCTGGCCGATGCGCTGGAGGCAGTCGGCATCCCGCGCGGGGATTACGTGATCCGCCTCAACAATCGCAAAGTGCTCAACGGAGTGCTGGAGATCGCAGATGTGACCGATCCCAAACAAGCCGCCGATGTGTTACGGACGATCGATAAATTCGATAAAGTTGGCGCGGCAGGTGTGAAAGAGCTTCTTGGCAAGGGGCGTCTGGACGCTTCTGGGGCTTATATCGACGGTGTGGGATTATCATCGGAGCAGTTAGAGTTTATTCTCCAGTTTCTGACCGCCAAAGGGGCCGATAATACAGAAACATTGTCCAAACTCACAGAGACCGTTGGCGAAAATCACATCGGGGTCAGTGGTGTGGAAGACTTGCGTGACATCGCCATTTTGCTGGATGGGCAAAGCCCTGGGCCAGAGCATGTCGTCATTGACCCTGCTGTTGTGCGTGGCTTGGGCTATTACACCGGCTCTGTGTTTGAGGCCGAACTCACTTTTGAGATTAAAGACGAAAAGGGACGCCTGCGACAATTTGGCTCTGTCGCGGGGGGGGGGCGCTATGATGATCTCGTCAAACGCTTCACAGGCCAGGCGGTTCCCGCCGTGGGGGTATCCATCGGTGTGGATCGCTTGCTTGCGGCCCTCAGCGCCAAGGGGCAACTGCATTCACAAACGCCGCAGGGGCCCGTGGTTGTGACCGTCATGGACCGGGAGCGGATGGCAGAGTATCAAGCCATGGTCGCAGAATTACGGGCCGCAGATATCCGCGCGGAGATCTATCTTGGCAACCCGAAAAACTTTGGCAATCAACTGAAATATGCCGATACCCGGGGTGCGCCTGTGGCCGTGATCCAAGGCTCTGATGAAGCCGCGCGGGGTGTGGTGCAGATCAAAGACCTTGTCTTAGGGGCGCAAATCGCAGAAAACGCCAGTTTGGAGGAATGGAAAAGCCAGCCCGCCCAACAAGAAGTGCCACGCGAAAGTCTTGTCGCCGCAGTCAAACATTGTCTCAAGCCATGACAGAGGAAGATATCCTAGCAGTCTTCCAGGCAGCGGGTGCCGAGGTGGTGACGCCCGGCATCTTGCAACCGGCCGGTACTTTGCTTGATCTTTACGGCGAAGACATCCGCGCCCGCGCGTTCGTTACACATGATCTGTACGAGGGTGAGATGATGTTGCGGCCGGATTTTACGGTTCCCGTTGTTCAAATGCACCTGGAAAACGGCGTTGAGCCAGCGCGCTATGCCTATGCAGGGCCCGTCTTTCGTCAACAACCAGATACCGCGCGCCCGCGGGAATATACGCAAGTTGGCTTTGAGCTGTTTGAACGCACTGACCCAGCAGCGGCAGATGCAGAGGTGTTTGCCCTGTTTTCCAATCTTCTAAAAGATAAGCCCTTTACGCCTATTACGGGTGATATTGGCGTTCTGATTGCCGCCGTTGACAGCTTAAGCACCAACCGCGTCCGGCGCGCAGCACTGCGGCGTCATATCTGGCGCCCCAAACGCTTTCGCGCCTTACTGGAGCGCTTCTGCAAGGAGGCACCCGTTTTGCCGCACGATAAACACTCACCGTCGGAGGCGCCCTTAGAGAGTGCACCAGAAATCGGACTGCGCCGCCAAGCCGAGGTCTTCGCCCGGCTTGAACAACTGCGGGCTGAGGCCGAAGACCCCCCCATGTCTCCAGGCGAGGCGGATATCATCAATGCACTTCTGTCGCTGTCGCAAAGCACCGTGCATGCGCTTTCAAGACTGCGTGACGTTACCGTAGACCTCAGCGGTCTTTCAGATGTTGTGGATCGCTTTGAAGCGCGGCTAGAGGCCCTAGAGACTTGCGGGATCGCGACGGATGGCTTGGCCTATGAAGGCAGCTTTGGCAGAACACAGATGGAATATTACGATGGGTTCGTTTTTGGTTTCACCGCCGCGCATCGTCCTGACCTTCCTCCGATTGCGACAGGCGGACGCTATGATGCCTTATGCACTGTTCTTGGGCAAGGCCGCGACTTGTCGGCTGTGGGTGGTGTAATCCGGCCAGAAATTTTAGGGGCTTTGGCATGAGCGTGAAGCTTGGCATCCCCTCCAAAGGCCGCTTGATGGAAAAAACCTTCAACTGGTTTGGCCGGTATGGAATACGATTTGCGCATCAAGGATCAGAACGCACATATGCCGCAACCGTTGAGGGCGCGGCTCTGGAGCTGGTTTTGCTCTCTGCCAGCGAAATCCCGCGTGAGCTGGCCGCGGGCCGTATTCACCTCGGCGTCACAGGCTCTGACCTTGTGCAGGAAAAACTACCTAATTGGACCCAACTGGTTGAAACACTTGTCCCGATGGGGTTTGGACATGCCAATCTGGTGATCGCCGTGCCGGATTTCTGGCGCGATGTGCAGACACTCGAAGATCTGGACGCGGTGGCTGCTGATTTCCGCAAAGCGCATGGGTTTCGATTGCGGATTGCAACAAAATATCACGTCTTAGTACGAGAGTTTCTACGAGCAGAAGGTGTGGCAGATTACCAGTTGGTTGACAGTCAAGGGGCGACAGAGGGCACTGTGAAAAACGAAACAGCCGAAGCGATTGCCGATATAACCTCAACCGGCGAAACGCTGCGCGCCAATCATCTGCGCAGCCTCACCGATGGCATCATCCATCGATCGCAAGCCACCTTGTTCCAAGCGCGGCGGGCCGTTTGGACCCCACAAGCGCAGCAAGAATTGACCCACCTCAAGGCGCGCTTAGCGCTTTAGGTCGGCCAATTTTTCCAAAACCCCCTTCTGTGCAGCGGCCTTCGCCAGGGCTTGTTTGAACGGCGCCGCATCAGCCCGCGCCTTGGCCAGTTCTGTCAACAATGTGCGTCTTTGCGCAACCCGCCAGCGGGAAGAGAGAACAGCGGCCTGTGCTTCGGCAATATCTTGTGTGTCTTGCATATCAGGTGGGATCAGCCGTGAAAGCTCTGCCTCTAGGGCCTGCACACGCTGGTGCGCCTTGGTAAATTCAAGTCCAGCCAGATCAGCCTTCAACTGTGCCAAGGGAACGAGCACAGAAAACTTGTTCACCTTGCCCATGGACGTTCTCTGGCGCGTTTCCGCATGTCATCGGCAAAGCGGATCGCTGCGGCAACCGCCTCATACTGCGCGCGATCAATCGGTTGGCCAATTTCAATGGAGGCATGAAGAACCCGAGCGGTCGGGGGATCGTGGCGAATGGGCACGCCATTTTCCATGGCAACCTCACGAATGCGCTTGGCAACTGCATCGATGCCCTTGGCCACACAGATCGGCGGTACACGATCCCCCATCGTCCATTTTAGTGCGACCGCATAATGCGTTGGATTGACAATCACGACATTGGCTTGGGGGATATCTTGCAACATTTGGTTCATCGCAACCGCTTGCGCCTTGGCACGGCGGGCGCTTTTGAGATGAGGATCGCCTTCGGATTGTTTGTTTTCTTCCACCAGTTCTTGACGTGACATGCGGTGTTTGCGCAGATGCTCAAAGCTTTGCCAAAGATAATCGATCACACCAATCACCAAAGAGATCACCAAAACAAGCGCCATAAAACGGATCAGAAGCCAACCCAAAGCGATTACAATTTGGCCAGGTGTCAGACCGATAAGCGCAATCAGATCGCTTATATGCCACATCAAAAACCAAACAAGTATGGTTCCAATAAGAACCATCTTGACGAAGGATTTGAAGAACTCAACCCAACCTGAACGGCCAAACTTTTGTTTCGCATTGGCCAAAAGTGACAAGCGGCTTAACTGTGGTGTGAGCCGATTTGGTGCTACCACGATAGCCCGCTGGCCAATAAGCGAGATCAAAACACCAAGCGCGGGGAGGAGGAAAATCAACCCTACAGCAACCGCTGTTGCCATCATCAGCTGCCCCCAGAGTAAGAGCTCCGAACCATTCAAAAACCGCGCGGACAGAGCATCCGCATCACTCAAAATATGTGCTCCAATATTGGTGAACGCGGTCAATTGCAGGCCAGAGAATTGCCCCATAAACACCAAAAGCCCGGCATAGGCCGCTGCGGTATGAAGATCGACTGATTTTGCGAATTCCCCCTTTTTGCGGGCTTCTTCAAGCCGTTTAGGGGTCGGGTCAAAACTTTTCTCGGCGCTGGTGTCTTCCTCGCTCATGGCACATCTCGAAATGGATGAAGACCATGATCAGTCAAAGCGGTGTACCAAACGGTCAGTATGACAGGCACGGTCACCGCCAAAAGCAACATCGCAGCCCCGGTAATGGCCGGTGCCCCGACAAAGGCCACCATCAGTTGCGGCATGGCCTTGTTGATCACGCCCATTGCGAGATTATACAACAGTGCCGCCACAACAAACGGCGCGGCAAGACTAAAGCCAAGCGCGAAAGTGTGCGACACCGCCGAGACAACCCAAGCAAAGCTCCACGCCATATCCAAAGGTGTGCCCAAAGGCAAAAATACATAAGTCTGCGCCAGGGCGGCGACAACCATAACCGGAAAGCCGGACAGCATAATGAAACCTAAAGCCGACCAATACAGTAAAAGACCAATGGCGGGTTGAGGGCCATCGGCCAAAGGCGAGCCGAATATCTGTGCCAGCGATGTCGATTGCGCGATGATCACACCTGCGAGCAAAAGCCCATGGGCGATCAGGCGGATACTCAACCCAAGCACAAGACCAACAACAATTTCGCGTGCCCCGATCAATACAGCGTCTCGAAACGTGAAAAGCTCAGGCAGGCCAACAATAATGGGGGTCAATAACCCCGCAAGAGACAACGCAAGCACAAGGCGCACCCGCATCGGCAATGCTTGTTCCCCAATACCCGGCAAGAGGCTGACCAACGCCCCGATGCGCAAAAACACCAAAAACCCTGTCCAAAGTGTGATCTGCGCAATCGTCAAACTCTCTGCCAAAAGCACATTCATGCCGCCACATGCCCCACGATTGCGGGTTTAATCGTCTGCGGGAGTTCTTCAAAGGACAAGACTGGATTTGTCATACCCCGCGTTTGCAAAAGCGTGCGCAGGAAACGCCGCCGCCGTGCCGATGTGATCACAGCGGCAAATGTGCCGCGTTCGGCGGCTTCATTGATTTTCTCGCTCATGCCTTTGCTCAATTTGCGAAACATCTCGGGCGGCAATGCAATATCAACGCGGCCTTTTTCTGCGGGCACCTCATAGGTTTCAAAAGCACTTTCCCACTCGGGTGCAAGCTGCACCAAAGGCAGCGTGCTGTCCTCGCGCTTCAACTCTGCAACAATCTGGTATCCAAGACGTTGTCGGACATGTTCGCAGATCGCCTCGGGCGCGAGGTTCATATGGCGTGTCTCGGCCACCGTTTCCAGAATAAGGCCTAAATTGCGCACTGAAACGCGCTCTGCCAATAGCAAACGGAGAACCGCCAAAAGTGTGTCCGGAGCGACTTTATCCGGCACCATTTCCTCGAGGAACCGGCGGTTAGCCTCTGCCTTATCAGTGTCGCTCAAGGCCGTAAATTCTTGCAACAAACGCTGCAACGCGCGGTAAGACAACAAACGCTCCAGGCTGTTTTTGACAACCTCTAAAAGATGTGTCGCTAGGACTTCGCCGCTTGTGACCACGGTAAATCCTGCCTCGGCCATCTGCTGTTCTTGCGCCGCACTGATCCAGCGCGCGGGCGCGCCATAGACAGGTTCGCGCACATCATCACCCGGCGGACAAGCTGCGGCATCTTCGCCCAGCAGCACAAGCACTTTGCCGGTGTGCAAACGGTCTTGTGCCGCAACCACACCTTGGATCTTGATGCGGTAGGTCTCTATAGGCAGGCTTGGATCGTCGGTCATGCGAATATCGGGTAAAATGATTCCATAACTTTCGACGATATGATCGCGCATCGCAGATACCCGCCCATCAAGACCTGTATGTGGATCGAGCGCGAGACTGACCAAATCAGGGGCAAATTCAACGTGGATGTCTTCCAAATGCAACAGATCGCCGATCTGTTTTTCTGGTGCGGGCTCTGCTGTGGGTATATCAGCGGCTTCTTGCGCCTCGGTCTCTTGCTGTGTTTTGAGTGTCCAGTACCCTGCACCAATGAGAACCAAAGCGCCCAAAACAAACGGAACAAACGGCAGCCCTGGAACGAATGCAAACAGCAACAAAATAACCGATACAGTCCCTAAAGCGGCGGGATATTTGCCCAACTGTGCAACCAGCGCCATATCGACCGCGCCACTTGCCCCCCCGCGCGCGAGCAATAGCGCACTGGCAATGGAGATAATGACCGCGGGGATCTGGGACACCAGCCCATCCCCTACCGTCAGGATGGCATAGGTCTCAAACGCCGAGGCAATAGTCAAATCATGCACAGTTATCCCGATCACCAATCCCATCACGAGATTCATCAGTGTAATCAAAAGGCCTGCGATGGCATCGCCTTTGACGAACTTTGACGCCCCATCAAGAGAGCCAAAAAAGGTTGTTTCCGCTTGTTCCAATTCTCGGCGGCGTTTGGCCTCCGCATGATCAATCGCGCCTGCAGACATATCACTATCAATGGCAAGCTGCTTGCCCGGCATCCCATCAAGCGCAAACCGCGCCCCAACTTCTGCCATCCGCGTCGCGCCTTTTGTGATCACGATAAAATTCACGATCAGCAACACACAAAAGACGACCAGGCCAAGAATGATGCTGCCCGACATCACGAAACTGGCAAAGCCTTCGATCACAGAACCTGCGGCCCCGGTGCCAGTATGGCCTTGTCCAATGATTAACTTGGTTGAGGAGACATTCAGCGACAATCGCAACATGAGTGAGGCCAAAAGCACCGTTGGGAAAGATGAGAAATCAAGCGGGCGTTCGATAAAAAGCGTGACCGTGAAGATCAAAATTGCCAGCGCAAAGGAACAGGCCAAACCCATATCGAGAACCCAGGCGGGCATCGGCAATATCATCATGACAATCACGGCCATGAGCGCAAAGGCAAGCATAACAGTCGGACGGAAAAAGGCGCGCAGGGAAAGTTCAGGCATGATAAGATCCCTAAGGATTAGCGGGCACCGAAAGCTCTAAGAGCGTTTCAAGTGCTGTTCGTACATTCTGACTTTTTCCAAGCGCACTGACTGCATTGGCCATGTCTTGATCTACCATAGGATCTTCTACAGAACGCGTGGCAAGCATGGACTGCACCAACCGCAAACGCGGCCCTTCCGGCAAGGTTTGGGAAGCCTCAACAACATCGCCGACAAGCCAGTGTTCTTCAACCGAACTGAAGCGGGGCGCTTCTATTGGACGTTGCGTTCTAGTGTCTAAAACCAACCCATCTAAAGATGCGTCCTCTAAGGCCGCACGCATCTTTTGCTGTGCGGATTGGGGGACTTGATCTTGCCTGCGCTCCATCATCAAGGCAATCAACGTGCGTTCTGCAGGCGGCAGCTTTTCCGATGCAATCTGTGCTAATTGTTCCCAATATTCTGCCGTCCAGAAGGAGGCAAAAGCCTCTGCATTCATTAAGACAATTGTCTTGGAGATCCCTCCAGAAAGGCTCTCGGACAAGGCTAAACTGCGTGTCAGTTTTGCGCGGTCCTCGGCCCGAGGTAAACTTTCAAGTAAGGCCCAAGCGTGTTCCCGCATCGCATCGGGCACCGCTGTCTTCTCCTGGATATGTGTATCAAGCACGCTCATAATTTCAAACTGTGGCTCCGCGCTCTGCAACGGCGATTTAGGCTCATCCATCTCATCTTCCGATCCTCCGTCATTCACAGGGTCACGCGTGTTAATTTCCTGATCTTTGAGGATTGCCAGGCGCGAGATCAAATCGGCGTGACGCTCAGGATCAAGCCGACGCACCAGTATCGGGCCAATTGAACGCTGTAACTCAGTGGACAAATCCAGAAAGGCTGTGATCACCGCATCCTCTGCCAGCATCACAGTCTCTCGGATTGTGGCTTGGGCCAAGACAGCCCATAGGGCCGCTGGCGTGTCACAGCTGTGTAGGTCGACAAAATACGAGGTTGGGCCAATTGTTTGGCCATCTACAAGATAGGTGATATCCCATAAAATCGGTTGGTTAATGTCATAAGCGCGCAATATCGCGCGGGCCTCCGCCCCAAAGCCAAGCGCCAAAAGGTGGAGAACAGCCTTTAGCGCCTCTGCCTTAGGGTTTGCTGTACGATCAGCTTGTGCAAGGATGTTGCGGGCATCCATAAGCCGTTGAGAGGAAAAAGAGAAAGGCGAGTCGGTCTCGTTGTGAAGGGAGAACGGTATGCGACAACGATAATCCCCTAAACCAATGCGTTCTTCACCCAGGGCACGGTCCGTAGCCGAGCTGATACGCACCTGGTTTGGGGGCATGATATCTGTAATGTTCTCAATCTCCGGCCCCGGTTCAAACTGTGTTTGTGCTGTAGGCTCTGGAATTTGAGGCTGAGTGTCCAAGGTGCGTGGGGTTAAAAAGCCTTGTGAAACGGCGCGTGAAAGCCCACGGGCAACCTCTTGCTCAAAGCCTGTGATATTCAGGCTTTCAACGGCATCTTGCGCGGTTTTTTCAATCGGACGTTCAAAATCTTGCGCGGCGCGATCCAAGACACTGAATGCATGTCGTGGTTCTGTATCGGCCGGAAGTAAAAGGGGGGCTTGGGATTGCGCAGATTGTTGAACCTGCGCTTGTGCATTCAAGACGCCACGTTCTCGGAGCTCAAATGAAGCGAGAGCATCTTCGTCAAATGGGTCGGACACATCGACTATCAGATAGCGTCCCCGATGACGAGAGATGTCCACGGCACAGTCGCATCCCAAAACCAATGTAACGCCCGTTGCATCGCTCTGCACATCCGTGATCCGTGTGCGCGGAATGAGGCGAAAGACGTCAGAAGTATCAAGCTCTGCAAACCAATTTTGGAACGCTATGCGCAGGCGTTGCTCGCCTTGCTCCACACTCCAATTGGCATAATCTGGAAACGGGAAGACAAGACGGCTGAAGGTTGCATGTTCCCCTGACTGAATAGAGACAGGCTGGGCCCGCAACGGATGCGCAATCAAAAGAACACTGACAAAGATCAAAGCACGGATCATGTTGCGGCCTTCACGCCTCTTAAAGCATCTTCTAATGCTGAAAAGGACGGACGGTTGTGCGCTGGTGTGTTTTGGCGACCGACTTCAATGCATATATTTGTTGCGTGATTGTGTAGGTTCGCAACCAGGACTTCCCGGATGAGAGCATAAAAATGACCATCTTCGTCCACTATCGATTTGACGCGCGCAGAAAACGGGCCAACAAATCCATAGGCTAAAAAAACACCCAGAAATGTTCCAACCAGGGCTCCACCGATAAGCTTTCCCAAAACTTCAGGCGGCTGATCGATAGACCCCATTGTCTTGATCACCCCAAGCACCGCCGCAACGATACCCAAGGCCGGCAATCCATC
Source organism: uncultured Thalassobacter sp. (assembly GCA_963922715.1). GTDB lineage: Bacteria > Pseudomonadota > Alphaproteobacteria > Rhodobacterales > Rhodobacteraceae > CAWUJT01. The sequence continues at coordinate 13,019 of CAWUJT010000012.1, forward strand.
CGCAATCGTTTGCAACGCATGGCTTGAGTGTTGCGCATGATGCATGTTTGCTTCCAACCGTTTGTCGAGCATTTCTTCAACCTGGTGGGGATCGTCGTAATTCATCGAAGCCGCCCGCAAGGTGTCGCAAATCAACCCAACAGCTTCTTTGTCGTCCAAAATCTTCGGATATTGCGTAAAAATTGACGAACTTTCTGGGGTTTCAATATGCTCCTCAACAGCCACGGCATTTTGACGACCCAGTCGGATCAACTGAAACAAAAGACACAAAAGGTCACTGTAATCTTGGGGGGTCCATTTCGGCCCTTTGAACACTTTGCCCACATCTTTCAGAGTATGTTTCACACCGCTGAAATCGTTACCGATGAGAAACGCGCCAACCGCGGCCCCGCCAATCATTGTAAGTTCAAACGGCAGGGCCTTTAAGATGATCTCCAGGCTGCCTCCTGCTGCAAGATAGCCACCAAAGACCATCACAAAGACACATATTATACCTATGATACCGATCATGTCAGGGGCGCTCCGTCGCTGCGTTTGCGTTTCTTCCGGCCATAACCGCGCTTAACGCATACGCCGCTTCCGGCGGGAGGGTGGAGAACACCGCCGCGGCGGCTTCGGGTGTCATTCGAATAAGAAATTCCGCCGCAAAGGCGGGATCCATCGCCGCAAAAAGTTCTGCGGCAACGGCGGGTTTCATGGCTTCATAGACTTGCGTGAGTTGTTGCAGATCGGTGGCAGAAGCCTCATTTGACTGCGCCATACGTGCACTGAGACGATCTTCTGCTGCCTTTAAAGCCTCCAACTGGGTGGCAATCTCACGTTTTGCAATAGCAATATCGGCTTCGATCAGAGCAACAGCTCGCTCGCGTTCAGCGAGTTCACTTTCTCGGATGTTGAGAAAGTTGATTAATCTGTTCAACTCCGCCAATGAGGCAAGATCGCTTTCTTCCGCCATCTGTGCTAAGGCACTTACATCAAGCGATGTTGCCAGGGCGCGCGCCTCGCCCAAAATCCGCAAAGCACCTGAAATCAGAAAACTCACCATCAAGAGCGTCAATAAACTTGATCCAAAACGCTGCTGTATAAATCGCCTCGCCATCATGCACGCCGCCCTCTGCGGTTGCGAGAAAACATCAGCGGCTGTGACCCTTCTTGCTGGACATCCTGTTGTATGTCTCCCCGCCCGGGTTGTTGTAGGATGGGCTTAGGGGCGCTTTCTGTTTCCACAAGGTCATCAACACCGATCAGCAACAGATCGAGCCGTGATGCGACATCATTGGCTTCCGTCAATAGTGTTTTCAATTCTTCGCCCGCTTCTGTGGCTGTCGTTTGGGTATTTTTGAGCGTTTTTTGCAAATCATCCACTTGGACAGATAAAACAGCAATGGCTCCACCAAGACCCGTATCAAATTGGTTTAATGGTCTGATTTTTTTAGATAATATCCAACAATAGATACTTGTGCCAAAGCACCCCAATATCAAAAAAGCATCTGCAATCATGTTTATCAGCATGGCATTTTAGTTCACGATAAATTCGGTTATCAACAAATCTCGTACGACGTTCTCGTCTGTGACGACTTGAACCCGGCGCAGCATTTGCGCGCGCAATAGCAAAAGTGCACGGCGATCTTGTAGCGTTTCAAGATCGACAGAACGTAAATATGTGTTCAACACATCTAGAATACGTGGGCGCATTGCCTCGATTTGTGAAAGTGTCTCGGCCTCAACCTCCAAGTGTGCTTGGAATCGTAAGATGCGATTCGTTGGCCCATCGCCCAGTGGAATGGTGATTGGATCTAAGGCTAGAAAGTGCGCTGTCCCCAGATAGGGGATGGGTTCGCTTTGCTTTTGGACACTCTGGCTTAAGCCTTCAAAATACATGAAGAAAAATCCACCAGCCCCGCCAAGAAGCGCCACAACAACCCCCAAAATCAATGGCAGTTTACTTGCCGTTTTCGGCTGGTCTGCTTCATCTACGTCCGCTTCTGCCATGACGCCCTCACTCATCTTTCGCAGAAACCCTATAGTCTCTTTCTGGCTAACCGATTGTTAAGCCAGATGCGTAATCTTTACCGCGACTCTTAGAACGAGAGATAAAAGGGGTGCGGGTGCAGAACATACTTTCAACATGGAACACCCTGGATGCGCGCCAGCGCATTATCCTAGGCGCTGTGACAATCGGTGTGTTTATAGCCGTGTTTTGGGGCGCAAGATTAGCAAACTCCCCCAACTTCGCGCTGCTTTATTCTGGACTTGATCCACGTGCTTCTGGGGACGTGATCGCTGCTCTTGATGCGGAAGGCGTCGCCTATGAGATCAAGGGATCCAGAATTTATGTCCCTTATCAAGATCGTGACCGCCTTAGAATGAGCCTGGCGGCAAGTAATCTGCCTGCAAACAGCACCGAAGGCTATGAACTTCTGGAGCGCATGACAGGGTTCGGCACCACTTCTCAGATGTTTGATGCCGCGTATTGGCGTGCCAAAGAAGGGGAATTGGCCCGCACCATAGCAGCAGCAGGTGACATTCGCAGTGCACGTGTACACATTGCGCGCAGCACAGCCGTGGCGTTTCAACGTGATCGGGACACCAGTGCCTCTGTGACATTGACGATGGCAGGCACGCGGCTTTCCTCCATACAGGCCCATGCGATCCAGTTTCTTGTAGGCTCTGCTGTGCCTGGCCTTAGTCCACAAGATGTCACCGTGATCGATGCGGGCACAGGCCAGGTGGTATCCTCGGATATGGATTTGCCAGGCGGTATTGATCCTGCAAATCGTCAGACCGCATTGAAAACAGCAGTTGAACGGCTTTTGGCAGCGCGGTTGGGTCCAAATCGTGCTGTTGTAGAGCTTTCCATTGAAACCGTGAATGTGGAAGAGAAAATTCGTGAACGCAGATTGGATCCTGCCAATCGTGTTGTGCTGAGCACAGATACCGAAGAACGCTCCAGTCAAAGTCAGGGCAACGGACAGCCTGGCGTCACTGTGGCAAGCAACCTTCCCGAAGGAGACGCCGGTGCAGGGGCGTCTCAGTCAAGTCAGGACTCTGAGACACGCGCGCGCGTCAATTACGATATTTCACAAACCGAGCGGGAAGTGCATTTGGCCCCAGGGGCGATCAAACGTCTTACCGTTGCGGTTTTGGTCGATGGTGTACGCACCGTTGATGAGACAGGCACAACCCAATGGAGCCCGCGACCGCAAGAAGAGCTGGAGGCGTTGCAGGAACTCGTTCAAGCCGCCGTTGGATTTAATTCCGAACGAGGAGATATCGTCACACTGCGCAGCATGCAGTTTGAACACGTCCCAGGACAAGACGGCACAACGGCGCCCGAAGTCAGTTTGTTCTCTGGTCTTGATCTTAACCGTACACTCCAGATCCTTTTGGTCCTTATCGGGGCTTATCTGCTTGCACGGATGGCGCTACGCCCCACGTTTATCAATACACCCCAAGCGGCGGCCTTACCTGCACCAGCTGCAGAAGACGCATTACCGGCTGCATTGCCAGCGCTTGAGACTGCTTCAGGCGCGTCTGATATTTTGCCAATGGCGACCATTCAGGATTTTGACATCCCGATTGAAAACGACAATGGCAAAATCGTCTTGGCCGATCTCCCTGAATTGCCACCGCTTCCGAATTTCAGCAATGAGGAAGAGGACAACCCGATCGAGCGCCTCAAGCAACTGATCGAAGATCGCAAAGAAGAAACAATTGAAATCCTCAGAGGATGGATGGAAGAGCGGGAGGAAGAAGTGTAATGGCACAATCCGTCATTTTGGAAGATTTCTCGGCGCCTATTGCCCCACCTGTGCCAAAGCCTACCGCCGCGCCGGAGGCTGACGATGCGACCATGGAACAAAAAATCGCCGCCAGTTACGAAAAAGGGTTCCAAGCGGGGTGGGATGATTGCAAAGCGAGCATGCAAAATGATCAAACCCTCATCGCAGAGGCTTTTGGCCGCCGATTAGGTGAACTGACGCTTATCAGAGACGACATACGAACGAAACTTCTGGCCGAGATTCATCCCCTTTTTGAAGATATTCTGCAAAAAATTTTACCCCGGGTTGTCCAACATGCCTTTTTGCCTCGTATTGTTGAAGAAATTCAACATGCGTCATCTGAAATCGGTGCGGGCCCTTTCGTAATCGCTGTTTGCGAAGAAGACGCCCCGGCCCTGCAAAACATGCTGGAAACTGTCTCTGACCTGCCCGCTGTGGAAGTTGTCACAGATCCCGCTTTAGGCTTATCCCAGGCCTTTATTTCACTAGGGCAAAGTAAGCGCAAACTTGATCTTTCGGGCATCATGGATGCGGTAGAAACAGCTTTTGCTGAATTCTCAGATCAAGACAAAAAACTGGAGCCCTCTTATGGTTGATACTTTACGTTCAAACAGTCCTCTGGCCAATATTCCGGTTGAAATTCGCGTTTGCGTCGGGGCAGCCCGGCCGACGATTTCCCAACTGATGGCTTTAGAACAAGACAGTGTATTGGAATTGGATCGATCCGTGAATGATCCTGTTGAGCTTTATGTTGGTGAGAAGTTGATTGCCCGTGGCGAACTTGAAGAAATTCAAGCAGATGGGAGTGGGGCGCTGGGCGTACGATTGACAGAAGTTGTCGACTTGGAGCCCTCTAGGTGAGACGCGTATCACTCTTGGTGTGTGTTTTCGGGCTTTTGGCGACCCCAGGATTCTCTCAATCCTTGGAAATTGATTTCGGGGATGAAACGTCCCTAACAGCCCGCAGCCTGCAACTGATTGCCCTCATTACCGTTTTGAGCCTTGCGCCCGGCTTGGCCATTATGGTGACGTGTTTTCCCTTCATTGTCACGGTACTGTCCATTTTGCGCCAAGCCATAGGCCTGCAACAAGCCCCGCCAAATATGTTGATCGTCAGTTTGGCCCTGTTTTTGACATATTTCGTCATGGAGCCCGTATTCCAAGCCTCTTGGCAAGAGGGTATCGCCCCGCTTTTGGCCGAGGAAATTACCATGAGCGAAAGCTGGCAACGCACGCTTGCCCCTTTCAAGATCTTTATGGCCAATCGTGTTGATCCCGAAACGCTGACCGAGTTTCAAGCGCTGCGCACCGAAACAACGGCAGAACCTGTTGATCCAGACACCTTTTCAATTTTAGTCCCGGCATTTTTGCTTTCAGAGATCTCCAGAGCCTTTCAGGTGGGATTTTTGATCTTTCTGCCTTTTCTCATCATTGACATGGTTGTCGCGGCTGTCTTGATGTCTATGGGCATGATGATGGTGCCACCCGCCATCGTCTCTCTTCCCTTCAAGCTTGCTTTTTTTGTTGTTGCCGACGGCTGGAGTCTGGTCACCTCTGCCCTGGTGCGCGGTTATTTTCCTTGAAAGGCTTCACCATGAGTGCAAATCCCCACCCCAAATCGCCACATTCCCAAAGCCCAAAAGACCGCGCGCGTATTTTACTCGAACTGCTCAGGGACAAAAAAACGAAATCCGGTTTTGATCCGCTTTTGTCTGAGGCGACAGTACAAGCGGAAAATACGACAATACCCTCACCAGAGGCATTAAAACAAAGCGCCAGAGAGCTATTGGAGCGTATAAACCAACAGCCGACCCCCACCACCCCTTCGACCAGATTGGGTGCAATGCCGATGGCTATCTTACGCAGCACGATTGCAGCGCTTGTCGATGGCAGCAGGCTCGCCCAGGAACATCCCTCGGTCATCGCGCTTGTAATCGCGCATCAGTCACGAAAGACGCAGGCGACAATTCTGCGCGGCCTACCTGCTCAACAAGCACGCCGAGTGCAAAGAGCGCTGCGCTTTGTTCGCGTTGGCTGATCTTTTACCGTCAAGAATGGATTTGAGCGGGTTAGGCCGACACAAGTCTTGCAGAAGAAAACCGGCTATGTAAGCTCTAACCAAACCATGAAAGAAAGGGGATGAGCATGCCCAACCACGCCGTTCAGTTCGATATCCTGACCCCGCCACAACATGGCCCACATTCCTTTGATGACCCGAAAAAAGCCACGGAAGAGCTTGTAACACTTTACCGAGAAGCCAAACTCTTTCTAAAGGACGCATTTACAAAATGTTTGAATGGCTCGCCGATAAAAACAAGATTTCGTGCCTTCTATCCTGAAATTCGTTTCAAGACCCACAGCTATGGATATATAGACAATCGGTTAAGTTTTGGACATGTTCCCAACCCAGGCACATACGCAACGACAATCACGCGACCTGATCTCTTTCACAACTACCTAAGACAACAAATTGGCCTTTTGATAGAGAACCACAGCGAACCTGTTACAATAGGGTGGTCGCAGACCCCGATCCCAATTCACTTTGCACTGGCCGAAGAATTTTCAACCCAAGCCATTCAAGACGGTACCCTTAGCTTTTCGCTGCGCGATGTCTTTGATGTGCCCGATCTGACTTCGACCAATGATGCGATTGTGAATGGTTTAGGCTTTACGGAAAACGCCGAACTTCGCCCACTGGCCCCTTTTACAGCCCAACGCATCGATTACTCTTTGGCGCGGCTGGCCCATTATACAGCGACCCAGCCTGAACATTTCCAAAATTATGTGTTGTTCACCAACTATCAATTCTATGTTGACGAATTCATCGCTTACGCCCGAGAAGTTCTTGCGGATCCAAGATCAGGATACCGTAGTCTTATCGGCCCCGGTGCTTGCGAAATTTCTGATCCGACGACGCCCTTGGAATTACCCTCGAAACTACCACAAATGCCAACTTACCATCTGACACGGGAAAACGGGGACGGAATTAGTCTGGTCAACATCGGGGTGGGACCGTCTAACGCCAAAACGGCCACCGATCATATCGCCGTTTTACGCCCGCACGTTTGGCTGATGGTTGGCCATTGCGCGGGTTTACGCAATTCGCAATCCTTAGGCGATTTTGTTTTGGCCCATGCCTACCTTCGCGAAGACCATGTACTGGATGACGATCTGCCCCTTTGGGTGCCGATCCCTCCACTGGCCGAGGTGCAAGTGGCCTTGGAAGAGGCTGTGGCAGGTGTGACAGAATTAAAAGGCTACGATCTCAAACGCATCATGCGCACCGGGACGGTGGCCACGATCGACAACCGCAATTGGGAGCTGCGTGAAACGTCTGGTCCGGTCCAGAGATTAAGCCAATCTCGCGCCATTGCACTGGATATGGAAAGTGCAACGATTGCGGCCAACGGTTTCCGCTTTCGTGTGCCTTATGGTACCTTGTTGTGTGTCAGCGATAAGCCTTTGCATGGTGAATTGAAATTACCCGGCATGGCAACGGCCTTTTATAAGGAACAAGTCAGTCGGCACTTACGCATTGGGATCCGAGCCATGGAAGCGCTTCGAGATATGCCGCTGGAGCGCCTGCATTCTCGCAAACTCCGCTCTTTTGAAGAGACTGCATTTTTGTGAAAGCAGCTTTTCATTTTTTGGACGTCGTGATCATTATTTCTGGGCAGACAGACGGCCATATCACCCGCTGAGAATATGTGCCGCCTTCGTCCACCAGTCTTTATGCCGGATATGTTTCGCGGCAGTCTGCGCCGCTGCGAGGGTGGGATAAAGACCAAAACAGCTTGACCCGGAGCCTGACATCCGCGCGACGGCTGCACCGGCGTTTTCTAGCGCTTGCAAAGCCAATCCAATTTCAGGGGCGATCAATCGCGCTGGCGCTTCAAGGTCATTTCTGTGCTGATTCAACCAGACACAAAATTCTTCGAAATTTGCATGTTTAGGAAGATCATGCATGGGAGGATTTCCTTTTCTCCTCAGCGCTTTGAACACTTCACCCGTTGACAATTTTACACCTGTGTTCAGCAACAAAACAGCCATATCAGGCAGCGCTGGACTGTCACAAAGGTCAGCCCCGATCCCCATCATCCTTTGAGGTTTTGGCACCATGCAAACGGGCAAATCTGCGCCCAGTTCGACCAAAGCATCTACAGAGGGGAAAGACTGGTCCATGGCATGACACACAGCACGGAGTGCGGCGGCTGCATCTGATGTCCCGCCGCCCAAGCCCGCAGAATGCGGTAGGTTTTTTTCAAGATGAAGTGCAAAAACCTTATCAGGAAAAAAACGTGCTAGAACACGCCAGACCAGATTGGTGTGATCGGTTGGCACACCTTGAGCGAATGGGCCAGTCACCTGAAGGGATGTTACCACAGCTTTGCTAAGCTTTAAGGTGTCGCCTATGTCTGCAAAAACAACCAAACTATCGAGTATGTGGTATCCATCGCCCCTTAAGCCTGTAACATGAAGCGACAAGTTGATTTTTGCTGGCGCAAAGGCCTTAAACAGCAGGCGCGTCACGGCTCTTTGGCAATATTCAGATCTGGATCAGCCTCTTGTGACAAAACCTTATCCAATCCAATCAGAAGCTTGCTACGGATGCGGTCAGGATCAGCGTCAGTATCATTCGGTTCAGGGATGAAACTCAACGCCCGCTTCCACTGGAATTCTGCCTCGCGTTTGCGCCCAACTTTCCAATATACATCGCCAAGATGATCATTAATGACCGGGTCGAGTGGTTCAAGCGCCACCGCGCGCTCCATAGGTTCAACCGCCTCATCATATCGGCCTAGGCGATAAAGAACCCATCCCAGGCTATCAATGATAAACCCATCATTCTCACTTTCATCAACTGCACGTTCTATCATCTCCAAGGCTTCATCAAGTCGCCTGCGCTGTTCAACCAATGAGTAGCCATAGTAATTCAAAACCAAGGGATGCCCTGGATTGAGCGCAAGCGCCCGTTCAAAATCCGCTTCTGCTTCTTGCCAACGGCCCGTACGTTCATTCGTGATGCCCCTGGTGTAAAAAACAAACCACTGGCGTGGTTCCGGCACCTCGAAGAGTTCTATCGCACGTCTGTAAGCCAGGCGTGCCGCTTCAAAATTATCTGTACGGCGGTTGATATCGCCCGTTGTTATGTAGATTGAAGGTTCATCAGGGTAAATCTTGCTGAGCGTATGTAAGACCTCTAAGGCTTTATCGGGCTCATTCATGGAAAATAAAATTTCCGCACGCGCAATTACGGCCGATATATAATTTGGATGATCCTTTGGGACAGTATCAAGAGCGTCAAGAGCAAGATTATATTGTCCGATTTCTTCAAAGACCTCTGCACTCAGTAGCGCAGCATCGGCCAAGCTTGGATCAAGCAGCATCGCTGCCCGACTGTGCAGCAGGGTAAATGCCTCCGAGGTCCCACTACTGTAGACTGTCGCTAGGGTGTGAAAGGCTTCGGCCATACCCTCTTTAGGAGAATTGATACGCATATCGCGCACTTTTGAATTAGATCTCAATGACGCCAGCATCGCACTTAGCAAAATACTGTCCCCTCGCTCCAAAGTTCTTTCCAATAGGTCAACAGCATCCGTGGGCCGTTCAAGCTCTTGCAAGATCTGTGCGTGTGTGGCCAATCCCCTTACATCGAGACGAATGGGGCCATATGTCACGCCTGACAGGATGGCTTCTGCACCCTCAAGATCTCCGACGATAGAAAGAGCGTAAGCCTTGTGCAGCAAAGCCAGTTCAGAAAAACTTTCGGTTTCGGCCAGTCGATCAAATGACCTGAGCGCAGTTGACATTTGTCCCAAACCAACCTCTGTCCAGGCGAGTAACAAACCATCCAAAACTGACCCTGAAGCAGAACCAACCTTTAAAAGGTCTTGTGCTTCAACAAGTTTGTCCTCTGTGAGAAAGTCAACGATTGTGACAAGTTGCGCAATTTGACTAATCTCGTTTGACGAGGGCTGCGTCTGAGCGACCTCTGCCGCCCGTGCAAAATTTCCAGTAATGGAAAAAACGATCATGGCATTTTCGGCAATGTCTGAATTTGCCGGAATATCTTGCAGAAGGCGATCAAAATAATATGCGGCTTGTTCATAGTCACCCGCGAAACTTGCCAAACGAGACGCAACATAAGCCCCCGACTCCGGCGAGACATTCTGTGCTTTTACAGCAACACCTGGTAGAATTGAAAAAATCCAGAAAAAGGTTAGAAACAGTTGCTTCATTAAATATCCTTATCGGTATTTACTCTGTTACAATAGCAAAACTCATTCTCTATTCAATGTATGGGCCGGCCCAGAGGGCTATATCTGAATAAAATCTATGTTACATATTTGGGTAATTTGGTCCATCGCCACCTTGTGGTGTGACCCATGTGATATTTTCGCTCGGATCTTTAATGTCACAGGTCTTACAATGCACACAATTTTGGAAATTTATTACAAATCTTGGATTGTGTCCCTCATCCTCGACCACTTCGTAGACACCTGCCGGGCAATATCGTTGCGCAGGTTCATCATAATCGGGCAGATTGATGGAGATCGGCACATCGGGATTGGTCAGGCGTAAGTGTGCAGGCTGGCTTTCCTCATGGTTTGTCATTGAAAAACTCACATTCGTGAGACGGTCAAAACTCAGCACGCCATCGGGCTTCGGATAGTCAATCGGCGCGTGATCAGCGGATTTTCCAGTGGCCTCGGCGTCGTTTTTGCCGTGTTTGAGCGTTCCAAAAGGTGTCCAGCCGATCAGATTGGCGATCCACATATCAAATCCGCCCCCCATCAAAGAGGCCATCAAGCCATATTTTGACCACAGGGGTTTGACGTTTTTGACGCGCTTGAGGTCTTTGGCAATCGGACCCGTACGCAATGCAGTTTCATAATGTCTGAGTGTATCTCCAGAACGTCCCGCTTTGATTGCCTCAAACGCCGCCTCGGCCGCATGTATGCCAGAGAACATGGCATTGTGATTGCCTTTGATGCGCGGCACATTGACCAGACCCGCCGAACAGCCCAAAAGCGCCCCCCCTGGAAACGCAACTTGCGGGATCGATTGCCACCCGCCTTCGCTGATGGCGCGTGCGCCATAGGCCACGCGCTTTCCGCCTTTTAACAGATCGGCCACCATGGGATGATGCTTGAAGCGTTGGAATTCCATGTAAGGGAACAGATGCGGATTTTCGTAATTCAAATGCACGACAAATCCGACATAGACTTGATTGTTATCGAGATGATAAATGAACGATCCGCCCCCCGCATTATGCCCCAACGGCCAACCCATAGTGTGGACCACCCGGCCTTGCCGGTGTTTTTCGGGATCGATCTCCCAGATCTCTTTCATGCCCAGTCCATATTTTTGAACATCACAGTCACGATCCAGGTTGAATTGAGCAATGGCTTGCTTCGACAGCGACCCACGCACCCCTTCGCTCAGAAACACATATTTCCCATGCAGCTCCATCCCGGGTTCTGTATCCGGGCCAATGGATCCGTCAGGCTCTAGCCCAAAGACGCCTGCGACAACCCCTTTGACAGACCCATCCTCTCGATACACGAGCTCTGAACACGCCATGCCGGGGAAGATTTCCACGCCCAATGCCTCGGCATGTTCCGCCATCCAGCGGCAGACATTGCCCATAGAGACGATATAATTGCCGTGGTTGTTCATCAGCGGCGGCATCAAAACGTTCGGCAGGCGTAAAGCCCCTGCTTCTCCAAGGACATAAAAGCGGTCCTCTTTCACAGGTACAGTGATGGGCGCGCCTTTTTCACTCCAATCCGGGATCAACGCATCAAGGCCAGAGGGGTCGAGCACCGCGCCTGAAAGAATATGCGCGCCCACCTCAGACCCTTTTTCCAACACAACAACCGAAAGATCGGCATCAAGTTGCTTAAGACGAATAGCCGCCGAAAGCCCCGCTGGGCCTGCCCCAACGATAACCACATCATAGTCCATGTGTTCGCGCGCAATCTCTGCCATCCTATACCCCTTTGCTATGTGTTTTCGTGGTTATGCGCTGGCCTAGCCCATAGGTCAATTGTGACGCTGCATCCCGGAAAACTTTCAACATTATCTCTTTGCCAAATGGGTCTTGGCGCTTAAATCATCAAGAAAGGAATGCTCACATGCCATATATCTACATTTTGCTGGTCATTCTCGGGACTATATTGCCATGGCGGCATTTCTACGCTTGGTTTGATGAAAATGGCTGGCAGCTTCAACCCCTTATTCAAGCCTGGTATGTCAATGAAAGCACAACGGGCCTTACATGGGATTTGACCATCGCCGCCGTGACGCTGACGATTTGGATTGTGCACGAAAGCATAACGCGCAAAAACTGGCGCGGTCTTTGGGCCATTCCTGCGACATACGCCATCGGTGTGTCCGCTGGTCTGCCGCTTTACCTTCTGCTGCGGATGCGGCAAGCATCTTGAATGGACCATTTCCTTTATAAAAACGGGATATTGCACGCGGAAGATGTTCTCTTACCCGTTATTGCACGGGAGGTGGGCACCCCGGTCTATGTGTATTCCACCGCGACTTTGACGCGCCACTACCAACTTTTTGAGGACGCTCTGGCCGGTTTGCCGCATTTGATCTGCTTTGCGATGAAATCAAATTCCAACCAGGCTGTGATAAAGACGCTTGCTGAACTTGGGGCCGGTATGGATGTCGTCTCGGGCGGGGAATACGCGCGAGCCCGCGCCGCTGGCGTGCCTGGCGAACGGATTGTGTTTTCAGGTGTTGGGAAAACCCGCGATGAAATGAGGCTGGCGCTGACAAACGGCGTGCGTCAATTCAATGTGGAAAGTGAACCTGAAATGCACGCGCTCAGTACAACGGCACTGGCATTAGGGCTGCGCGCGCCGATTACGCTTCGCATCAATCCAGATGTGGACGCAAAGACCCATGCAAAAATCTCGACAGGGCGGGCTGAGGATAAATTCGGCATTCCCATTTCTAAAGCCCATCACGCCTATGCCATGGCGGCTTCTTTACCAGGTCTTCAGGTGGTTGGGATTGATGTGCATATCGGCTCACAACTGACAGAGCTCGCCCCGTTCGAACAGGCCTATCAGAAAATCGTAGAGCTGACCCATCAGTTGCGTGCCGCAGGTCATACCATCGAACGCCTTGATCTAGGGGGCGGTCTTGGGATCCCCTATGAACGCTCCAATTCTGTTCCGCCCCTGCCTTTGGAGTATGGGGCCATGGTCAAGCGCGTCGTCCATGATTTGGATGTTGAGGTGGAGATAGAACCAGGGCGGCTTATTTCCGGCAACGCCGGTATCCTGCTGGCACAAATCCTTTATGTCAAAGAGGGTGAGGGGCGTAAGTTTCTGATCTTGGATGCCGCCATGAATGATTTGATTCGTCCCTCTATGTATGCCGCGCATCACGACATTGTTCCAATCCATGAACCGGAACCAGCTGCTAAGACCACACCGTTCGATATCGTTGGGCCAGTCTGTGAAAGTGGCGACACATTCGCCAAACAACGCCTGTTGCCCGACTGTATGGCGGGGGATTTGATTGCGTTTCGCTCCGCCGGTGCCTATGGGGCGGTTATGGCGAGCGAATATAATTCACGCCCTCTTGTGCCGGAAGTGTTGGTGAAGCAGGATCAATTTGCGGTGATCCGCCCGCGTCCCACCTATGAAGAGATGATAAATCGCGATATACTTCCCCAATGGCTCACAGATGAAACCACCTAAGAGACACGGCATGCATATTCCCAAACCCCTCATATGGCCTATGCGATGGACATGGATCGGTTTGCTTGCCGAACGGATCACACAACATTTCTGGCCGCTGTGGAGCGTTCTTTTTGCAGCGATTGCGGTTTGGGGAACGGGGTGGCTGCCAGAGATGCCTCTGGTCATTTGGGCGGTCTATGCTGTGTTTGCCAGTGGCATTGTCGGCGCACTCTGGTTTGCCCGCCATTTCAAAATGCCGTCCGTGCAAGATGCGCTGTCGCGACTGGACCAAAAGCTTGCTGGGTATCCGATCCAGGCGCTTATGGATACACAGGGCAGCGGACACAACGATCTTGTCACCCATGCATTATGGGAAAAACACCTTGAGCGTATGGCAGCACGGCTGACAGCGGCGCGCGCGGTAGAGCCTGATTTGAAAGTGGCCCGGTCTGATCCCTTTGCCCTGCGATATGTGGCGGTTTTGACCCTGGCTGTGACCGTGCTGTTTGGTGGGGTCTGGCGCGGCGCGGACCTGTCAACGGGGTTGGGAGCAAATCCAGCGCAAGCTATTCAGGCAGGCCCAAGCTGGGAAATTTGGCTTGAACCCCCAAGATATACCGGTAAGCCGACACTTTATCTTGCCGATATTCCGCCCGGACCCGTTGAGGTTCCGGTTGGCAGCCAAGTGATCGTACGGCTTTATGGACCTGCGGGGACGCTCGCCATAGAAGAAGATATATCAGACGCCCCAGAGAAAAATCTCTCTGACACCTCTCAGAGTTTCAGTGTCGTGCGGTCTGGCAATCTGCGCGTCAGCGGGGATCGTGAAGACCCTGTTTGGTCTGTGGTCGCCTTACCAGATTTGGCCCCTAAGATACGGCCAGAGGATATGCCACGCCATAATCCGCCATTTGCAATGCGCCTGCCTTTTTCGGCGGAAGATGACTATGCCGTCAGAAGTGCCGAGGCGCATATTCAAATCGACCTTGACGCCGTGGACCGTCGCTATGGTCTTGCCATCCCCCCTGAAGAGCGTCCTGATTTAATTCTGGCGCTACCTTTACCGATTGTCGGAACACGCCAGGAATTTTCGGACGTCTTGGATGAAGATGTCTCTGAACACCCTTTTGCAAACCTACCTGTTACAATTTCGCTTCGGGCCACAGACGACACAGACCAAACCGGCCAAGCAGACCCGTTTACCGCAGAACTTCCGGGCCATAGCTTTTTCAATCCGCTCGCCAACGCGCTGGCCGAAGCGCGCCGCGATTTGCTTTGGTCCAGGCAAAACCAGGAACGCACCAGCCAAATTCTGCGTGCTATAACCTTCAACGCGGCAGGGCGGTTTTCCACACACGAAGGCTTTGTGCTCACACGCAAGGCTATTCACGCCTTGGAACAGAAAGAAGATTTCACCTCTGCGCGCAGAGACTCCATTGCAGAGACTTTATGGCTGGCGGCTTTACGTGAAGAAGCCGGAAACATCGACTCGGCCTTGGCCCGTTTGCGGCAGGCCCAAGAGCGCCTCAGAGAAGCGATTCGTCAAGGCGCCTCCCAAGAGGAAATCGAACGCCTCATGGAAGAAATGCAAGAGGCCATGGACAATTACATCAACCAGTTGGCCCAAGAGCAAGCGCGCACCCAAACACAGACGGATCAACCCGATCAAGACCGTGAGCAACAAGAAATTACGCGCGATCAACTGGAAGAACTTTTTGACCGTATTCAAGAGTTGATGGAGCAAGGGCGCACGGCAGAGGCCATGCAGCTTCTTGAAGAGATGCAACAGATGCTGGAAAATCTTGAAGTGACACAAGGTCAGAACGGTCAAGGACAGAATCAGTCTGGGACGCCTGGACAACAATCCATGGAAAGCCTTCGAGAAACCTTGCGAGATCAACAGGGGTTGAGCGATGAGGCCTTCCGCCGCTTGCAAGAATCTTTCAATAATGATCCAGGTAATCAACCCGGCCAGGAAGGTGAGCCAAACCAAGGGCAGGATGATGGATCTGGTTCAGAGCCTGGTCAAGGAGAGTTGAGCGACCGCCAACAAGCCCTGCGCGATAGTTTAAACAGACTTCTTGAGGGGCTTCCAAACATGGGATCAGAAGCAGGCAATGCCGTTGAAGACGCGCTCGACCAAGCGGGCCGCGCCATGGAAGACGCGACTGACAATCTTGAGGGTGACCGTCTGGCTGACGCGATCGACGATCAGGCGCGCGCGATGGATGCGCTGCGTGATGCGCTGGATCAACTCGGCAGAGCTTTGGCCCAAGCGCAACAAAATGACCAAAATCTGGGGTCCGAGCAAAGTGGATTTGAAAATCGCGCACAACAGCAAGATCCCTTGGGACGCCGATCAGGAACATTAGGGAACCTTGGCACCAATGATGAGATGCTTTCGGAAGATGACCAACGTCGCAGGGCGCGTGACCTACTTGACGAGATACGGCGTCGGTCTGCCGAGCAGGATCGTTCTGAAAATGAAAGAGATTATCTCAACCGATTACTTGATAGATTCTAAATAACCCTCTCAACCGCATACTTAACCTTCATCGCCTTCATTCAACTTAGCATAACGTCTATCTGGCCTGTATAGCTGAGTAGGCCGCGTTTCCAAGTCTATTTACAATATCATCGACAGAAGTGTTGATATAAAGCCGTGCACTGTCGATCAACATACCAAAGCTGTCTAAAAAACGTTCCGTAGCGGGAAGGACGCCAACGATATTAGGTGTGAGTACATAGAGACCAACAGTAATTATGCCTAACACAACCACAAGACCAAACCCAAAACGCGCCGACCGACTGCCTTTTGCCTCATTCAACACCTCAAGCTCGGCATCATCCATATCCATATCCATATCCGATAATGAACGTTCATCCGGTTCAAGAGTTGAATTTATTTCTTCGATATCTGGCAAAAGATCACGCCGTGATGTCGCTTTTTGCTCCACCGCTTCATCCTGGGGCGAGTCTTGGTCTTCAGTTTCGTCTTCAGGATACTCATTAGGTGATAACGATGCTGTCATCATAGTATCTTGGGCAGTATATTGCATACTGTTATTTTGAAATGCTTTCGGTCGTCTGGGACGTATTTTATTATCTTCCAATTGTGATCGTTGTTCATCTTCCGGACTTTGTATAGGGACAATATCTGGCTGTATTTCAGCACCATCGACTTCTCTGGCCCTTAATCGTGTTTCTTGTTCGGCCTCTTCCCGTAATATATTCAGCCCGCTTTCCGCTTTAGTTGTGGTTGCGCGCCCAGGTTCTTGTACCGGATTTATCCGCCCTTCTGAAAATTCAACATTTTCCGCAGACACTATGCTTTGGTTTGCAACTCTCTCTTTACCTGGTTCAAACCAGGTGGTCCCGCAATTAGAACATTGAAGGTCGCGTCCTTTTGCTGGAATAATGGACTCATCAATTTCATATTGCGCCCCGCAGTTTGGACAAATGAGACGCATGTTATATTTCTCCCAGAAGGATTTTTCCAAAATATTGGAATATATTAACAGCTTTTTACAGAATTTTCCAGGAGATTGAGCAGAGTTTTAGACAATTTTTTTTCTATATTATTGATATTAAGGCTGATATTTTGCCATAATAAAGAACAGTAGGCGAAAGACGCCATGATTAAAATTCAAAATGTAAATTATCGCTATGGTGCGCGCGCGCTGCTGTCTAATATGAATTTAGAACTCATGCAGGGGTCGTTTCATTTTCTAACAGGCCCCAGCGGGTCAGGAAAAACAACATTCTTGAAACTGTGTTACGGAGATCTGCAGCCAACAAGTGGCCATCTGAGCCTTTTTGGCGAACCAATCACGGATCTCAACCGTGACGAAATTGCAGATGCTCGCCGCCGGATTGGTGTTGTTCACCAAGACTGTAATTTCTTGGATCACTTATGCTTGGCGGAAAATATCGTCCTGCCCCTTCGTGTTTCGGGCCAAACGGCGCGCATAAACGCAAAAGACCTGCAGGAGCTTCTGGCCTGGGTTGGATTGGCTGAACACAGCCAATCTTTTCCGCCTGAGTTATCGGGTGGAGAGCGTCAACGCGCAGCGATTGCTCGGGCGGTTATTATGGACCCAGACATGATTTTAGCAGATGAGCCAACTGGAAATATCGATTGGGAGATGTCATTGAAATTGATGCAACTGCTGGTCAGCCTGAATAAAATGGGCAAGACGATTGTCGTGGCCACCCACGATATGGCATTGATCCGATCGATAAAGCCCCATCTGAATGCGCGTGTATTGCGTATCCAAAATGGAGGCATTCAACTTGCGGGAGCCGATCTATGACGATGGTAACAGCAGGTCTGAAGTTATTGCGCTCCCGCCATGCTATGGATACGATCGTTCCCCATTCTGGTTTCAGTGTATGGCTCACGGTTTTGGCGTCTGTGACAATGAGTTTTCTTGCCGTGTTTGCGCTCGCCCTCTCAGTCACGACAGCACAGCTGGCTATGCGCTGGTCAGAAAGCCTTGCCCGCAACACGACGGTCCGCATTCTTGCGCCTGCAGGACAACAACGTCTGCAAACCGAACGCGCCCTAGAGATTCTCAGGGCAACACCTGGTGTTGCCTCTGCCCAAGCCATCAGCCCAGAGGACTTACAAACCCTTTTGACACCTTGGTTGGGACCTGACACCCCCATAGACACATTGCCGGTTCCAACGTTGATAGATGTCATAGAAACACCGAACGGATATGATACCGAGGGCCTTCGACTGAGACTTGCTGCCGAAATCCCCAGCGCCGTTCTCGACGATCATGAAAGATGGCGAAGGCCCTTGGTGGATGCGGCAAACCACCTACAGCGGCTTGGCATCCTATCCTTGGGTTTGATTTTCCTTACAACAGCGATCATCGTGAGTTTGGCGGCGCAATCCGCTCTTTCGGCAAACGTACAAGTGATCCATGTTTTGCGGCTGATTGGCGCACGCGATCTTTATATCGTGCGGGCGTTTGTGCGCCGTTTTACGCGCCGTGCCTTTTGGGGGGCGTTGGTGGGCGCGTTATTTGGTATGGCAGCGGTCGCCCTCATACCAGAAGCCGCAGATACCCAAGGGTTTCTAACCGGGCTCGGATTTCAAGGCTGGACATGGCTCATACCTCTTTTTCTCGCCCCTATTTCTGGCGCGATTGCCTATCTCGCCACACGGCTTGCTGCTTTTCATTCTCTGAAAGGAATGGCCTAGTGCAATACGCAAAATCATTGGTTTTTGTGATACAAATGTACGGGGTTATGGCCTTGATGGGGGTCGCCTTTGCGCCTTGGGCGTTCGTATCGGAACGTGGCGCACGGGTTGCAACAAAACTTTATTGTCGCTGGGTCATTTGGAGCTTGGCAAAAATATGTCATTTACACACCGAGGTACGCGGAGTCCCCCCGTCAACTCCAGTTCTAATTGCGGCAAAGCATCAAAGTTTTCTGGACATCATACTGATCTATAACGCGTTGCCGCATGGGTTTTTCATTATGAAAAACATTCTTAGCTATGCGCCATTTCTCGGACCTTACGCACTAAAGATTGGCTGCGTTCCCGTAAAGCGGGGTAAAAGGGGGGCTGCAATCGCAAAAATGCTAAATGATGTCGAGACCGGCAAAGCAAAGGAGGGGCAGTTGATCATTTACCCCCAAGGTACCCGCGTAGCCCCCGGAGAAAACCGCCCCTACAAGATTGGAACAGCAGCGCTTTATCAACAAATGCGGCAACCCTGTGTACCTGTCGCCACAAATGTGGGCGTGTTTTGGCCAAAACGCGGGATACTCCGCAAACCAGGGGTTGCTGTGGTACAATTCATGGATCCTCTTCCCCCCGGTCAGGATAAAGACCGCTTCATGGACACGCTCGAAACGCGTATTGAGACACAATCAAATCACTTGATGCGTGAAGCAGGGTTTAGCCTTTAGATGGCGATTGGATATAAGGTAAATCCAGGCATTGAAGGCGATTGATACCGCCCCTTTCGTGCAGGTCATCAGTCGTTTTTCTTATCTGCTTCCGGCTCAGATTTCTGCTTTATCAGCTTGCCCACATCTTCGCATTGAAGCGCACTTCGTCATCGTGCGCGCCTACTTCACAAGCAGCTTCTTTGAAATGGTCAGATTGTGTCTTCGTTTTCGGTGGCCGCTCTTGTACGTCTGGGTAATTACAAAGCTCAGCCACCGAGAGGGCAAATGCAACAATTTTAAGCTTCTCATTATCTATCTTGTCCAAAACTTCCAAGCACTTAGCAAAACGATTTTCGACGTTGTCAGCTGTCAGCTTTATCACTTTTTCTTGATTGATATCGGCGATCCGAGTGCATACATCCCAATAAAAACAATGCAATCTAGCCATCACTCTACGTCTCTTTTGCAAACGGATTCAGGCATATCATTCATCTGCCGTTTTACGAATGGCTTGACACAACCGCTCTGCTATTGTGGATCGGTACAAAAGTACCATGGCATAGAAATTCGGTACAAAA
>CAWUJT010000013.1:0-31155 GCA_963922715.1 uncultured Thalassobacter sp.
GTGGCGTGCTGTGCCACCGCGCGCCTGCCAAAGCGCGCCCAGCACCGGGTAGCGCGGACCGCTCAGTTCGATGATCGGACACAGCTCTTTCACGCGCTGGGGAGAGACGAATTCCGTCTGCACCCCTTGCAGCACATTGGCATGTGCCGTGCGCTGGTAGCCGCGCACCTCATGGTGGGTTTGCGCCAGCATCAACACACCACGCGGGCTGAACATCACGTTGTAGTTCAGTGCTTGGCTAAGGGTCTCATACAGGCTGCGGGATTTCTCATAGATCGCGGCAGAGGGGTCTTGCAGGTAATTGGAGCGGATGATCGTGGTATTCCGGCCTGTGTTGCCGCCACCCAACCAGCCTTTCTCCAGCACCGCCACATTGGTGATGCCGAAGTTTTTACCCAGATAGTAAGCCGTCGCCAACCCATGACCGCCTGCGCCCACAATCACAACATCGTAGCGCGGTTTCGGGCTGGCTTTGCCCCAAGCGGGTTGCCAGCCAGTATGCTGGCGCAAAGCTTCACGGGCGATGGCGAATGCGGAGTAGCGTTTCATGGGTCGATCAGATATCCTTTCCAACTGTCTATGGTCTTTTCGCGCCTCTTGTCGCCTTGCTCAAGACGTCGTCTTTGCCCGCAATTCCGACATCTTGATCCAAAGCATATCTCTGTGGGGTTTTACTATGCGACGGTGTGACATAGATGGCAAACAGGAAAGGATCGTTTGCCCTGATGATTTTTTGGCTTTTATCCATTTTGGCATTACTGATTGTGTTGGCGATTTTCTGGGGCACCATGCGTCGTGCCCAACAGCTCTCGCCTGAGGACAGCCCTACAAGAGTTTATCGCGCCCAGCTTGAGGAAATCGCGGAAGATTTGGAACGTGGGCTCATTAGTGAAGAAGAGGCAAAGCGGCTACGTGCAGAAATTGGCCGCAAGATTTTGGCCGCTGAGAAAACCGACACTCAGCCCGCTCAGACAACCGTATCGGGGTATAGAAGGCCACTGTTCTTCGGGCTTGCGATTGCCTTGCCTTGCATCGCGGCTTTGACCTACTTTCAGATTGGCGCGCCAGGCTATCCAGATTTACCCTTAGTCGCACGCTTGCAAAGCTTAGAAGACGCACGCGTCACACGACCCAGCCAAGATAGTGCGGAGGCGCAAGCTGCTGAAATGCGTCGCATCGCGCCGATCGATCCAGAGGCGGAAGCGCTCTTAGAGCAACTGCGGGAGGTGTTGCAATCGCGCCCCGATGATGTGCGCGGTCTCAGACTTCTTGTCCGAAGCGAAGCGGCTGCCGGAAATTTGGTGGCGTCGAAAGCGGCACAAGCGCGGATTATTGATGTGCTTTCGCCAGATGTAGCTGTGGAAGACATGGCCACTTTGGCAGAGCTGATGGTCCTTGCGGCGGGGGGATATGTCTCCCCCGAGGCTGAGATGACGTTTCGTGAGGTGCTTGCACAAGATGCTCAAAACGGCACAGCACGCTACTATCTGGGCCTGATGTATGCGCAAGGGGGTCGCGCGGATCGGGCGTTTGCCATCTGGCGGGCGCTTTTGGCAGACAGTGCGCCCGATGATCCTTGGCTGGCCCCGATTTATGCGCAAATTGAGGAGGTCTCTCTGTTGGCTGGCATCCCAACACCAATCAGTGAACTTCCAAAGCCGCGATTGCGCGGTCCCTCATCAGCCGATATCGCTGCCGCGCAGGACATGAGTCCAGAAGACCGTCAAATGATGATCGAAGGCATGGTGGCCCAACTCGCTGACCGGCTGGCCAATGCGGGTGGGCCACCGGCAGAATGGGCACAATTGATGAGCGCGTTGATGGTGTTGGGGGAACGGGCCCGTGCCGTAGAAATCTATGCCGAAGCCCAAACCGTGTTCGCCGACACACCAGAAGCGCTTGAGCTTTTGCAGCGCGCCGCTGCGCAGGCTGGGCTTTCGTTGCAATGAGCACCACCGACGACATCGAGGCCTTTACAAAGACCCTTTCCACCACAGGTGGTTTGTTAGGAATCGATCTTGGCACAAAGACCATTGGTCTGGCACTCTCTGACACACAGCGGATCGTGGCCACACCCTATCAGACGCTGAAACGCGGGAAGTTTACCTCGGATGCCGAAACGCTAAAAACACTGATCTCCAAGCGTGCGCTTGTTGGCGTGATCCTGGGTTTGCCACGGAATATGGATGGCTCTGAAGGTCCGCGCGCACAATCAACGCGCGCATTTGCGAAAAATTTAAATGGTCTCCTAACACTTCCTTTATTGCTTTGGGATGAACGTCTTTCTACAGTCGCAGCAGAACGTGCATTGCTCGAGGCGGATACGTCACGAAAACGCCGCGCGGAAGTGATCGACGCTGTTGCGGCCAGTGTCATTTTACAAGGGGCCTTGGACCGGCTTCACCACATCAAAAGGACACACGATGAAACCTGAACACAGCGATGATATTTGGCGCCGCTCTGAGATTGAGAGCCCCTGTGTCAAGGTTTGCGTGATCCACAAAGAAACCCGACTCTGCCTTGGGTGTTCAAGAACGCTTGAAGAAATTGCAACCTGGAGCCAGATGACACCAGAAGCGCGCCAAGAGGTTTTGACGGATTTACCAAACCGTCAACCGCGTCCTCGCAGGCGCAAGGGCAGAAAAACGTCCCTCCAGTAAATACGGCCAATCAGCCACATCTTTCAATCTGTTGTATCTGCTTTGGTGGGAATATTTCACAAGACGATGAATTTATTGCCTGTATCAGCTTGTCTTTTATACGTTATAACCGTAACAAAACATGAGACGTCATCTAAGCTTTGAGATTGCGTCTCGTTGTAACCAGAAATGTGTTTGCAACAGCTTAACCATCAAAGCAGGAAAGCGACACTATGGCCACTGGCACAGTTAAATGGTTCAACACCACCAAAGGATACGGATTTATCGCCCCGGATGAAGGGGGCAAAGACGTGTTTATTCATATCTCTGCTGTCGAAAAGTCAGGTCTTAAAGGACTGCAAGACAATCAAAAAGTACAATATGATGTCAAAGAAGGCCGGGATGGCCGCATTTTGGCCGAAAATATCGTTATTCAAGACTAACGTCGGTTCGGTCCATTATTCCTGTCGTAACGGCCTGGCCATCAGGCTTTCAACAGCGCTGTCTAGATCTAAGGTTCCCGCAATCAGCCTTGAGATGGTGTGTAACGTGGGCCAAGTGTTTAGATGTTCTGAAGACATCAAAGCCTGTGCCGTATTGATCCCTTCTATGGTGATGTTGTGTTTCGGGGAAATCTGCCCCGATCCGAATTTGAGACCAAAGGCATAATTGCGCGAGTGCGCAGACGTGGCCGTTAAGATCAGATCTCCAAAGCCCGACAATCCATAAAGCGTTTGTGCCTCTGCCCCTTTGGCAACCGCCAGATCAACAATCTCGGCAAAGCCGCGGGTTATGAGTGCGGCCCGCGCACTTTCCCCCAAACCGCGCCCCATTGTGATGCCGGCCCCGATGGCGATCACATTTTTCAACGCACCGCCAAGCTGGGCACCTGTCAGGTCGCGGCTGAGGTAAAGCCGAAGGACAGAGCCAGACAAACAGGATTGTAGAGGCTCCGCCTGTGCAATCTGGGTTGCCAGACAAAGGGCAGTGGGTTTGCCCTGGCCAATGTCCTTTGCAAAACTCGGTCCGGTGAGAATGGCAGGCACCGCCTCTGGCAGAACATCGGTTAAAATGCCAGAGGGCAAGGCCCCTGTCTCAGCCTCGATACCCTTGCAGCACAAGACAACGGTTTGCGCTTGGATATAGGCGCGCGCCTCTTCCAAAAAACTGCGCAAAGCCTTTGTCGGAATAGCCACAACAAGCGCATCCGCTTGGCACGCCTTGACCAGATCAGCCGTCACATCCACCGTTCCCGGCAGGGAAACGCCAGGCAGTCGCGCCTGATTTTCGCGCTTGGTTTTCATCTGTTCGGCAAGCTGCGCATCCCGCGCCCAAAGCTGAATACGCTGGTGCGATTGTCGGGCAAACGCCACAGCAAGCGCGGTGCCATACGCGCCCGCTCCCAGGACAGATATTTGGCGCATAGACATGCTTTATGAGCGCTCCTTCCAACGCACCATCTGGCGCATAATGCCGTGAAACACTTGCACGTCCGCATCTGTCAACGGCAGGCGCGACCAAAGATTCCTCAGATTGCGCTTCATACCGGCCGCTTTGGTTGTGGGAAAAAAGAAACCTGCTTCTTCCAGGCGTTGTTCATAATGTTGTGCGAGATGGTCAATGTCATGTCGGTCTGCAAGCTGTGTTTCTTTGACATCTGGTAGGGCGTCTTGTGCTTGGATTTGCCGTTGGCGCCATTCATAAGCCACCAGTAACACACATTGTGCAAGATTGAGCGAGGGGAAATCGGGGTTTATAGGGACAGTGATAATCGCATTGGCCTGGACGATATCGTCATTTTCAAGCCCCGCTCGTTCCGGACCAAACAAAACACCGACCCTTTGACCACAGGCAATGCGTGACAGCGCATCCCTCATGGCAGCCTGCGGGGTAAACACTGTCTTTGTCAGGTCTCGCTCACGCGCTGTGGTGGCGTAGCAATAGTGCAAGTCCGCAATCCCTTCTGTAACACTTTGCGTCAGCAAAGCATGATCCAAAACGCGGCCCGCGCCTGAGGCAAGGGCGACCGCCCGTTCATTTGGCCAACCGTCACGCGGGGCGACAACGCGCAGATGCGAAAGGCCAAAGTTCCACATGGCACGGGCGGCGGCACCAATGTTTTCCCCCATTTGGGGACGCACAAGAATGATCGCTGGGTGTTGCATCCTTCCCCGCTTAACTTGGTGAAAGGTCCGGGACAAGCTTGTGAGCGGGTCCAGAGCACGTTACCAGACATCAAACCGCAAGAAAGCTGCCCAAGATGCCACAGAATGATCGCCCGCAAATCTATCTCATTACACCACCCATTTTCGAATTGTCGGTTTTTCCCACGCTTTTAGGTCAGGTGATGGATCGTGTGGAGGTCGCCTGTCTGCGGCTTAGCCTCGCCAGTCAAAACAGCGAGACCATCGCCCGTTCCGCGGATTGCCTGAGGGAAATCGCCCATCAGAGGGATCTCGCGTTGAT
Organism: uncultured Thalassobacter sp.; assembly: GCA_963922715.1. GTDB lineage: Bacteria > Pseudomonadota > Alphaproteobacteria > Rhodobacterales > Rhodobacteraceae > CAWUJT01. The sequence goes on from CAWUJT010000013.1 coordinate 5,106, forward strand.
CATCGATCACCACGTCGGGTTGGTTGAAAAACTGGGGTTAGATGGTGTGCATTTGCCCGACGGTCCGCGCGGAGTGCGCAGCACACGCCAAGATCTCGGTGCAGAGAGTATCATCGGGGCTTTCTGTGGCGCGTCAAAACATGATGGCATGCTTTCAGGGGAAGCCGGGGCCGACTATGTCAGCTTTGGTCCCGTGGGCACAACAGACTTAGGCGGCGGCGCAAAGGCTGAAAAAGACCTTTTTGCCTGGTGGTCTGAAATGATCGAACTTCCGGTCGTGGCCGAAGGTGCCCTTGATCAAACCATGATCGAAACTTTGGCCCCGATCACGGATTTTTTCGCCATCGGCCCTGAAATCTGGGAAACAGACGATCCGGCAACAACCTTGGAAGCCCTCACCAGCCCTCTGCGGTGATGCCCGCGTCTTCTAAGCCTTTGCGCACAAAGGTCTCCGCCTGTTGCGCAAGCGCCTTACGATCAGAGGTATGTCTAACAGGGATAGGGGCATGAAATGTCACGCAGACATCGCCTTGCCGCTTAGCAGCCAAAACCTTTAGGGCATGGCCGCCGAAACTCATATCGCCCCACCATCCGTAAAACCGTGGGTCATCCACGGGGCTGTTGTAGATGAGGGTAATGGGTTGAAGGGCCCAATCCGTGCGCTCTGAGGTAAAGAAAGCCGCAAAGAGAGGTGTTTTGAACGCCAAAACCCGCAATCCATCCGTCGATGTGCCCTCTGGAAAGAACAACACCCTATGACCCAGCGCCAATCGACGGTCCAAAACAGCCGTCTGCTCTTTTGCCGCGGAACGCTTGCGTGCAATAAAGACGGTTCCCGCCGCACGCGCAAGCCAACCAATCCCAGGCCAGGTGCGCACTTCCGCTTTGGACACAAAATAGATCCGCTGTGTCGCATTTAGGACAAAAATATCAAGCCAACTGACATGATTGGAGACAGCTGCCCCTCTGTCACGCATAGGGTTTCCCTTGATATGGCAACGAAGACCAATCAAAACCAAACACGCCTGGCAGATAAATTTCACAATCCAAGGCGTCACAGGTCGAGCCTCTCGAAACAGGATTTTTTCAAACACGCGCACAATAGAATGCACCACCAACCCGAGACCCAAGATCAGCAGAACGGCCCCCCCACGGCGCACAACCCGTAGCCAATCGGTCAGATCAAACTTCTCAGGCTGCTGTGGCGGAACGCGTGAACGCCAGGTTGGTGTCATGGATCAGCCCAAGAGGATGTGATATGAGCGGTTTTGTGTCGATCAACGTCAGCGACATCAAGAATAAGACAGATGTCCGTTGTTTGGAATGTATGATCGACCCAAGCGCCCTGTCCAACTTTGCCGCCCATGCGCAAGTATCCTTTAATCAGAGGTGGAATAGCCCGCATGGCAGCAGGTCGATCAATCGCCTCCAGTGGCATCATACCCATTGAGATCGCTGTTGGACCAATGGCATGCACCCGATGGTTCGGGGCTGCAAGATAACGGTGATGCAGTAAACTCAATGCGGCGGCAAACTCTTCAGTATTTGTGCCGTGAAAAGAGGCAACCCCAAACAGGATCTCAATCTCATGGGTTTGCACGTATTCTGACAGTGCTTGCCACATGTGCATGAGGCCAACACCGCCACGATAATCTGCATGAAGACAGGATCGTCCCAGCTCCATCAATCTGCGGCCAGAGGTCTCTAGGACACTCAGATCGTATTCATTGGCAGAATACCACCCGCCCGCTTGTTTTGCACCCACCTCCCGCATAATGCGGTAAACACCCACCACAGACAGCTCGGATGGTCGGTTATGATCGTATAGCAAAAGATGGTCAAAATAGGGATCAAAGTGATCTTTCTCGAGGTGCTGTTCATGATCGACCAGCGGCCCATCACCGCCCAACTCTTCCACAAAGACTTGGTAACGCAGTCGCTGCGCAAGAGCGATTTCATCAGGCGTCGTCGCCAAACGTGTCTCAAACTGTGGTTGCATTGTTGCAGCCCTCTATCCAGAGCTTAGTCAAGATGCAATAAATAACGCATTGAATGCAAAGAAGTGTCATAAACGAAAGGGCAATCGCGCGACGTCATCAAGGTCAATGTTTTCTTAACACCTTTGATTTTAACGTTACGTATACGCTAATCACCAAAATAAGGCAGGAGGGCGATAGTGTCCCCATTGATGACAACTTTACCACGATGTTCAAAATTCACCGTGATACGGCCCTGAATACTGGATTGGATTTGCCCAATACCCCATTCAGGCGCATGTGGGTTTGTCACAAGTTGCCCGGGTTCTAGGTAAGCGTTTAAAGGATTATCAGACATTGGAGTATCATATTATGTCCTCTGATATGTGCGAAAAGACACAAGCGCAGTTGGCAGGTGCCGTTGCGTCACGGTTATGCCATGACCTTATCAGTCCAATTGGCGCCATAAGCAACGGCCTAGAACTCCTTGAGCTTTCAGGCGGCGCGTCGGAAGAGCTTCGTTTGATACGTGCCAGTGTCGATGCGGCCGCAGCGAGGATTGGGTTTTTCCGAATTGCGTTTGGAACGGCTGCCTCGGCACAAGATATGAATAGACATGATGTGCAAAACGTCCTCTCTGACGCTTATTCTGAAAAACGTATCACTCTAAACTGGGCCGATAAAGAAACGTATCCGCGTGCCGAGATACAATTGGCATTCTTGGCATTAGCCTGTCTTGAGCATGCTCTGGCCTGGGGCGGATCAATAGAAGTGCGGCGCGCCACCGATGCCTGGGTCTTACATGCCAAGGCTGAGCGGTTTCGGTTTGAACCAGATCTTTGGGCGATACTGTCTCAAAACGATACCATTGCGCATACGGCTGGCGATATTGTGCACTTTGCGCTGCTCCATTCGTTGTGCAAAGAAACTCGCAGACCTATTTCTGTAACAAAAACAGACCAAAGCCTTTCTATTTTGGTATAGAGAACATTTCACACCTATCTCAAACAATCCATAATTACGCACAGAATAAAAATCACACATGCGACCTATAGATCAGAAGGGACACCTCGATTGCAGGCGCAGGACTTGCCCGGAGATGGGATGTTCGAACTTCAGCCCTTCGGCGTGCAGCATCATGCGGGGCCACCCCTCCAAAGCTGGGCCAGAGGCATAGAAGGGATCGCCTAGAATTGGATGCCCTAGTTCTTTCAGATGTACCCGCAACTGGTGGCTGCGGCCCGTGCGGGGCATCAGGTGTAGGCGTGTCGTCCCGTTTTCATGCGCTATACGCTGCCAATCTGTGATAGCTGGTTTGCCATGCGTCCAATCCACATGTTGCAAGGGGCGATTGGGCCAATCCACGATCAAGGGAAGATCAACCGTGCCCTTGGCCTGAGCGACATCTCCCCAAACGCACGCGACATAACGCTTCTTGACGCGCTTGTGTTCAAACATTTGGCCCAGGTTGCGTTGTGCCGCCTTCGTCAGGGCAAAGACCATAATGCCCGAGGTATCCCGGTCTAAGCGATGCACCAACAGCACCTCGGGGCGTAGAGCTTGAAGCCGTGTGATCAGGCAATCGGCCAGATGCGCGCCGCGGCCTGGCACGGAAAGTAATCCCGCAGGTTTGTCGACCACAAGAAGATGGGTGTCTTCATACAGAATAGTGATTGGGTCTTGCGGGGGGCTGTAATCCATATCGCCCGTTTAATGGGATTGGTTTCTGGCCGAAAGTCTAAGATTTTCGTGCAAAGATTGGATAGTACAACCAATCGGGCAGAAATTGTGATCCGCGAAACAGCCATGAAAACAGCCGGGGGAAGTTCTTTTTGAACCGACGGGAGCGCATCAAGTCAAACATATGATCGGCGGCTTCTTCCGGTGTCATCAGAAAGGGCATGGTAAAGTCGTTTTTATCCGTCAGGCGTGTTTTGATGAACCCAGGATTGGCAAGTTGCACATGGACGCCGGTTTTGTGAAGATCGGCGTAAAGCCCTTCGGCAAGCCACATGGTTCCGGCTTTGGACGCACCATAGCCCGTGGCCCCCGGCAGGCCGCGAAACCCAGACAAGGAACCTGTGATCACAATATGTCCTGCGTTGCGTTTGACCATAGGGCCAATCACGGCACCAATCACACGGGCGCAGCCTGTGAAGTTGATGTCGCACATCGCCTCGACCTCATCGGTCACCCAGTCTTTGGCCGATTGCGGCCAATAGACACCGGCAAGGTAAACAACACCATCAATCTCCTCAATCTCGGAAACGGCTTTGGCAATGCTTTCACGATCGGAGACATCACAAGAAACGGCATTTGCGGGGCCTGGCAGGCTTTGCACCAGATCATCGAGGCGTTCCGCTGAACGAGCCGAGACGATCACATGGGCGCCTGCTGCACTCAAACGGTGGGCCAGGGCGCGCCCCAATCCTTCGGAGGCGCCCACAAGCCAATAGCGTTTTCCAGTAAAATCGCGCATCACACTTTCCGCATTGTAGCCACAAGTTCCGCCACTTTGATCCCGAATTTGCGAAATTGGCTGCGGTTGATGATCGCGCCGTTTTCACACATATACATCCAGTCTGTAACAGATAAAGTATGTCCACCAGAAGACTCGGGCAAGGTGATCCGGTAGTTCAGCTGCACGGCGGGGCCTTCCTGTTGGCCCGCACCTTCGCCCACAAGATCGGGGGCGGTGGCTTTAATTCGCCCATCGTTGCCAAGCGTCAGCGTCCATTCGCGCTCTTGCCTGTTGCCGTTGTCGTAACGAAAGCTCTCTGTCATTTTGCCGGTATTGCCCTCCCAACTTGCGCGCATTTCTGCCACAAACCGAGAGCTCACGCGTCCGGTTGGACCATAAATCACCCCTTCACATTGCAGCGTGCCGTTGAGTTCTTGGCGGATGTCGAGTTTGGGAGATTGGTCACGATAATCGCGCGGTTTTTGGGCTGGAAAATCGGCATAGCGCACTTTGGCCCAAACAAGGCTAAGCGTTAGGAGCGCTCCAAAAATCATAAAATATAAAGGCTCCATTTACGTCTCCTCCAATGGTGTGGCTGCCAGCAGTGCTAGCGCAATAATTTTAAGGGCGCAGGGGATGCCTGCATAAAGCAAGCTTAAGGTCCAAAGCGCTGTGTCTGTGTTGTCGGTTCCGCTGACAAAACCTTGATATTCTAGAATTGGAAATAGGGCGATTGCCGCAAAAGCGAGGGCAAATTTGTTGACAAACGCCCAGATGCCAAAGGCTTGGCCGGCCGAGGGCGCGACTTTTGCAAGACGTCCCGCAAAAAGCGCCGGCAGAAGCGTCAGATCGGCCCCTGTGGCCGCCCCTGTGAACAAGCAGATTAAGGCAAACATCAGCATATCACCTGTGCTTAGTGAAAGGGTCAAGACAAAGCTGGCAATCGCCAGTGTCATCGCGGAAACCAAGGCCCAGCGTGCAGACCACAGGCGCGCCAGTTGCGCCCAAAACGGCGCGGCAATTGCAGCTGAGACGAAGAATAACAAGAGCAATGGCCCTTCGCGCCCCGGGGCGCCCAAACGGCTTTCGACGAAAAACAAAAACAGGGTCGATGTGATGGCAACAGGTGTTGCATTGAGGAACGCGATGATCAACAGCCTTCGGATCATTGGGTCACCCCATAAGACCGGCAGCGGCGTTGACGGGTGCAGGGTTTTTGCCTGCCAAGTGCCAGACATGGCCCAAAGGCTCAGGACGGTCAGGCCCGCAAAGATAATCGCATAAAAGGTGAATGGGGGGCCAAAGGACGCAAGGGCCACAGGTGCCAGCGTGGCCAACGATATGCCTAAAAGTGCGCCGCCTTCGCGCCATGCCGCAAGCCGCGTGTGACCGTTTGCGCCAAGCTGGGTGGCGCGGGCAACGCCTTGGGCATAGAAGGCGATTGTCAAAAGCGAAAAGCTGGAAAAAAGTGCGGCAAGCGTCAGGCCAAACCACAGAACCGGCAGAATTGGCGGCTCTATGGCAAACAGTCCAATCATGGCGGCTGCCATCACAAGACCTGTGTAGCCCACCAATCGTTTCCGTGCGTTTGGGGTTTTCTCGATAAGCCATCCCAAGGCCGGATCTTGCACCAGATCAATCAACCGCAAGACAAACAGCGCCAGGCTCAGTGTGCCAAGGCTGACACCAAAGGTATCCACATAAAATTTCGGCGCATGGATGTAAATGGGTAAGCCTGCCATAGCCAGAACACCCCCAAACACGCTGTAACGCCAAAGGCCGCTTTTCAACGGGAGACCTCCCTGTCAGGCGGCAATGGACGCGGTGTAAAGCGCGCACCTTTCCACCAGAGTTTCAGGGCTTGCCAATGGATCAGGGCCATTATGCGGCGCGCGCCAAATGGCCTTCGTGATGCGGCTTTGAGAAGGTCCAAAGATGTGAGCGGTTTACGGGGGCCTGTGAGCGTGGCGATCAGGCCATTTTCGCCTGCCGTATAATCGATCCAAATACCGATATGGGTTTGTGTGATATCGTAGCGGAACGTGTATTCCCCTGCGATCTTCTGAAACGGAGACACATGAAAAATCTTTTGTGCTTTGACTTCGATTTGCGCTGTGAGGGGGACCAGATCATCCGTATGACAAAGGTATGAATGACGGTCTCCAAACGTATTGTTCACCTCGGCTATCACGATGCGCAAAGCTTTATCCTTATCATAGCATAGCCAAAACGAAACCGGATTGAAAACGTACCCAAGCACTTTGGCTTGCGCCAGCAGCAGGATTTTGTCGCAATGTATCTCTAGCCCATGTTGGCGCAAAACATCGCGCACCCAAGCCGTCCCCGTTCCTTTATTGCGCGGGCCGCCATGATCACGGTCCCAAACCGACGCGAGGTTGTGCCGATTGCGCGAAAACAGCCAGGGGAGATGTCCTGATGCTTCAGGATCAATCAAAACGTAATCCACAGCATAGCGAAAGGCATTTGCGATTTTGCCTTTCCGGCCATGATAGGTGTGCCCGGGAATATAATCGCGCACAGGTGTCATTCAGCAACAAGTTTTGCTGTGAGTTTGTGTTCAATTCCATTCACCACATCCATGGCAGAGGCATAGCCATCTTCGTGAAAACCATTGCGCATCCATGCACCACAGAACCATGTGTTGTTCTGACCATTGGTGTGTTTGATGCGGCCAACCGCGTTCATCATCTCGAAATCGTATTGGGGATGGGCAAATTCGACTTCATCATAAATCAGATGGTCTGGGATTTTATGTTGAGCGTTCAGCGTAACGAACAGCGGATCATCTTGCGGGATAGGCTGCAAAGAGTTCATCCAGTAGGTAATGTTGATCTGCCCGGAACGACGGCTGCCCATCTCAGAATAAACCCAGCTTGCCCAGGCTTTCTTGCGTTTCGGCATCACGGTTGCATCCGCATGCAGCACTGCTGTGTTGGGCTGATATCGTACAACAGACAGGTTTTTGCGCTCCTCGGCTGAAGCATCGGTCAAAAGCGCCAACGTCTGATCGGAATGGGTTGCAAAGACAACCTCATCGTAGGCTTCCCAAACGTCTGATTGCGCACGTATCTCCACACCACCTTCAATGCGTCTGACGCCCATGACAGGGGTTGATTTCCGGATGTCTACGCCTTGGGTGATCAGCCTTGCCTCTAACTTGCGAACATATTCGATCGAGCCACCCTGCACCGTATGCCATTGGTGCGTTCGTTTATTGCTCAACAATGCATGATTTTTGAAAAATTGCACGAAAGGACGGGCGGGAAAGGCCATAATGTCTTGCGATGGGGTCGACCAGATTGCGCCTGAGATCGGTCCCAGATAGAGATCCTGAAAGTCTCGGCTCAGGCCCAGTTGCGCACAAAATTCCCCTAACGTGATGTTGGGGTCACAGGTTTCCTGGGCCGCACGGGCATTCCACTTCAACAGATCGCGCACCATCCTTAAAAACCGCGGATTGAAGATATTTTTGCGCTGCGCGAAAAGCGAATCCAGGGTTTTCAGGCTATATTCAAGCGCTCCGTGATCAAAAGACGCCGCAAAACCCATGTCTGAAAGGGTTGTTGGCACTTCCAGCTCCTCAAACAGCCGCACCAGGTGAGGATAATTGACGTGATTGAAAACGATGAATCCTGTGTCCACGGGTTGATCACCGTTCTTTCCGGCGATAACAGTGCGCGCATGGCCGCCGATGCGTGCCTCAGCCTCATAAAGCGTGACAGGATATGTTTTTGAAAGGTGATAGGCCGCGGCCATTCCGGAAATGCCGCCTCCGACAATAGCAATGCGTTTCGGGGCGAATGTTCGGTGTTCAAATGGCACTTCGGTGTCCTCTCTGTTGGTCAATCGTTTGATAATTGACTATTCTTACGCATAAAGTCCTGAACCGGATTGAAATAAAAATTTCGCCTCACAGTGATCCACGATAAAACATCATGCGTAAGATGTGACATAATGTGTTGCGTCTTAGGGTTGACCCAAGCTTATGCCACGTGTCTGATAGATATTAGATATGCGCGGTAAGAGTACCTGGTATTAAAATGAAGAACCCCAAAGACGCTGCAGATTGGATTGTGCACATCAAAGCCGTGGCACAGACACGTGATCAATCGGCTTTTAAGGCGCTTTTTGTGTATTTTGGCCCGCGCGTGAAGTCTTTCTTGATGCGGTCAGGGCTTGAGGAAAGTTTGGCAGAGGAATGCATGCAAGAGGTTATGGTGTCCGTTTGGCGCAAAGCGCATTTGTTTGATCCCTCCAAGGCGTCGCCGGGGACATGGATATTTACAATTGCGCGCAATCGTAAAATTGATCTGTTGCGCAAATCGAGCCGTCCAGAGCCCGAAGATCTGCCTTGGGGCCCAGAGGCGCAAAAGGATCAACATGAAATCCTAGAATTGCAGCAAGATACTGATCGCCTCCGCGAAGCACTTGTGAAATTACCGCAAAAGCAGCGGGATTTGGTTGAACGCGCCTTTTTGGGCGATATTTCTCACAAAGAAATTGCCACGGAAACGGGCCTTCCCCTTGGCACGATTAAATCTCGCATTAGGTTAGCGATAGAACGATTGCGCCACGAACTTGGCGTGGAGGCGACACGATGATCACACATCATATTACAGACTCTTTGTTGATGGGGTATGCGGCCGGGGCTTTATCCGAGCCTCTTGATCTTATTGTTGCAAGCCATGTTTCCCTTTGTGATGACGCGCGCGCCAGGTTGTCAGCCTATGAGTCTGTCGGTGGTGCGATGCTTGAAGCTGAGACACCCGTTGATATTGCCCATGATAGTTTCGACAAAACCTTGCAGCTTATCATGGGGGATGCCCCGACTGACACGGTGCACGAAGCCGTCAAAGCCCCGATGCCCCATGCCGTTTTTCCAAAACCACTGCGCGATTATGTCGGCGGGGACTTGGACAGCATACGTTGGCGCCCCCTTGGTTTTGGTGTCAAACAAGCGGTCGTCACGCCCCGGCGCGAAACTGCCGTTGCAAGGCTTTTGTCAATTCCTGCAGGGCAAGCCATGCCAGACCATGGCCATAGCGGCCTTGAGGTGACTTTGGTTCTGGAGGGCGCATATATTGACGCCAATGGGCGTTTTGCGCGGGGTGATATTGAAGTCGCTACAGAAGAGGATGAACATACCCCCGTTGCCGATATTGGCGGAGAGTGCATCTGCCTTGTCGTCACCGATGCGCCCTTGCGATTTAACGGGGTGATCCCAAAAGTTGCCCAGAAGATATTGCGGATTTGATAGCTCAAAAAGCTGCAGTTGCGATTATCACGGCTCAGTAGCAGAGTAATACGCATATTCTGCCCCAGTCAGACGCGCCCACATTTGATCTCCACAGGAAAAATGCCACCATTCTGAAGGGTTGTTGGCAAAGCCTGCGGTGTGCATCAGCCAATAAAGCATCCGGCGATTGTTGCGGGCTTCTTGGTGTGAAAAACACAAGCCCCTCGTGGTTTCAAACTGCGCGGTGTTGGACAGTGATGTAACATCGTCAAAGATGGAGCCCATGAACAGCGCGGCACCATTCTTTTCACGGATGGTCAGATCAATCGCGGCGCCCGTGCTGTGCGGAGGCGGGGAGTACGGATCAATTCGACCACCAGGGGCCCCTTTGGCCCAGTATTTCTCGACCTCCGCCTGTAAGGCGTCTGGTTCCAGGTCTGGGTATTCCGTTTTCAAGACAGTTGGCATCCAGACGTCATGGAAGTAGTTTTGGACTGCAATAGGGCGCCAGGCATCGAACACCCAAAGCTCCAAGCCATAAGGGGCAAGCACAGCATTGATCTCTTTCAGCTTTTCCGCCAGCGACGCGCGCAGCCAAAGGTTTGGGATTGCACCTGGGATTGGCTGATAATAGGGGGGATTGAAAGGCTTGGCGTAGTGATTTTCCCCAGCAATCCCAAGCTCTGCGATCTTCACCAAAGGATCGTTCCTCTCTGCGACGTCCAGGCGCACAGGATGTTTTCGATAGCCGGGTTTACGGGCTTCCGCCTGGGCCACCGCTTCACCAATCGGGCGGGTGCGGTAGTCGTTCAAAATACCATCTGTGAGGGCGCGTATCATCGTTCATCCTGCTTGACCTTAGCGCATAGGGCCCCTATCGCCCAAAGAGCGCAAGAGGAGACTGCAATCATGCGAACCGTTTATGTGAATGGTGCCTATGTGCCAGAAGCAGAGGCAAACGTCTCGATTTTCGATCGCGGGTTCCTGTTTGCGGATGGGGTTTATGAGGTCACAAGTGTTCTCGGCGGCAAGCTGATTGATTTTCCGGGCCATGCTGCACGGCTCAAACGCTCTTTAACTGAGTTGGGCATGGCGGTGCCGCTGAGCGAGGCTGAACTTCTTGAGATCCACCAAGAGTTGGTCCGCATCAATGAAATTGACGATGGGTTGGTGTATTTGCAGATCACGCGTGGCGCTGCGGATCGGGATTTTGCTTATCCGTCTAAAGATACACCACAAACCGTGGTGCTGTTCACGCAAACCAAACCAGGCCTGGCTTCCAGCATGCAGGCCGAAAAAGGGATTGCCGTGATCACGGTTCCAGATCAACGCTGGGGCCGGCGGGATATCAAAACGGTGCAGCTGCTTTATCCGTCGATGGCGAAGATGGCCGCCAAGGCCGCAGGCGCCGATGATGCCTGGATGGTCGAGGACGGCTTTGTGACCGAAGGCACCTCCAACAATGCCTATATCGTGAAAGATGGTGTGATCATCACCCGCCATTTGGGGACGGAAATCCTACATGGGATCACCCGCGCTGCTGTGTTGCGGTTTGCCCGTGAAGCACAAATGAAAGTGGAAGAGCGCGCGTTCACAGTGGCAGAGGCACAAGGCGCAGAGGAAGCCTTCATCACCTCGGCATCAAGTTTTGTGATGCCCGTGGTGGCACTCGATGGAGCAGAGATTGGGACAGGCCAGCCTGGTCCTGTCGCTAAGCGATTAAGAGAGATTTACATCGAAGAAAGCCGTCAGTCGGCCCTGTAAGACCTTACACTCATTCTGTTAATGCGTCTGAACGGTACAAGCGCGTTGGTTGCCGTAGACATACGAAAATCTCTGATATGCCTTGTCGTAGATCATTTCGGGCTTGTCTGTTTTGCCGCTTACTCTTTCCTACCGACGTTTTCCGCAAAAGCCTGGGTGAATGCCGCTTGTTTCTCTGCGCTGGCCTCGGTCTGATAATTGGCCTTCCAGGCGTCCATCGTCATACCGTAAAAGATCTCTCGGGCTTGGGCTTTGTCGATGTCAACGCCTTTGGCAGTTGCGGCCTCTTGATACCAACGACTCAGGCAGTTGCGGCAAAAGCCCGCAAGGTTCATCATATCAATATTTTGAACATCGGTGCGCTCTTCCATCAGATGCTGGCGCAGACGGCGGAAAGCGGCGGCTTCCAATTCGATTTGGGTTTGGGGGTCAATATCAGGCAGATTGGGCATCAATCGTCTCCAAGGCTGTGGTTAAATGCGGGATCAGCCGCTGCGCCCAGTGGGTTTGGTCGGCTGCGGTTGCGATCAGATCATTGCGCAGTTCGATAAGCGCATGGGTGCGCCCTGTTTGAACAGCATGGCGATCCATTGTGTCGCCGGGCAGATGGCCGCTGTAGGGTTTGTTGTCCCCGATTACCACATCGGTCTCTGCCTCAAAAGAGTGTATCAGCGCCTCAGCGAACGCATTGGGGGGCGCGTATAAAACGCCTATGTGCCAAGGGCGCGGGGGACGCCCCGCCAACTGTGGCGTGAAGCTGTGTATTGAGATGAGAACAGCGGAAGCATGCGTCTTACTCAGATGGGCTAAGGCGTCATGGTAGGGCGTGTGATAAGTGTCAATCCGCCGCAGCCGTTCCTGTGGTGTGACAGATCGGTTACCAGGAATGATCGCGCCATCATAGAGTCGCATCAAAAGCGTTGGGTCATCTGCGCCACGATTGGGATCAATCACCAAGCGGGAAAATCGCGATAAAATTGCAGGCGCATTCAAAGCTTTGGCGAGCGTCCGTGTCACACCCTCTGCGCCTGGGTCGAACGCGATGTGGCGCGCCTGATCCACCGGCGACACCCCGAGCTGATCGAACTCGGGCGGAATGGCATTGGAGGCGTGATCGCAGACAAACAGCCACCGACTGTCGCTGTGGCCTGGTACGATCTCATAGGCGGGATGGTCATCACTCATAGGATGAAGATATAACGCGATCTTGTTTGAACTGCCAGTTGCCTCTTGGTATTCTCTGGGCCATAGAATACCGCAAGAAACGCTCAAAAGGGGTTGGGGCATGCGCCGACATCGCAAGGTTAAAATCGTCGCGACCTTGGGGCCGTCTTCTAACGATTACGCCACCATCAAAGCACTGTTTGAGGCGGGTGCGGATGTCTTCCGCTTGAACATGAGCCATGGCGATCACGAGGAGATTCGCGCCCGTCATGCCATCATCCGCGACCTGGAGCGGGATATGGCCCGGCCGATTGGCATTTTGGCGGATTTGCAAGGCCCAAAACTACGCTGTGGGAGCTTCGCAAAGGGCTCTGAGGTGATTGAAGCAGGGGCCGCGTTTCGCTTTGATCTTGAGGAAACGTCCGGGGATCATACCCGCGTGCAGCTTCCCCATCCAGAAATTTTCAAAGCCCTGGAGCCCGGATCAACACTGCTTGTCAATGATGGGAAGCTGCGGCTTGAAGTGCAGACCTGTAGCTCTGAACATGCCGATTGCACAGTGATCACGGGCGGCACGATTTCCGACCGCAAAGGCGTGAACGTCCCAGATGTGACTTTACCGCTTGCCGCGTTATCGCCAAAAGACCGTAAGGACTTGGAGTTTGTCTGTGGCTTAGGCGTCGATTGGCTGGCCCTAAGCTTTGTCCAGCGCGCGGAAGATGTTGACGAGGCGCGCGGCCTGGCGACGGGCCGTGCAGCGATCCTGGCAAAGATCGAAAAGCCCGCCGCCGTGTTGGCTTTTGACGACATTCTAGCTGTCTCCGATGGGATCATGGTGGCCCGCGGGGATTTAGGTGTTGAGCTTCCTGTACAAGATGTTCCACCTGTCCAAAAGCGCCTGGTGCGCAAATGCCGCGCGGCTGCCAAGCCGGTGATCGTGGCCACGCAAATGCTGGAGAGCATGATCGAAAGCCCAATGCCCACGCGCGCGGAAGTCTCGGACGTCGCCCAAGCGATCTATGAAGGCGCGGATGCCATCATGCTGAGCGCGGAGTCCGCTGCGGGACACTATCCGGTTGAGGCCGTGACCACGATGAACAATGTTGCGGTCTCTGTGGAAAGTGACCCGACCTATCAAGAGATTGTCGAGGCCTCCCGCCGGGCCAAGCGGGAAACCACCGCCGATGGGATCGTGGCCGCCGCCCGTGAGATTGCGGAAACAACCGACATTAAGCTGATCTGCTGTTTCACGCACTCGGGATCGACAGCTTTGAAGATTGCCCGTGAACGCCCCCGTGTGCCGATTATCGCGCTGACCCCGATGCAAAGCTCTGCCCGCCGTTTGTGTCTGACCTGGGGAACCCATTGTGTGATCACCGGAGAGGTGGAGCGGTTTAAGCTCGCGGTTCTTTCGGCTGTGCGGGCCGCACTGGCCGCTGAATTTGTGGAGGCCGATGATACAATCGTCGTTATGGCGGGTATTCCGTTCAACGTGCCCGGGACAACCAATATCCTGCGCATCGCGCCTTGTGATGAGGCGCTGATTTTCGCAGGTCCTGGGGATTAAAGTTTGGGGCTGTCTCAAATAACTATTGTAGATATTGTTTAACCCATTGGTTCAATTTCTTTAATTGGTCCTTTGGGTCGTTGTTATTGAAACGCCACTCACATTCCTTCAAAAATAGTGCAAAATGTTCCTTTGGAACACCATTCAATTTGCGCATATGACGCTTCGCTTGATTCCAGAAATTCTCAATGCCATTGATATGATTGTGCTTGTCCGCGAAGAGCACTGAATGATTGATGCGATAGTGTTTGAAGTCAGATACATCAAGCGCATTATAGCCACGCCATGTGTCGGTATAGACGATTGAATCGGGCACGACCTTGCGCTCAATAATAGGGCAGAGGCTAGCTGAGGCGGCGTCTGGGATAATCTTGGTGTAGATCTTGCCTCCCCGCTTCAAAAGCCTAAAAACAGGGATTTTACCGCCTGCACCACGTCCTCGTTTGCCCTTGCGCTTGCCCCCGAAATAACTTTCATCCACCTCAATATCGCCGCAGAAAACACTATCTGCCTCTTGCTCAAGTTCGTAGTGAATAATCGCGCGCAGGCGGTGAAAATAGAAGGCTACAGTTTTGCGATTGACGTCACATAAAACTGCCGCAGTTCGTGCTATCGTGCCAGCTACAAAATGCGCAATCAAATGACGTTGTATCGACTTACTCAAACGGCTTCTTTGCATGCCCATACGGATAACCCGTATTCAGGTTATCCGGGAAAACCCCTAAAATAATTCAATCTAAATTTCGGACTGAGACACAACCGAGCGATGTGACAATTCATCCCTTCGCTATCTGTCGAATGTTGCCTAAATAAAGTACAATGGAAAACGAAGATTATGATATTGTGGTGTCAGGGGGCGGGCTGGCCGGTTTGTCGGCCTGTGCTGTATTCGCCCACAGTGGCTTTGCGGTTTGTTGTGTCGACCCTGCCTTGAGCCTCGACACAGACAATCACATTAAAGATGACACACGCACCACGGCGATCTTACACCCTGGCCAAAAGCTTTTGGAAGATGCCGAAGTCTGGAAACGTATGGCGCCCCACGCAGCGCCGCTGAACACCATGCGGATCGTGGATATATCCGGTCCAACCTCCTTGATGCGCGATTTTAACAGCACCGATGTTAGCGCGCATCCCTTTGGTTGGAATGTACCAAACCGAGTTTTGCGCCAGGAATTGATCGCACATTTAAGCGAACTGGCAAATGTCGACCTTCGAACCAATGTTGCGGTCAGCCACATCCAAACTCGCGAAACAGAGGCACGGATAAAGCTGTCTAACGGCAGTCGCTTGCGCACACGCCTTGTGGTGGCTGCGGATGGTCGGGACAGTGTGTTACGGACACAAGCGGGCATTTCTGTGCAGACCACCCGCTTTGGGCAAAAGGCCCTTGCCTTTGCGGTGACCCATGAAATTCCTCATAACAACATCTCCACTGAAATCCATCTTTCAGGTGGGCCGTTTACCCTTGTTCCCCTTCCCGATCTCGAAGCTCAGCCATGCTCTGCCGTTGTTTGGATGGACGATGGCACGGAAACCATGCGCAGGTACGCGCTGGACCCTGCGGCGTTTGAAACAGAAATGACCGCGCGTTCTGGGAACATTTTAGGGCCTTTGAAACTCGTCAATACAAGAACCGTTTGGCCGATTATTGCCCAGATCGCTCAACGTTTCAGTGCAGAGCGTCTGGCCCTTGTTGCCGAAGCCGCCCATGTCGTGCCCCCAATCGGGGCACAAGGCTTGAATATGAGCCTGAAAGACATTCAGGTTTTGCACAATCTTATGGCAACAAAACCCGAAGACATTGGTGATGCTGATATGCTCCAACGGTATCATCGCATGCGCTGGCCCGATGTTCAGGCCAGAGTCACTGGGGTCACTATGCTGAACAAAACAAGCCAATTCAATCTGCCTTTGACACAAAGGATCCGTGCGGCGGGCATTGGAATGCTCCATGACATCGCGCCTTTGCGCAAAACAGCGATGAAACTTGGACTTGGCGCGCAGGATTAAGCAGCAGGAATAACTTTATCAATCACGCGTTCTAGCCGATTTAACGTGCCAGGCACATCATACAGTTTGTCGAGACCGAAAAGCCCAATACGAAAGGTCGAGAACCCCTCTGGCTCATCACATTCCAGCGGCACGCCAGCGGCGATTTGAGTGCCCTGGGCCACAAAAGCCGCCCCAGATTTAATCATGGGATCATCGGTATAGCTGACCACAACGCCTGGGGCCTCATACCCGGGGGCGGCAACAGAGTGCACCCCACGTGCAGACAACATGTCGCGGACAGACTGCCCAAGCTCCCACTGAGCCTCTTTAAGTGCAGCAAAGCCATAGTCACGCGTCTCCCGCATCACATCCCGAAACCCCCGCAAAGCATCCGTGGGCATGGTGGCATGATAGGCATGCCCGCCCGCTTCATAGGTTTCCATAATCGCAAGCCATTTGCCGAGGTCGATGGCGAAACTGTCGGATTTTGTAGCCTTCACCCGTGCCAGCCCGCGCTCAGACAGCATCACAATCCCCGCACAGGGGGAAGATGACCATCCCTTTTGCGGCGCAGAGATCAAGACGTCGACCCCTGTCTGGGCCATGTCAACCCAAATGCAGCCCGAGGCGATACAATCAAGCACCATCAGCGCCCCGACATCATGGGCCGCCTGCGCCAAGGCCGAGACATAGGTATCCGGCAAAATCACACCTGCCGATGTCTCAACATGGGGCGCGAACACAAGATCGGGCTTCAGCGCATAAATTTTTGCCGTCACTTCTTCAATGGGCGCGGGCGCAAATGGGGCCTGTGCTGCATTACCTTGTCGGCGGGCCTTTATAACATCGACATCTGATGTGAAATGGCCGGCATCGAAGATTTGCGACCACCTATAGGAAAACCATCCATTGCGTACCACCAACGCCTTTGCGTCTTGTCCCAGCTGACGCGCGACAGCCTCCATGGCGAACGTGCCGCCACCAGGAACAAGGGCCACAGCCTCGGCGGCATAGACTTCTTTCAGCATCGCTGAAATATCCCGCATGACCTGTTGAAAAGCCTGCGACATGGAATTCAAGGATCGGTCTGTGAACACAACCGAGAACTCTTCCAAGCCCTTAGGATCAACCGAGTTGAGCAAAGCCGCCATAATACCCTCTTTGTTTCTTTCGCGAAGCCATATCGCGTGTCTTGCACAGGCGCAAAGTCTATCTTGGTATACAATCATAACGCGGCTAGACTGAAGAACCTGAAATAAGCGCATAAATTTGCAAAACATCTCTCGCCACCGCCGCAGAGCTCTGCCAAAAAGGCCCGACAGATAGAAGGAGAAGAAAGATGCGCGTTTACTATGACCGAGACTGCGATACCAATCTGATAAAGGACATGAAAGTGGCGATCCTGGGCTATGGCAGCCAAGGACATGCGCATGCCTTGAACCTGCGCGACTCAGGGGCGCGGAACGTTGTGGTGGCGTTGCGCGACGGCTCCCCCTCCGCAAAGAAAGCCGAAGGGGAAGGTCTGCACGTTATGGGCATTGCCGAGGCCGCAGCCTGGTGTGACGTGATTATGTTCACAATGCCAGATGAGCTTCAGGCCGCAACCTACAAGGCGCATGTGCATGACAACCTCAAAGACGGGGCGGCGGTGGCCTTTGCCCATGGGCTCAATGTGCATTTTGGCTTGATTGAGCCAAAGCCCGGTGTCGATGTGATTATGATGGCCCCCAAAGGCCCTGGCCACACCGTGCGCGCGGAATATCTGAAAGGCGGCGGCGTGCCGTGCCTGGTTGCGGTCAACAACGATGCCAGCGGGCGCGCCCTTGAGATTGGCCTGAGCTACTGTTCCGCCATCGGTGGCGGGCGGTCCGGGATCATTGAGACAAATTTCCGCGAGGAATGTGAGACGGACCTCTTTGGCGAACAAGCCGTTCTGTGTGGGGGATTGGTGGAATTGATCCGAATGGGTTTTGAAACCTTGGTGGAGGCGGGGTACGCCCCCGAGATGGCCTATTTCGAATGCCTGCATGAGGTCAAATTGATCGTGGATTTGATCTATGAGGGCGGTATTGCCAACATGAACTACTCCATCTCAAACACCGCTGAATATGGGGAATATGTGTCTGGGCCGCGCGTTTTGCCCTATGAGGAGACAAAGGCGCGGATGAAAGCCATCTTGACCGATATTCAAACCGGGAAATTCGTGCGCGATTTCATGGCTGAGAATGCGGTGGGCCAGCCCTTTTTCAAAGGCACCCGCCGGATCAACGATGTCCATCAGATCGAAGAAACCGGGGAAAAGTTGCGGGCGATGATGCCGTGGATTTCTGCGGGCAAAATGGTCGACAAAGCGAAGAATTGACCGTTTCACTCCGCTGGAAACGCTTGGGCAAACGCGCGGTCTCCAGGCGGCGAAAACGTCAGGACACGACTGCGGGTGTCCTGACGGACCCATCCGAGCACCTGCATCCGGGACAGAAGCGCGCGGCCCAAACCTCCCGCCAGATGACTGCGCCGTTCTGACCAATCAAGGCAGGTGCGACAAAGGGGCGCCCGCGCCTGTTTTAGGTGCAAGACATCAATGCCGAACGCCGTCATAAAGGCAGCGCCGGATTCTGTCAGCTCTAAGGTGTCATCGGCGGTTTCCACCAAAACCCCCTTACGCAACAACGCACGATAGAGTTGTACCCCCTTCTGCCCTGCAAGGTGATTGTAACACACCCGCGCATGACGCATCAGCGGGTCTTTGGGGCCCGGCCTGCTGCGGTTTAAACCGCGGCCAACGGCCAGGCCCATAAGCGCCTCTAATACCAGGGCCACATCTTCACCGGCAAGTTGCACATATTTATGCCGCCCCTGCTTGCGGTGCTGGATCAGCCCAGACTCTGCCAGCTTGGCCAAATGACCGCTCGCCGTGGGCAAGGTAACGCCCGCTTCTTGCGCAAGTTCAGAAGCTGTCAAGGCCTGACCATCCATCAAAGCCGTCAGCATGTTGGCCCGCGCAGGATCCCCGATCAGGGCCGCCAAACGCGAAATATCAGGACGTTCTTTCATAGTTTGATTAGCACCAAAGCATTCATGCCTGTCAACGGGTATTCTGCAGACCTCATCACAAGGGGAACTAAACATGCTGACCTGTATCATTCGCTATCACATCGACCCCACGCAAAAGGCCGCTTTTGCCGAATATGGCCGCGTTTGGGGAGAGGCCATTCCGCGCTGCGGTGCAGACCTAGTGGGATATTTTGCGCCACACGAAGGCTCATCAACCTTGGCCTATGGCATCTATCATATCGAAAATCTTGCCGCGTATGAGGCTTATCGCGCCCGCTTGGTTCAAGATCCGCTGGGGCAGCAGAACTATGAATTTGCGCAAAAGGAGAAATTCATCTTGCGCGAGGATCGCACTTGGCTGACATGCGTATCAAAACGCACAGACGTGCCATAAAACAGAAAGTCCGATTGTGATACTTGATAGGGTTACACCTGGTTTAATGCGCCGCACAAAAGGGGCGGGGGCCCGATGATCCCGTCTGCGTCGCCCGCACATCCAGGCCTTTTGAACTGGGGTATCATCATCTCCCTTGGTATCATCTGGGGCTCGGCTTTCATGTCGATTGCCCTTTCCCTAGAAGGCTATCCGCTGTTTTGGACAACAGCATTACGTGTGGTTTTGGGGGCCGGCGCGCTTTTGATTCTGGCCCCTCTGTTTGGGCAACCGCTGTCGCAAATCGGGCACACACCAAAAGGATGGTCTTATTGCATGGGGCTGGGTGTACTATCCGCCGCCCTGCCGATGACGCTGCTGTCGTGGGGTATTGCGGATGTGCCGACAGCCTTTGCAGGGGTTGCAATCGGCACGGTCCCACTGATTATCCTACCTCTGGCATATCTTTTCCTGCCGGAAGAAGGCATCGGGCCACGACGGATCATCGGTGTTGGGCTTGGCTTTATTGGCCTGGCCATTCTTATGGGGCCAAGTGTTTTTGATCAGGCCCCGCTCGGCGCACAGATAGCCTGTTTGGCCGCCGCCTTTTGCTATGCTGCGGGCTCTATCGTCACGCGGCGCGCACCGAAAATGCCACCGCTTGCCTTTGCAGCGGCCATATTGCTTTGCGGGGGGATTGTACTTATCCCTATCGCTTGGGTGATGGAGGGGCCACCAAAACTCGCCGCGATCGGGCCAACACTGGCGCTTCTTTATCTTGGGATCATGCCCACAGGCGTTGGGGCCGCTTTACGGGTACGTGTGATCACTACCGCCGGATCGGTTTTTATGTCACAAACATCTTACATGATCCCACTTTGGAGCACCTTTTTTGGCGTTCTGATATTAAAGGAAAGCTTGCCCATGCAATTCTACGTGGCCCTGGTGCTTATCCTTTTAGGCATTATCGTCAGCCAAAGCCGTCGCAGAGGATATTAAACGTGCCCATATGTGTGGGGCTCCTGCCTTAGCCCCGCTCTTCAATAATTTCCACAAGGTGCGGAATTTTGGCAACCATACCACGCACAGACGGTGTATCTTCCAACTCGCGCGTTTTGTGCATTTTGTTCAAGCCCAGACCAATCAATGTTTTTCGTTGAATGTCCGGGCGCCGAATGGGAGAGCCAATTTGTTTCACAACAATCGTTTTTGTCATAGACCTCAGGCCTCCACGTGTTCAGGTGCTTCAGGGGCAGGCGGAGACGTCGCCTCATCCCGTTTCGGCAGAATATCGGAAACCTTTTTGCCACGACGCTGTGCAACAGAGCGGGGCGATTGTTCCTGCTTTAAGCCGTCAATGGTGGCGCGGATCATGTTGTAAGGGTTTTGCGAGCCCAAAGATTTGGCCACAACGTCCTGAACGCCCAGCATCTCAAACACCGCCCGCATCGGACCACCGGCAATGATTCCTGTCCCTGTGGGAGCTGCGCGCATCACCACCTTGCCCGCGCCGTGGCGCCCTTCGATGTCGTGGTGCAACGTGCGTCCTTCCTTGAGTGGCACACGGATCATCTGCCGCTTGGCTTGATCTGTGGCCTTGCGCACCGCCTCAGGCACTTCCTTGGCTTTACCTTTGCCAAAGCCCACACGACCGCGTTGATCGCCCACAACCACCAGGGCCGCAAACCCGAAGTTCTTGCCGCCCTTTGTTGTCTTTGAAACCCGATTGATCGCCACAAGACGGTCTGCGAATTCTGGTCCCTCTTCACGGTCGCGACCGCGACCTCTTTGTTCACGTTCTGCCATCTGGCGTCCTTCTTGTTATGGGCCTTTGCCCTTCGTTTGATCCAATCCAAGTGACCCTCAAAGGCCCCGGATCATCGAGGAAACACGATGTCCCCTACACTCTTAAAACTTCAAACCACCTTCGCGGGCCGCGTCGGCCAGGGCCTTGATCCCACCGTGGAACAGAAAGCCACCACGATCAAAGTAGCAGGTTTCAACACCGGCCGCTTTTGCCCGTTCTGCAATAGCTGCACCAACCTTGCTGGCCGCGTCGATGTTATTCTGACCCACAACACCAAGGTCTTTCTCCAGCGAAGAGGCCGCAGCCAAAGTCACCCCGTTTTGATCGTCAATAACCTGGGCGCTGATGTTTTTGTTGGAACGATGCACACTTAGGCGCACACGCCCCGCGTTCATCTTCCTGAGCTTGTTTCTGACGCGCAGGCGACGCTTGAGAAACAACGCGCGTTTGTTAAGAGCCATGGCTGCCGTTCCTTACTTCTTCTTGCCTTCCTTGCGGAAGATAAATTCATCTTTGTATTTTATACCTTTGCCCTTGTAGGGCTCTGGCCTGCGCCAATCACGAATGTTGGCAGCCACTTGACCCACAAGTTGCGCATCTGATCCTTCGATGACAATCTCTGTGGGCTTTGCGGCGGTCACTGTCACCCCTGCGGGGACGTCGAAATTCACATCGTGGCTGTAGCCCAAACTGAGTTTCAGCGTATTGCCCTGCATTTGGGCGCGATAGCCCACACCGTTAATCTCAAGCTCTTTTTTGAAGCCGGTCGTGACACCGGTGACCAGGTTTGCGATCATGGTGCGTGACATGCCCCATTGCTGCCGGGCGCGCTTTGACGTGCCGCGCGGCGTAACAACAACCGCATTGTCTTCAAGCGCAAGACTGACGTCATCCGTTGCCGTGAATTCCTGTGTGCCTTTCGGCCCTTTGACTGACACGGTTTGCCCGTTCACCTTAGCCTCCACGCCAGAGGGCATCGTGATGGGTTTTTTCCCGATACGAGACATCTTTACCCCCTTAAAACACCGTGCAAAGCACTTCGCCACCCACATTGTGGGAGCGCGCATTTGCATCTGACATCACACCCTGAGGGGTGGAAACAATAGAGACACCCAAACCTTGGCGGACCTGCGGAATATCCTTCACACCAAGATACACCCGTCGTCCCGGCTTGGAGACACGCTGTATCTCGCGGATCACAGGTGTCCCATCGTGATACTTCAAGCCAATTTCAATCGTGGCATGACCTTTGGGATCTGTGGTTTTCTCATATCCACGGATATAGCCTTCGTCTTTCAACACATCGAGAACCCAAGCCCGCAGTTTTGAGGCTGGGGTCACAACCGTGCTGCGGCCCCGCATTTGCGCGTTGCGGATACGTGTGAGCATATCACCAAGAGGATCATTCATATGTTTATCTCCTCCCTACCAGCTTGACTTCACAAGGCCTGGAATTTTGCCGTAAGAGCCAAGCTCTCGCAACATGATCCGGCTGACTTTCAACTTGCGGTAATAGGCATGGGGCCGCCCGGTCAGCTGGCAACGATTATGCAAACGGGTGGGCGATGAATTGCGCGGCAATTCCGCCAGTTTCAGGCGTGCCTTAAACCGTTCCTCCATCGGACGGTCTTGGTCGTTTGCGATCTCTTTAAGTGCAGCCCGCTTTACCGCATATTTGTCAACAAGCTTTTGACGCTTGACTTCACGGGCAACCATGGATTTTTTGGCCATGTGTCTCGTCCCTTTTTAAGAGTTGAAGGGCATGTTGAAAGCCTTCAACAGCGCCTTGGCTTCCGCATCTGTCGCGGCGTTGGTACAAATAATGACGTCCATCCCCCAAACTTCATCCACTTTGTCAAAGTTGATCTCGGGAAAGACAATGTGTTCTTTAATGCCCATGGCATAATTGCCACGGCCATCGAAGCTTTTGCTGTTCACACCGCGAAAGTCACGAATACGCGGCATGGCAACCGTGATCAAACGATCCAGAAATTCATACATCCGGTCGCCGCGCAGTGTGACCTTAGCCCCAAGCGGCATGCCTTCGCGCACGCGAAATCCCGCGATAGATTTCTTGGCTTTGGTGATCACGGCTTTCTGCCCTGCAATGGCGGTTAAATCTTCTTGCGCAGACTTTGCTTTCTTGCTGTCACGCACGCTTTCTGCCCCCGCCCCGATGTTCAGCACGATTTTATCGAGCCGTGGGATTTGCATATCGTTCTTGTAGCCAAACTCTTCTTTCAAAGCAGCGCGAATTTTATCTTTATAAAGTACCTTTAGGCGCGGTGTGTAGGTGGCTTGATCCAGCATCAGATTGCCTCCCCCGTGGTTTTTGCAAATCGAACTTTCTTGCCATCTTCCATGCGAAAGCCAACGCGTGTGGCCTTACCGTCGCCATCGACATAGGCCAAATTCGACAGATCAATCGGCATCGCTTTGGGCAAGCGACCGCCCTGAGAGTTCTGGCTTTGACGCGTGTGGCGGATCGCCATATTCACACCATCAACAACCGCCTTCCCAGCCTGCGGCATGACTTGCGTGATCTCACCCGTTTTGCCTTTATCTTTGCCCGCCAAGACAATCACGCGATCCCCTTTTTTGAGTTTTGCCGCCATCACAACACCTCCGGCGCGAGTGAGATGATTTTCATAAAATTCTTGGCGCGCAGCTCACGCACCACAGGGCCGAAGATGCGTGTGCCAATCGGCTCCATGTTGTTGTTGAGGATTACGGCAGCGTTGCGGTCAAACCGAATGGCGGTGCCGTCTTCACGACGTACCTCTTTGGCGGTGCGGACCACAACTGCCTTGCGCACATCGCCCTTTTTGACGCGCCCGCGCGGAATGGCTTCTTTCACGGACACCACGATAATATCCCCGACAGAGGCGTATTTGCGCTTGGAGCCCCCTAAGACCTTGATGCACTGAACACGGCGCGCGCCTGAGTTGTCAGCAACATCCAGGTTTGTTTGCATCTGGATCATGTTTTATCTCCCGACCTTTGGAACAGCCGATGCAAGGCGTTTTGTCCCAGGGTTTCGATTAAGGGTACGATCTACGTTGCGATCACTTCCCAGCGTTTGGTTTTCGACCTGGGCGCGCATTCTTGAATGCGAACGGTGTCGCCCACGTTGAATTGATTGTTCTCGTCATGTGCGCGGTACTTCTTGGACTTCCGCACAGTTTTTTGTAGCAAAGGATGCTTGAAACGACGCTCAACCGAGACTGTCACGGTTTGTGCATTTTGGTTAGATGTCACAACACCTTGCAAAATTCGTTTGGGCATCAGTCGACCTCCACATTTGCTTTTTCATTGAGTACCGTCATCACCCGCGCTGTATCACGACGCACAGACCGCATCCGCGCGGTGTTCTCAAGTTGGTTTGTGGCGGCCTGAAAACGCAAGTTGAACGCCTCTTTTTTCAGGGCTTTCAAAGCATCGCGCAATTCATCAGGCGTTTTGGAACGAAGTTCCTGAGCGTTCATATCTAATCCTTTTCAACATCATCGGTCGGCCCAAAAAAGGTTACCAAAAGTTCCGATGGAGCAATAAAAGCGCTTGATATGCCTATAGATAAGAATTTGCAAGTATAAAGTTGCTATATCTCTTGAAAATTATGGCCCCATCTTTGATGAACACTGCATTCGCTCTAACGACCCACAGAGGCCCCATGCACCCCAACACCCAACCGCTCTTCATTACACCTTTGTACCGTGCCCCACGGGGCAAGTATGGCAAAAACATCAACCCTCATGAACTCTTGGCCGCCTGTCTATCGATTGCAGAGGATGATGAGGCGGGTCAAAGGTGGTGTGATGAGAACGATTTCCCAGGGTACACATCCTATGCCTCTTTGACAGATTTAGCTTGGCGGTTTCCCACATTTGCTGATCTGTCGGACAGCCTTCAAGCACATGCCGAAGATTTTGCCCAATCGCTTTATTTCGATCTCGATGGCAAAGACCTGCATTTGGATGCTCTGTGGATCAATATCTTGCCGCCCGGTGGTATTCATACCAGTCACATCCATCCCCACTCTGTGATCTCGGGCACCACCTATGTCGCCATGCCAGATGGCACGAGTGCTTTGAAACTTGAAGACCCGCGCCTGCCGATGATGATGGCGGCCCCAACACGGACCCAGGACACACCGGAGGGTTTGAAACAATTTGTCTATCTTCATCCAAAAGCAGGGGAGGTTTTGATGTGGGAAAGTTGGCTGCGCCATGAAGTCCTGATGAACATGACCGAGGAGAATCGTATCTCCATCAGTTTTAACTTTGGATGGCGGTAGCCTAGACCCAACTCCCTTGCGATTGAAAGTCAAAGCGCTTACTTTCAAATTGAATAAGGGAGCAGCGTTATGTTTTCGATACCAGGACAATCCCCCGTCACCCTCACAGAACGTGCTGCGGCACAAATCTCACGGCTGATGGCGCAAGGGGACACACAAGGCCTGAAAATCGGGGTCAAAAAAGGTGGCTGCGCGGGCATGGAATACACCATGGATTACGTGACTGAGATTGGCCCCCATGATGAGGTGGTTGAACAAAATGGCGCGCGCGTTCTGATCGCGCCGATGGCACAGATGTTTCTGTTCGGCACCGAGATCGACTATGAGACATCGCTGCT
>CAWUJT010000014.1:0-27488 GCA_963922715.1 uncultured Thalassobacter sp.
GACTCCGTCAAGCGGAGGGGCAACTGCGGCTATACCAGAAGTTTGCAACAGAGCCCGCCCAATCGTCCAGCATTGCCTTAATCGCTTGGCGTTGCAGCCCGTCTTGTGACCCACACAGATTGCAGGGAATAACAGGATATCCCATGGCCTGGGTAAATTTGGCACAATCTATCTCTGCAATATGGGCCAAAGGGCGCAACACATGCAGATCCCCCGCATCATTCAAAAGTTTTGGCGGCATTGTTGCCAGCTTGCCGCCATGGAAGAGGTTGAGAAAAAACGTTTCAAGAATGTCATCGCGATGATGGCCAAGGGCAACCGCCGTGCATCCTTCTTCACGAGCAATGCGGTAAAGGTTGCCCCGCCGCAAACGCGAACAAAGCGCACAGTAGGTTTTGCCATGTGGAACTTTCTCTGTCACGATTGAATAGGTATCTTGATACTCAATGCGATGGGGCACACCCATATCAGATAAAAACCGTGGCAGAACGGTTGCGGGAAAGCCGGGTTGGCCTTGGTCCAGGTTGCACGCCAGAAGGTCAACCGGCAAAAGCCCACGCCATTTTAACTCGGTCAGCACAGCCAGCAGCGTGTAGCTGTCTTTGCCGCCGGACAAGCAAACCAGCCACCGCGCGCCAGGCGTCAACATGTTATAACGGTCAATCGCCTCACGGGTGTGCCGCACAAGCCGTTTGCGCAATTTTTTGAACTCAGACGACTTTGGTGCAGCCTTCAGAAGCGGGGGTAAATCTTCCCGATCTGGATCATCCAACATGTATTGCGACCTACCGATAAAGCCTCTGCCGTTTTTTCAAAAGGGGGAGGGCAACCCATTCACTAACACACTACCGTCTTCTGTAAGTTCAATTTCAGAGGTCAAATGATCTTCGCCTACAGGCGTTGCAACCACACCCGACATCATTTTCGCCATTTGTGCTTGCGCCGCTGGCAAAACACCGATGGTAACCAATTTATCAATGAGGGTGAGGCCACCTTTGAGGTCAAAATTCAGTTTTCCAAAAGGTTGAGGAAACCCCAAACCCGACGCAGAGTCTTCGTTCTTGAAATCCACGTCGCCATTGCCTGTCAAAACAGCCCCTGCTGCTGACAGCAGGAGTTGGTTCAACGTCAAATTGTCTAACTCAAAAGGCATACGGTTGAAATTTTCAAACGCGCCTATGTCACCAGCCTCAACAAGGCTTTTGGCCGATCCGTCAATATCGAGCACAAAGTCCACAGGGTCCCGCCCGAGCGCCCCTAACGGATCGATAAGTGTCCAAACGCTTTCGGACGGCGCGACATCACGAAGCGCAAGTTTAAGCGCAAGAGGCTGAGACAGCTCTGACGCAAACAATGGGGCGGCAATCTCTGTTATGATTTCCGTTGCACTATACCCAAAAGGTATAGGGAATTGTGCCATCTGAAACGTTGTCTCAAATCCAAGAGACCCACCTTTGAAGGCAACCGCCTCTGGCGCGATATCAACGGCAAATGCGGATCGGTCCGTAGAACTGCGCGCGGTAGTTTGTTCGCCATTCCCAGAAACAGAAAAATTCGTCTCCGATTTATACGCGCTGTATCTGTGCTGCTGAGTTAGAGGATATAGAAAACCATCTGTCGAACTCTCAGTGAAATTTCCAAGCACTGCACTCAAGGTTATGTCTTCAATATCAATCTCAAAAGTGAATTGCGTGTTTGAAGCGACCTCCGCGAAAGAAAAATCGACGGACATCGATGACATCTCACCCGTCGATGAATAATCCCAAGGCCCATTCAAACCAGCGGCAATTTGCACGAGCGACGCCAGATCGTTCATAACAAAATCCGCATTGACGGAGCCTTCGTCTTCCGCGTGCGCAACGTTTATCGTTATCGTGTCAGCTGTATTTTGGTATTCGCGCGTGTCATCGCCCGAAACACGTCCTTGAAAATTCTCTAAGGTCATGGTGATCGGAATAACAAACGTATCATTTTCCGGTTCCATTCTTACCGAGAAAAGGACTGTCATCTGTTCTGGTAAAATGTAGCTTACAGAATCATCGGTTTCTTCCCGCAAAGAAATTTCATCTAAGCTCGCAACGATAGAAACTTCACCTTCTTCGTTACTGTCAGTGTAGGTTTGCGTTACGCCATTCAAACGCAGTGTGCCATCGGCATAACTTTGAGAGGTCGCCGAAAGTTCAAAACCTTGAACGGCATAAAAAGCGACCCATTCCTGCCAAATCTCTTCAGCAGAGATTTGGGCCAGACTTGGTGTTGGCGACACGATAAAAATACATGCTGGAATAACGTTTCGAAGAATCTGCATTGAGATATCCTAATGATTGGTTGCGTTATTCCATCATCTGCGCAAGGATAACAGCGGTCAAGATTGGAATGCCTATTCAGAGGATATTTACATGAATTTGAAGGACGCTGGTGTGATCATCACCGGAGCATCACGCGGGATCGGTGCAGAAGCGGCCAAAGCCTTTGCCGCAGAAGGGGCACAAGTCGCCCTTTTGGCGCGCAACAGCGAGGCTATCGCTGATTTGGCCGGTGAGATTGGCGCGAAGGCTTTGGCCATTCCTTGTGACGTGTCCCGCTACTGGGAGGTTGAGGCCGCTGTGACCGCTGCGCAAAAGGCGTTTGGCCGTCTCGATGTTTTGATTGGCAATGCTGGTGTGATCGAACCCATCGCCCCCCTTGCCGAAGCAGACCCAGACGCCTGGGGCCATGTGATCGATATCAACCTCAAAGGTATATTCTATGGCATGCGCGCCACATTGCCGATCATGCTGTCCCAGGGTGGGGGTACACTCATCACCATAAGCTCCGGCGCGGCCTATAACGCATTGGAAGGGTGGAGCCATTATTGCACCGCCAAAGCCGGTGCCTTGATGCTGACGCAGTCGGTGCATCGCGAATATGGGCAACGTGGCATACGCATGTTGGGGCTTTCGCCGGGTACCGTGGCCACCCAAATGCAGCGCGAAATCAAGGCCAGCGGGATCAATCCTGTGGCACAACTGAATTGGGAGGACCACATTCCCCCTGAATGGCCCGCAAAGACACTGGTATGGATGTGTGGACCAGAGGCGGACCCATGGCTTGGGCGTGATGTGAAACTGCGGGAAGAAGAGGTGCGGCGCGCCGTTGGATTGATCGCGTGATTGATCTGGAGGCCGCCCCTGGCTGCCAAATTCTGCGGATCAACCGACCGGACAAGGCCAACGCCCTGACAGCTGGCATGCTTGATGCGCTGATCGCGCACCTTGAGGCCGTTCCGGAGGATGTGCCTGTTTTGATCTTAACCGGCGCAGGCGATAAAGTGTTTTCTTCAGGTGCGGATTTGGAAGAAGCTAAAAAGGGGCTTACAACCTCGCCCCTGTGGGAAAGGCTTTCAGCGAAGATTGCGGCCATGCCTTGTCTGACGATTGCCGCTTTGAATGGGACCTTAGCAGGCGGGGCCTTTGGCATGGTGCTGGCTTGCGATATGCGCATCGCTATACCAGGCGCGAAATTTTTCCACCCTGTCGCTCGGCTGGGATTTTTCCCGCAACCCTCCGATCCAAAGCGTTTGTGCGCCCTGATTGGTCCGGCCCGCACCAAGGCGCTTTTGGTGGCAGGCGAAAAGATTGAGGCCGAAACAGCGCATCTATGGGGCTTGATTGATTATATCGACCGCGCGCCCCTCAAGGCCGCTTTGACACGGGCGATGGATCTGAAAGCCGCTGACCCGCGGCATTTGGCTCGGATCAAGGCGATGTGTCATCAGGCGTCAGGCTAATCCCCCCGGCCTGAAGCGCGTTTTGAAACATCGCGCGATCAACATTACCTCCCGACGCCACAACAATGACATCCGTTCTAGAAATCTCCTCTGGCCGGAACAAAGCCGCGGCGAGCGCAATAGCCCCGCCAGGCTCCAACACAATCTTCAACCTCTCCCATGCGACAGCCATGGCCTGCAGACATGCCGCATCTGACATCACAATCCCAGGACCACACAGACGTTTGAGAATCGGAAAGGTCAGCTCCCCTGGCATTGGTGTGAGAATGGCATCGCAAATCGAGCCAGAAGTCTTTATGTTCTTTTCACGCCGCCCACTTTGTAAACTGCGCGTCACATCATCAAAGCCCTCAGGTTCCACAGGCCGCACCACCAATTCGGGGGCTTTTGCCTCTAGCGCTAGGGCAATACCTGCAGTCAAGCCACCGCCGCCACAGCAGACCAGAACTTCGGAGGCATCTATACCCAACTCTGCGGCTTGTTGGGCAATTTCCAGTCCAGTGGTCGCTTGCCCCGCAATCACACGCGGGTCATCAAAAGGTTTGATGAGCGAGAGCGGACGTTTTGTGAGGATACGTGCCGCAACCTCTTCCCGCGTCTCAAGGACGCGGTCATAAAACACCACCTCCGCCCCCAGGGCTTTGGTGTTGGAAATTTTGATCTGTGGCGCATCTGCGGGCATAACGATCACTGCGGGCACCCTATGTTGGCGTGCAGCAAGGGCAACACCTTGGGCATGATTGCCCGAGGAAAAGGCCAACACCCCGTTCTTGCGGGCGCTCTGAGACAAAGATGACACCGCATTATAAGCGCCACGGTACTTGAAGCTTCCTGTATGCTGCAAAGCTTCAATCTTTACGAACACACGCCGCCCAGCAACGTCATCCAGAATGGGAGAATTGAAAAGCGGTGTTTTACGCACATGCCCACTTAGACGTTTTGCCGCCTCGGTAATCATGGTGATATCTGGTATCTCATCTCTCATAACACGCTGAGCCATTCATTGAGCACATCAAGACTTTCAGGCTCATCCAGAAACGGCACATGGCCGCGCTTGGGAACCTCTGTAAAGATCATCTCTGGATGACGGCGGCACATCTTAACCGCTGTCTCAGCCGTCAGCAAATTAGAATTCGCCCCGCGGATCAAAGCCGTGGGTATGCCGCGCATCGCATCAAACAGTGGCCAAAGATCGGGCTGGTCTTGGGCCGCAGCAAACAAAACCGCGTCCCGCAACTTCGGGTCGTAATTGATGTCCAAGCCGTCTTCGCGCATAACATAGTGCTTTTCCACCTCTTCGCGCCACCGGCTTTCAGGCACGTCTTCAAAGCCCTGCATCAGGCTTGCGCGCATCTTTGCGGCCTCTTCATAGGTTTTCTGTTGTGGCGGCTTACCAACATACGCCTTTATGACCTCAAGACCCGCAGCGGCGATCTCAGGGCCAATATCATTCAAACAAACGCCCAAGAGTTTATCGGGAACGGTCGCCGCCAGCGCCATCGCAATCAGCCCGCCACGGGATGTGCCCAGGATCGCCACTTGCGACAAGTCCAAATATGTCAGCAACTCCAACACATCGCGGGCCTCAACAGGAATGGAATAGCTCTGCCAATCTTTGGCCCAGTCCGAGGCCCCGCGCCCGCGATAATCCAGCGCGATCAAACGATACCCATCAAGGTAAGGGGCCACATAGGAAAAATCACTCGAATTGCGGGTCAATCCCGACAGGCACAGGATCGGCAGCCCATCGCCGCCGCTATCGCTGTAGGCCAGGGAAAGCCCGTCCGATGTAGCGAAGCGCGCAAGCTCAGACATTGGTGATCAGTGCCGGAATTTGTTCGAGACTTTCAAAGATATGGGTCGGTGTGTTGGGCAGCTTTTCAACCGGCAGTCCAGTACGATTCACCCAGGCTGTCACGAAGCCATATCCAGTGGCTGCGGCCGCGTCCCAACCATTAGAAGAGACGAAAAACACCTCCTCTTTCGCTGTGCCAAAGGTTTGTCCAACCAGATCGTAAACCCGTGTATCAGGCTTGAAAACGCCAACGGTTTCTACCGACAGAATATGATCGAGGTGGCGCCCAATCCCGGCTGATCGGACAGCGCCCGCCAACATATCCGGTGCGCCATTTGATAAAATCCCTGTCGCCAAACCCTTGCTTTTCAAAGTTCTCAGAACCCCTGGAACTTCTGGAAAAGCCGCCAAATCCCAATAAAGCCGCATCAAGCGCTCTCGCAGCGCTTGATGCGCGGCAAGGTTCATGCTTTCTAATGTCCAATCCAAGGCATCGCCTGTCACCTGCCAAAAGTCGGTATGGGGGCCGGTGATCGCCCGCAGCCAAGTATACTCAAGCTGTTTGCGCCGCCACGTGTCCGCCAGCTCTGGCCAGGTGTCCGCAATCGGGGCAAACGCAGCCTCTTTCGCCGCTTCACGGGCTGCGGCTTGCACATCGAAGAGTGTTCCATAGGCATCGAATATACATGTTGTGATTGCCATCTTTCCTCCCACATGTGGTTTGTAGCATGCCTGGCTCTGAAACTGCACACAAGTGAGAGAAACTATGATATGCCGGAAACAGCAATAGGGGGAGATAGATATGTCAAAGGTACATGGAACAATCCATTGGAATGAATTGATGACCCGTGATGTAGCGGCGGCGCGCAACTATTATGAAAACGTTGCGGGCTGGTCTTTCAGCACCATGCCGATGGAAGAGGGCGACTATCACATCGCGAAAATTGGTGAGACCATGATCGCCGGCATGATGGATATGAGTACAATGCCCGGTATGGAGAACCTAGCGCCGCATTGGTTTATGTACGTCGCTGTCGATGATGTAGACGCTTCTGTCACCCAAACCCGTGATTTGGGTGGGCAAATCATGCGCGATCCGTTTGATGTGCCAGGGATCGGGCGTATTGCGATTATCACCGATCCTTCTGGGGCGGCGCTTGGGATTATGACACCTTCTTAGGTTTAAGACGGATCACCACATCAACTTTGGATATTTCAGTGCCCGCGGGCGGTTCTGGCAATCGATCAATGACCAAGGCATCCATGGGCGCATCACTCAGGCGATTTTCCGCCTCCCAAAAGAAATGCGGGTGGCTATCGGTGCGGGTGTCGAAATAGCTCCGTGCACTCTCAATTTTAATTTCCTGCAAAAGATTCGCCTGTGTAAAGGTCTTGAGCGTATTGTAGACCGTCGCCAAAGAGATCCGTTCACCGGTTTTCAAAGCTGCCGCATGGAGCCATTCAGCCGTTACATGCCGGTCTTGGCCATCGCCCACAAGAAGCTGCGCCAGATGTAGCCTTTGCCGCGTTGGCCGCACATGTGCCGAGGCCAGCCATTCTATTGCATGTTGTGAGATTTTTCCGGTCATAGCCTCTTATAAGGGGAAAAAGATCACATATTCAATCTTTTCCCTGTGCTTGCAGGTCCAGACGTTCAAATGCTAGACCACCCCGACACGATAAGGAACCCTATATGCCCAATTATCCAACGTCCTTCGACAAAAACGATCTTCTAAAATGCGCGCGCGGAGACTTGTTCGGCCCCGGCAATGCGCAATTGCCAGAGCCGCCGATGCTGATGATGGATCGCATCACAGACATCTCGGAAGATGCAGGCCAGCACGGAAAAGGCCATGTGGTGGCAGAGTTCGACATTACACCAGACCTTTGGTTTTTTACCTGCCATTTCCCGGGCAATCCCATTATGCCAGGGTGCCTTGGCCTAGATGGGCTTTGGCAACTGACAGGGTTTAACCTAGGTTGGCGTGGCTGGCAGGGCCGTGGATATGCACTGGGAGTGGGGGAGGTGAAACTGACAGGCATGGTCCGGCCAGATCGTAAATTGCTCACATACAAAGTGGATTTTACCAAAGCCATCCAGACGCGGCGCTTGACGATGGGGGTGGCTGATGGTGTCGTTGAGGCCGATGGCGAGATTATATATCACGTCAAAGACATGAAAGTGGCGCTCTCTGAGAGCTAAGCCCTAGACCAAAGGGTTACGCAAGGCCCCGCTTGTCTCCCAAAGCAATGCACATTAGGTCTGGACTATTACTTCTATATGCAAAGGGTATGATTGTGTCTCAACAGCTTTCTCAGCTTTCCGATGCTCTGCTGACGGCGGCGTGCGCTGCTGGCGCAGATGCGGCCGATGCCCTTGCCGTGGACCGCACAGACCTGACTGTTGATGTGCGCGATGGCGCGCTTGAGCAAGCGGAACGTTCAGAAAGTCTCGATATCGGATTGCGCGTGCTGGTTGGCCAGCGACAGGCCTGTGTTTCCGCATCCGATATCACACCGCAGACCATAGAAGCCATGGCAGAGCGTGCCGTTGCCATGGCCCGTGAAACCCCAGAGGACCCCTATATCGGATTGGCGCCGCCTGAAGACTTGGCACAAGACTGTGATCCAGCCCGTCTTGAATTGGCAGACCCAAGCCCGCCACCTTCCCCTAAAGCCTTAGAGGACATGGCCGCCAGAGCGGAAGCCCAGGCTTTGAGTTTTAACGGCATATCCCAAGTCTCAAACGCTTCTGCAGGTTATGGCAAGAGCACCTTCCACTTGGCCACAACCACAGGGTTTTCCGCCGGTTACACCCGCACAAGCACGGGACTTTCTGTTGTGGCGATCACAGGGGACGGCACAACAATGCAGCGGGACTATTACGGGGACCAGCGTTGCTTTGCCGATGATTTGGAAAGCCCTGAAGACATTGGAAGGATTGCGGCCGAGCGCACTCTGGCCCGTACAGGGGCACAAAAACCCCCAAC
Source organism: uncultured Thalassobacter sp. (assembly GCA_963922715.1). Taxonomy (GTDB): domain Bacteria; phylum Pseudomonadota; class Alphaproteobacteria; order Rhodobacterales; family Rhodobacteraceae; genus CAWUJT01. The sequence continues at coordinate 8,555 of CAWUJT010000014.1, forward strand.
CGGCACCTATCCCGTTGTGTTTGATGAGCGAATTGCGAGCTCTCTGATTGGTCATCTTCTCTCTGCAATCAACGGTGTGGCGATTGCACGTGGGGCGAGTTTTCTGCGCGACGCACTGGGGGACCCTGTGCTGCCAAAAGGGATGTATTTACATGAGAATCCTACACTTCCCCGCCGTGGTGGGTCGAAGCCGTTTGATGGTGAAGGTCTACCAACCAGTGCCCGTGATATTGTCGCCGACGGTATTCTTCAGGGGTGGATACTTGATCTTGCAACGGCCCGTAAACTCGGCCTGAACAGCACGGCGCATGCCGCGCGCGGGACATCGGCACCACCCTCGCCCCAAGCGGGCAATGTTGTCTTGACACAAGGTGACAAAAGTCATGCTGAGTTACTCAAAGACATGGGAACCGGGCTTTTGATCACCTCTATGATTGGCAGCACGATAAATCCAAATACAGGTGATTATTCGCGCGGCGCCATAGGTCATTGGGTGGAAAACGGCGACATCGCCTATCCCGTGCACGAATGCACGGTGGCTGGAAACTTGCGCGATATGTTGGCCCGTTTGGTGCCAGCCAATGATGCCCGCCTTCACCTCAGCCGCGCGGTGCCCTCCCTTCTTGTTGAGGGCCTGACGATTGCAGGAACTTGACCTTCTGATTGATGCCGCAAAAGCGGGGGTTGAGATTGCACGGCGTCATTTTAAGAGCAATCCAAAGGTTTGGGAAAAAGAAGACGGGACTGGTCCAGTGACCCAGGCCGATCTAGAGGTGAATGCCTGTCTTGAACAAAAGCTTCGGACGGCGCGGCCAGACTATGGGTGGATGAGCGAGGAAAGCCCAGATGATCCGGCAAGGCATGCGGCTGATCGCACCTTTATCGTCGATCCACTCGATGGGACGCGTGCCTTTATCGAAGGCTCTCGCGATTTTGCTATTGCGATGGCTGTTGTGGCCCGAGGAAACCCTGAAAGTGCGGTCATCGCGTTGCCAGCAAGGGACATGATTTTTACCGCAACCCTGGGCGGTGGGGCGCATCTGAATGGTGAACCATTACGCCCTGAACCACGAACCGCTTTGGAAGGGGCGCATGTTTTGACCACGCGTCAGACATTATTCCCTGAACATTGGACAGCGCTGCCGCCGGTGACACGTCACTTTCGGTCTTCTTTGGCCTACCGTATGGCTTTGGTGGCCCAGGGACGGTTTGACGCGATGCTGACCCTAAAGGCATCCTGGGAATGGGACATCGCGGCGGGCGCTTTGATCGCGTCCGAGGCCCATATGCGGGTGACGGACCGCTATGGACAAAAACTTCGGTTCAACACACCTCAGCGACAGGTGAATGGGGTTGTCGCGGGCGCACCGGCTGTGCAGTCTGGCCTGTTGCGTCGGTTGAAAGCTTGACGGGCCGTGTTCCCAATCTATGCTGTGCACAAATTTGAAATTCGGGAGTAAAGCTATGGTTCAACGTCTGCATCTCGTCTTTGGGGGTGAATTGATCGATCCACAGAAAACAACGTTCAGAGATGTGGATGATATTCATATCGTTGGCCTGTTTCCGGATTATGAAACCGCCCATGCCGCTTGGAAGGCCGAAGCACAGCGGACGGTCGATAACGCCCATATGCGCTATTTCATTGCGCATATTCACCGTTTGCGAGACGAGGAAAGCGAAGCCAGCCCGACAGAGGAGCTTGACGTCTAACACATGGCCCGCTCACTGAGCCTTTGGGCGTATCTCCTCTGGGCCGCGCAGGCAAAAACATTTGCCGAGCGCAAACTGGCGGAGCGTTTGGCTGAGGGCAAAGAAGATGCCACCCGCCTAAATGAACGCCGCGGTATCACTGAAAAGGCCCGCCCAAAGGGTCAACTGATCTGGTTTCATGCTGCCTCTGTCGGGGAAGCTCTGTCCACCCTAGAGCTTATGCGACAGATTAAAGCAGACCGCCCATTGGTCCACTTTCTGATGACAACGGGCACGGTGACCTCTGCGGCGCTTATGGCAAAGCGATTGCCGAAAGATGCTGTGCATCAATACGCACCTCTTGATGTTAAAAGTTACGTGACGCGCTTTCTCGATCATTGGCAGCCTGATCTTGCCATTTGGATCGAGAGCGAGTTCTGGCCCGGCATGTTGCATTGGACCCATGCCCGTGGCATCCCGATGGCTTTGATCAATGCGCGCCTCTCGGAACAGAGTTACAGGCGGTGGCGGTTTTTCCCCATAGCAGCGCGGTCATTGCTTCGGCGCTTTCAGGTTGTCTTGGCCCAAGACACTGTCACAGCCGATCGCCTGCGCTGGCTTGGCGTTTTGAACACATCTTTGTCGGTCAGTGGGACGCTGAAAGAAGGGGCCAGGGCTTTGCCTTACGACACAACAGAGCATGACCGGCTTTCCCTAGCTTTTGCCGGCCGTCCCCGTTGGCTTGCAGCCTCAACCCATGAGGGAGAGGAACGCCTGGTCGCAGAAGCCCATTTGCAGGCCGCGAAACTGTCCTATAGGCTTTTGCTAATTCTAGCCCCCCGGCACCCAGAACGGGGCAATGAGATTGTCGCATCACTTCGCCGTCAAGGGTTACGCGTGGCACAACGCACAAAAGGCGAAGCCATCACGCGCGAGACACAGGTGTATGTGGTGGATACCCTTGGTGAAATGGGGCTTTGGTTTCGTCTGGCACCTATCAGCTTTATGGGGGGCTCGTTGGTGCCAATCGGCGGTCATAATCCTTTTGAACCGGCGGCTTTGGGATCAGCTATCTTGGCGGGCCCAAATGTGCAAAACTTCCAGGACATCTATGATCGGTTGTCTAAGGCAGAGGCTGTGAAAGTCGTTGACGATGTGGAAAGTCTGGCCCAGGCGCTGTCTGCAACTTTGGAACCTGACGAAGCCGCCCGTATGGCCCATGCCGCTTGGGAAGTGGTGTCGGAGGGCAGTGACGCCTTGGAGATCACAACGAACGCGCTTTTGCGCCTTATGGATCAAAGGGCAAGGGACTGATGCCGCGCGCCCCTGGATTTTGGTATCGTCCGCCTGGTCCCAAGGCTTGGGCTTTGCAACCCTTGGCCGCAATTTACGCGGCTGGGACAGCATGGCGGCTTGCCCGGCGTTCTGGGATGCGCCTGAGCGTGCCAGTGATCTGTGTCGGCAACTTGACCGCAGGCGGGACTGGCAAAACACCCACCGTGATTGCTCTGACCCAGCGGCTAACCTCTTGGAATATCCGGGTTCATGTCGTCTCTCGCGGGTATGGCGGGCGTGAAAAAGGCCCTATACGTGTCGATCCCAAGTATCAAAGTGCTGGCGATGTGGGGGATGAACCGCTGTTGATGTCGGCCTTTGCCCCCGTTTGGGTGGCACGGGATCGGGCCGCGGGCGCGGCGGCGGCTGTGAACGATGGGGCACAAGCCATTCTCCTGGATGATGGGTTCCAAAATCCAAGCCTTTTCAAAGATATGTCGATTATCGTGGTCGATGCGCGCTTTGGGTTTGGCAACGGTCTGGTCATACCGTCTGGCCCCTTGCGAGAACCTGTCGATGTCGGTCTTGCGCGTACAGATTTTGTGCTCAGTCTTGGGACATCAGAACAGCAGAATAATCTGCCACTGCCAGACAGCACCAAACGCCTGAAAGGTGCGCTGAGGCCTTTAGAGACGGGTATGAATTGGCAGGGGCTTGCGGTCTATGCTTTTGCGGGCATTGGGTTTCCAGAAAAGTTTTTTCAAACACTACGTGAATTAGGCACGGATTTACGCGGCCAAGTTGCGTTAGCCGATCACCAGCCGTTGACACCGCTGCTGTTGTCGCGCTTACAATCGGAGGCCGAACGTTGCGGTGCGCAACTTGTCACAACCGAAAAAGATGCTGTGCGTTTGCCGAAAGGCTATAGGCCAACTGTCCTGACCCTGCCTGTCAGAGTGACCTTAGAAAACTGGGATGCGTTGGATGCGGCGCTCAAAAAGTTGTTTTAGGTGTCGAGGGCCGCGTCGATTATCACACTGAGTTGTTCAAGATTGCGGTTGCCGGAATAAGACTCGCCATCAATAATAAATGTCGGTGTTCCGGTAACATTATCACGCTCAGCATTCTGGCGGTAGCGCGCCACCAAAGCCTCCGCCAGGGGGGCGTCTTGCATGCAGGCATCAAGTGTTTCTTGATCAAGCCCTGCTTGCAGGCCCAGCTTTTGCAAAGCTGTGGCGACATCGACAGGATCGCCTGCGCGGCTCCACTCCGCCTGTGTTTGATAGATCAGATCGACCAGACCGAAATACCGCGCCTCCCCGCCACAACGGGCAAGCAGACCAGCCCACAAAGCATACCGATCGAAATAGACTTCTCGATAGGTGAAATGAACTTTGCCGGTGTCGATATATTTCGTGCGAAAATCTTTGAAGGTGTCGTTGTGGAAATTGCCACAATGGCCACATGTGAAGGAGGCATATTCAATCATCTTCACGGGCGCATTGACATCGCCCAGGGTAAAATCCTCAACCTCTATGGATGGCGCTTCTTGTGCAGAGGCGCTGATATCCAGAAAATTTGGAAGGTCTTCAGGACCCTTTCGGGCGGTTGGCCAAAAGGCATAGGCGCTTCCGATGCTCAATGCACCCAATCCAATCAAGGCGTCCCGACGATTTAGCATGTGATCACTCCACGTATCTTATCTGTTTTTTGATATGATGTTGGTCCCAAGTCGTTCAAGGGCCGCACGTAATCCTTCGTGTTGAATTTGCGCTGTATGCGCTGCGGCGGCCTTCTTTGCTTCGGGAGAAGGAACAAGTTTTTGAGGTGCTTGCCGCGTCAAAAACATGGCTTGCCCTTCCGCAAAGCCCGTTGGTGCGGTTTGAATAACGCGAATATGGGCAATCGCATTGTATCCATAACAGGCATTAATTCTGTCGCGCAACTTGGGTTCTTCCATCTTCAGCACAGGCGCGTAAGAGCCCGTGGTGAGAACCACCAAAGTTGCCCCAAAATCGCCGCGTTTGTATTTGACCTCAATCGGGTTACATTTCTGTGCGATGTCCTGCCCTGCAATCTCCGCCCAATACGTCAGCAGTTTGGCCTCTGTGAAGCCTCTGGCTTCACTGGCAACGCGTATCTGCTTGCCGATCAACCGGCCTGTTTGACGAAATCCCTTGCCTGGGCGCGACACAGATCTTTATCCTCTCCCATTAACTTTTGTTTATCCTATATCTTTAGAAGTCTCCAGGAAACAAGGACCTGCTCAACAATGCGTGATGACCTCAGCCCCGCACTGCTCTCTTGGTATGATCTTCATGCACGTGTTCTGCCGTGGCGGGTAGGGCCAGAGGACCGAAAGCGCGGGCGCAGACCGGACCCATATGGCGTGTGGCTTTCCGAGATTATGCTTCAACAAACCACGGTGGCGGCGGTCCGCAGCTATTGGACCACGTTTATGGCACGCTGGCCGCATGTCAAAGCCCTTGCCGATGCCGACGATGATGCGGTCATGGCCGCTTGGGCTGGACTGGGGTATTACGCGCGGGCGCGGAATTTATTGAAATGCGCGCGCGTCATAGCAGCAGAACATGATGGTCAATTCCCTCAAACAGAAGAGGCGTTACGCAAACTTCCCGGTATTGGGCCCTATACAGCGGCCGCCATCGCCGCTATCGTCTTTGATCGCCAGGCCACCGTGGTGGATGGAAATGTAGAGCGGGTGATCTCTCGTCTTTATGAGATCGACATCCCGCTGCCGAAAAGCAAAGCAAAAATTACAGAAATCGCAGAACAGCTGACACCTTCTGAGCGCCCAGGTGATTATGCTCAGGCGATGATGGATCTTGGGGCAACCCTCTGCACGCCACGCACCCCGGCATGTGGGCTTTGCCCGGTATCAAAGACCTGTCGCGCGCGCGCATCGGGACGGCAGGTTGACTACCCTGTAAAAGCCACAAAAAAAGAAAAACCCGTGCGAAAAGGGCACACCTATATTGCTTATGGCATGAAAGGTTATCTTCTGGAACGGCGGGCAAATAAGGGCCTGCTTGGCGGCATGCTGGGCTTTCCAGGCAGTGAATGGAGCGCATCGCCCGCACCAAGCCCGCCCTTTGTTGCACACTGGCAAGAGATTGGCACAGTGCGGCATACTTTCACGCATTTCCACCTTATCCTGACGATCCATATCGCCCCCGCACTTCAGTGTATTGCCTTGCAACCTGTCGTTCGAGACGATTTGCCAAGCGCGTTCCGAAAAGCCTTTGATCTGGCGAAGTCACATATTGAGGTTGGCTCGCAATAAGCTTAGTAACGATAGGCGAAACTCATGGAGAACTCTATGATCTCTGCAAAAGATATGGCTCATATCGCGCGCGCGCTACCGTTTTGGGTATCCTTACTTTTTGTTCCTTTGATTGCAATTGCTGCAGTCAACGGGGGGTGGTGGATCGCAATCGTGCCACTTTATGCTTGGGCCGGTTTTACTATCCTAGATACCTTAACCGATCTCAACCAAGAAAACGCAGACCCGGAAACACCCCGCAAAGCCCTCACCTGGTATCGATTGATCACACTTATATGGGGACCAATTCAATTTTGCATCCTTTTTGCAGTGATCTATTACGGCACACGCGCAGATCATTTAAGCACAAGAGAATTGATTGCGCTTTTGGGTGGTGTCGGTTTGATTACTGGTGCAATTGGGATCAATTACGCGCATGAACTTATGCACCAAAGATCGAGACTTGAGCGATGGATGGCCGATCTGCTGCTTGCGATGGTCCTCTACAGCCACTTTCGCTCTGAACATCTGCTGGTGCACCACCGGTATGTTGGCACACCGCGCGACCCAGTCACAGCACGTTATAACGAAAATTTTTTTCACTATTTCATTCGCGTTCTTTGGCATTGTCCGCAATCCGCCTTCAAAGCAGAGGCCAGTATGTTGGCCCGCAAAAATCGCCCCTGGTATGATCGCAGCAATCCGTTCTGGAGGTATATACTGCTCCAGACAACAATGTTGGGATTAAGCATGTTGCTGGGCGGTTTTCTGGGATTGGTCTTGTTTATATTCCAGGCTTTTGTGGCGATCCTGTTTTTAGAACTTGTCAATTACGTCGAACACTACGGGCTTACACGCCGTCATATTAGAGACGGTAAATACGAACCGGTCAGGCCACATCACTCCTGGAATGCAGCGCATCGCGGGACAAATTGGCTTTTAATCAATCTTCAGCGGCATTCGGATCATCATTACAAACCAGATCGCCCCTTCCCTTTGCTGCAAACCTACGATGAAAAAACAGCGCCCCAGTTGCCCTTTGGTTACCCCCTAATGACTGCGCTGGCTATCATCCCACCCTTATGGCGCAGAGTGATGAACCCAAAGGTGCGCGCATGGCGCAAATATCACTACCCAGACATAGAAGACTGGACACCGTATAAAACAGGCACAACCCCGATGCCACGATAGCAGCTTACGTCTGCCGACGTTACACATTAGAAAGAGGTATGCGAGACACCTCATCAACAGATATTCATAAGTTAGAAGAGCTCATTGATCTCTTCAGCGCACTTGCTAAGGATAAAAGTCATGTGTCTGTCCAAGACATTGTCAAAGGGCTTGGGGAAACAGCATATCTACCCTTAATCACGGCTTTTGCGCTTGTGGTTGTTTCACCACTATCGGGGATTTTTTTCCTGCCAACGCTAATGGGGCTTTTGATATCACTGCTCGCATTTCAGATGTTTTTTCGCAAAACACACCTGTGGCTGCCCAAGTTCATCCTAAAGCGTGAAATCTCATCGACGCGCCTGCAAAGGGCCGCGGGCTGGCTCAAAGGTTTGGCACGCTGGCTCGATACGAACTCTCGCACAAGATGGCAAATTCTTGTCCGGCAGCCTGTAAAGACATTTTTACCGCTTGTCGTTATTGCCGCAGCATTAGCAATGCCGTTTTTGGAACTTGTGCCCTTTTCTTCGTCGCTTCTTGGTATGGCTATTACGTTGATCTGCACGGGCCTTTTGCTCAGCGATGGGGTCTGGATTGTTCTGGCCTCACTTTTTCTTGGTATCAGTGCGTTGATCCCGGTAATGATTTATTTTTGACGAACAACCCCTGACAAGATCGGCATCACTTTTTGCGAATAAAAAAAACGCCGACCGAAGTCGGCGTTTAGTTATTGAGGCAGGTTTCATACAGGCAAGAAACCTATCGAGCAGTAACTATAATATAGCCATAATCAGCCAAAGAGTCCAAGTGAAAGTTTTTGCAATACGGCGCCTCTAAGGTTACGCTTATCGCCAATAAATAAAGGCTGTTTTAAGGATTGTTCACAAATGCCCGTTAATCGTTTCATTCGCTCAAGCATGCTTTTAAGCGCATTTTTTTCACTCATTGGGCAACCGATTCTCGCCAATGGACATGGGGTCGCCCTTTTTGGGGAGCCTGCTTTGCCGCCTGATTACACGCATCTGCCCTATGTGAACCCGGATGCACCTACGGGGGGACGTTTTGTAGATGGCCAAGTTGGCACTTTTGACAGCCTGAACCCGCATATTCAAAAGGGGCGGACGCCATGGCAGTTAAGGTTCCTAGCTTATGAGAGTTTGTTGGGCCGAAACTGGGATGAGCCATTTACACTCTATGGGCTTTTGGCGGAACATGTCATGATTGGACCTGAGAATGATTGGGTTGAGTTTCGCCTGAACCCTTCTGCAAAATTCTCTGATGACAGTCCGGTGACCGTGGACGATGTCATGTGGTCGATGGAGACACTCGGCACACAAGGCCACGGGCGCTACCGCGGCGCTTGGGCGCGTGTTGCCGAAGCACGCGCCGTGGGTGAGCGCACCGTGCGCTTTACCTTGACGGAGCCTGACCGTGAATTGGCGATGATCCTCGGATTGCGCCCGATCTTGCAAAAAGCACAGTGGGAAGGGCAGGCGTTCACAGAGAGTGGGCTGGATGTCATTCCAATCACGACCGCCCCCTATGTCATTACCGATTTTGACCCGGGACGCTTTGTGGAGCTCACGCGCGATTCGGATTACTGGGGGACTGATCTACCGTTTCGACAAGGCACCCATCAAATTGATACGATCCGCATGGAGTTTTTCGGAGACAGAACCGCCATGTTTGAGGCGTTCAAAGCAGGTGCTTTGAGCAGTTTGCGAGAGACAAGCGCGGTCAGGTGGCAGCGCGACTATGATTTTCCGCGCGTACAATCAGGGGAAGTGATCAAATCCGTCATTCCGCATCAACGCCCTTCTGGGATGACAGGGCTTGTGATGAACACCCGCCGCCCCTTCTTTGCAGATTGGCGTGTCCGAGAAGCGATGATCCAAGCGTTTAATTTCACCTATGCCAATCAAATTCTCACCGATGGGCGTCAACCGCGGATCACGTCTTATTTTTCCAATTCCCCCCTTGGGGCGCGTGCGGGCCAGGCCAGCGGCAAGGTTGCGACCTTACTTACGCCTTATGCTGAAACTTTGCTGCCGGGCACCCAAGAAGGATATGTCTTCCCCCAAGGCAGTTCACGCGTCGCAAACAGAAGCGCGATACGCGAGGCCACCACCTTGTTGGCGGAGGCAGGCTACAGCGTGCAAAATGGCCAACTTGCGGACGCATCCGGGCAACCTGTGCAGTTTGAAATTTTGATCCCGCTTGGCTCAAGCGAACGGGACAGTGTCGTGGATATATACATCACAGCGCTTGAGCGTTTGGGCCTGAACCCGCAGGTCACAACCGTCGATGACGCGCAATATCGGGAACGCCTTCAAACGTTTGACTTTGATATGACATGGTATCGTTGGGGCCTGTCGCTCAGCCCAGGCAATGAACAACGCGCCTATTGGGGCGGGGATAGCGCGTCAACACCAGGCTCCCGTAATCTGATGGGCACCGAAGACCCTGTCATTGAGGCCATGATTGAGGCGATGCTTTCGGCCCCCAGCCAGGCGGATTATATTGCCGCCGTGCGCGCGCTCGACCGCGTGTTGACAGCGGGGCGGTACGTGATCCCGATCTGGCATAATCCTGAAAGCTTTATCGCGCATGATGCACGGTTTCAGTATCCAGCCGATACCCTTCCTCTCTATGGCGATTGGATCAACTTTCAGCCAGATGTGTGGTGGTTTGAAGAGAAGTAAACGGTGTCAAGGACGGTGATCGGCCTGGTTTTTCGCTAAACTCTCAACACCTCGTTTCGCGTCTTCGCCATTCGGATACACAAGGCCGGCAGAGATCACCAGCTTGGCCGCATCCTCAACACTCATATCGAGAATGGTCATGTCTTCGCGTGGCACAAACAGCAAAAACCCAGAGGTGGGGTTTGGTGTTGTCGGCAAAAACACCGCCGCCATATCCCGGTTCTGCATCTTTGCTGCGATCTCCCCTTTGACGCCCGTTGAAATAAACCCAATCGCCCAGATCCCACGGCGGGGATATTCCACCAAACAGGCCTTATCAAAGGAAGTTTCCGATTGCGCAAAGATCGTCTCTGCAATCTGTTTTACACCGGCATAAACACTCCGCACCACCGGAACAGAGAGTACCAAACCTTCCGCCCATTTGATAAGTGAACGCCCGATGATGCCTTTGGCAATCCACCCCACGATCATGGCAAACACCAAAAACACGGCGACCCCAACACCACGCACATTGATCCTGATCTGATCCTCTCCCTCCAGTCCGAGGAAGCGGTTTAGAAGGGCTGTGGGTTGGTAGGCATCGGGCACGAACGGCCAGACAAAACCGTCTACCCAGCCCACAACGGTCCAAATCAGCCAAGCCGTCAACCCAATAGGGGCAATCACAACAATACCGGTTAGAAAATTATTCCGGAGGGCTGTGAAAATACCAGTTCGCGGGGGAGGGGGTGTTTCAGGGAGCTTCATGCGTTAATTTTCTCTTTGATTGCGCGCAAATTAGGCCTTCCCTATGGGACGTGCAAGCTGTCTGAGCCTTTATTCCCCAAGATCACACAGGGCGCGCGCAATTTTTGCGCTCAGGCGTGCATTGTTATGCACAAGCGCAATATTGGCCCGCAGTGTTTCACCGTTGCTTAGATCAAACAGGCGCGCCAGCAGGAATGGCGTGACATCTTTGCCAACAATCTGTTGTGCCGCAGCTTCAGCCAAAGCTTGTTCAATCCAAGGGGTCAACACCTCTTGTGCGATTTCACTCTCATGTGGAATTGGGTTGGCAACCAGGCTGCCCCCCTTCATCCCTAGCGTGCGCCGCATGTCATGATGCTGCGCGATCTCGGCAACACTGTCCACGCGTAAGGGGGCTGGAAACGCACTGTTGCGGGACCAGAATGCAGGAAATACATCGCTTTGGTAGCAGAGAACGGGCACGCCATTGGTTTCAAGCACCTCAAGTGTTTTGGGCAAGTCAAGGATGGCTTTGGCCCCGGCGGCCACCACAATTACAGGTGTTTGTGCAAGCTCCAGGAGATCGGCAGAGATATCAAAACTCTGCGCCGCCCCCCGATGCACCCCGCCAATGCCCCCCGTTGCGAAAGTTGCGATGCCGGCCATATGCGCGCAGAGCATGGTCGCGGCCACCGTTGTTGCCCCTGTCTCCCCCCGCATCAGACACCAGGGCAAATCGGCGCGCGAAAGTTTATGCGCGCCTTTGGTGCGTGCCAAGTTTCCAAGACTTTCGTGATCTAGGCCCACTCGAATTTTACCCCCCATAACGGCAATTGTCGCCGGAACGGCCCCCGCGTTGCGGACCTCGGCCGCGACGGAAAGGGCTGTGTCTAAATTCTGTGGATAAGGCATTCCATGGGTGATGATCGTACTCTCAAGCGCGACCACAGGTTTCCCACCGGCCAAAGCCTCTGCCACTTCTGGGGCATACTCAAGATGGTTGCGCGTCAATATGTCTCTCCACTGATGTAAGTGGCGGCGGCCTCCAGCGCCCGCGCCAACGGGCTGGGATGGGTTTGCATCTCGGCGGCGATATGTGCCGCCATAAAGGTATCGCCTGCCCCGGTCACACGCGTCACCAGAACCTCGGGCGGGGTCAACGTCTCCACGCCATGCGGACCGCAAACGGAGGCCGCGCGCGGGCCATCTGTCACCACGGCGCGCAAAAGACCCTGCTGGCACAGTGCCTCTGCCGCCTCTGCCGTTTGTGCAAATTTACAGTGGAGCAAAAGCCCTGCTTCTTCGAGATTGACATAAAGCGTTGTTGCCTGATGGTTCAAAAAGGGCGCGATCCGTTCGGCTTTGCCGGGGCTTGCCGGGGCAACACGCAAATCCGCCTGGGCAAACCGTGGATCGGATGCGATCTCTGCGAGCAACTCCGCCGTGAGGTTGCCATCAAGTGCAATAGGTGCATCCCAAGGCTGCGGAAGGCGCCCGTCCGTCAGAGGGCGCAAGATTTTGGCCCCTGCAGCTTCGAGCGAATGGGCATCGGCAATGGCGGCAATCAGCCCATTGCCCCCTTCCACAGCCATGTAGCGATCGGTGGGCAAATCGTCAGAGCGATAGAGTGTCTCGGTTCCTAATCCCAGTCTTGCACAGGCTGTGACAAGCTCTTCCCCTTCCGGATCACGCCCGACAGCAGACAAAAGCGTGGGCTGCATTCCATAGGATTTCAAAGCCATGGCAATGTTCAAGGCAACACCACCGGGCAACCGCGTAATCCGTCCCGGCACATCAGAGCCTGCGCGCATATGGGATGTAGACCGACCGATGATGTCCCAAAGAACGGACCCTATACACAGAATGTTTGGTGTCATAGCCTTTGATGGCGTGCACTTTGCGCGAGTGCAAGAGATTACGTCACCTCCGGTATGTCTTGCCAACGAGCCTCTAGCGCTTCAATCGCGGCAATACGGTCTTCGGTTTTCGGGTGCGACATCAACCAAGCGGCCCCACCTTGCCCGGGCAGTCCAGTCAACCGCCCGAGTTTCGAGAACAGCGTTTTTTGTGGCACCGTCCCAATCCCCGCTTTGGTCAGCAAGGCGGCGGCATAGGCATCGGCTTCATATTCATCTTGTCGCGAAAGCCGTGCGGCCAGAAGGTTGGTCAGCATGTTGGCAATCCAAACGCCCAGATAGGGAATAAAACGGCCCAAAACACCCGCAAGGATCACACGAAGCGCATTTTGGCCAGAAAAATCAATCATACGCCGCCGAGTATGGCCTAAAGCGACATGCCCTAACTCATGCGCAATGACAGAGGCGATTTCTTCGGCACTCACCGCACCTGCATGGTATTTTTGCAAGAAACCACGGGTGATGAAAATCCGCCCATCGGGCGTGGCCAGACCATTGATGGGATCAATCTCATAGACGTGGACTTTGATGCGGGGCAGGTCGAGAACCGCCGCCATCTTACGGGTCACACGTTCTAAGACAGGATCAGCAAGCTCTGTGGAGTTTTCGTCCAGCTGGCGTTTGGTGCTCCAGGCCGAAAATCGCCAAAGGACCAACCCATAAAGAACAGCGAGTAATATTGGGGCAAGCTTGATCATACCACTGATATGGGATGAAAACGCGAAGGGCAAAGCCCCGCGCGTTCACAATTTGGAAGTAACTGGTTTTGTTTGACCTATCCCAGGTCAAGGGTAACTTTCAACGAACCTCAATGCTCAGGCTTGATGAATGTCCCATTCCGAAGCTCCCGCATGGCTGTCAGAAGCTCTTCCTGAGTGTTCATCACAATCGGACCATGCCAGGCCACAGGCTCTTGGATCGGGGCACCCGAGATCAGCAAAAACCGCACACCCTCTGGCCCAGCTTGTACTGTGACCTCATCGCCCGTGCCGAACCGAACTAACGTACGATCCCCCGAGAAATCGCGGATGTTCACCTCTTCCCCCATGACTTCCTTTTCCAACAGCACACCTTGCGGGGCGGAGGCATCGGCGAAAGCCGCCTGTCCCTCAAACACATAGGCAAACGCCCGACGATAGGTGTCGATCCGAAACGTCTTGGTAAGACCTGCGGGGATTGATACATCCAGATACTGCGGGTCAGCGGCGATACCATCCACAGGGCCACGTTTGCCCCAAAACTCCCCGACAATCACCCGCACCCGTGTGCCATCATCATCGATCACTTCGGGAATATCCTTTCCCTCGACATCTTGATAGCGGGGGGCTGTCATTTTCATCGAAGACGGCAAATTGCCCCACAACTGAAAGCCATGCATCTGGCCTTTGGCATTCCCCTGAGGCATTTCCTGGTGCAAAATCCCAGAACCGGCTGTCATCCATTGTACATCTCCGGCTTTCAGAGTGCCGTTATTTCCCAAGCTGTCGCTGTGGGTGACACTGCCGCCAAGAACATAGGTGATGGTTTCAATACCGCGATGAGGATGCCAGGGAAATCCACGCTCGTAATGGGCGGGAATATCGTTGCGGAAATCATCGAACAACAGAAATGGATCAAGCTCACTGGGATCCTGAAAACCAAATGCACGATGCAGATGCACACCCGCCCCTTCCATTGTTGGCTGGGCAGGGCGGGTTTCGAGAATGGGTCGAATAGACATGGCGTTTCCTTTCGCAACACTTTGGAGTAGAGGTAGATATCAGGTTTATTGCACACAATTGCGACAAAGATAACATCAGTTGTGCGCAATTACACAGCTGCGTTTGGCCGATGATCTTTCTGTATAGCTCAAGCGACCGCAATCCAGCCAACACGTGCTTATCGTTCTTGGCATTCCCAGGGGGACACGATAAGGACGTTTTTGAATTTGAGAGGGTAATATGCAGGGCAGTGCCAATATCAACATCATGATGAAGGCGGCCCGTAAAGCGGGGCGGTCCCTGATCAAGGACTTCCAAGAGGTTGAGAAACTTCAGGTCTCGATCAAAGGGGCCGGTGATTTCGTGAGCCGGGCAGACCGGCGTGCGGAAGAGATTATCCGCACTGAACTGGCAGAGGCTCGGCCAAACTACGGGTTTTTAGGCGAAGAAGGCGGCGCGTTTGACGGCGCGGACCCGACACGGCGCTGGATTGTTGACCCTTTGGATGGGACAACGAATTTTCTGCATGGCCTGCCGCACTGGGCGGTCTCTATCGCGCTTGAGCATAAAAAGATCATTGTGGCCGGCGTCGTTTATGACCCCATAAAAGATGAGATGTTCTGGGCCGAAAAGGGGCGCGGCGCTTGGCTGGGCGATCAAGAACGCCTGCGCGTGTCCGCCCGAAAGCGGATGATCGACAGCATATTTGCCACAGGCTTGCCGTTTGCGGGCAGTCCGCATCTTCCGTCCATCTTGCGGGATCTTGGTCAGCTGTTACCTGCCACAGCAGGCGTGCGGCGTATGGGGGCGGCCTCTCTGGATTTGGCTTATGTGGCCGTTGGACGCTATGAAGGGTATTGGGAATATGGTCTACAGCCCTGGGATATCGCAGCGGGTCTTCTGCTCGTGCAAGAAGCGGGTGGCTTAATTGAACCCATACAAGAAGGCCAGAACCTCTTAGAGGATGGTCACGTGATCACCGCCAACGCAGAGATATTCGAAAATTTTGCCAAAATGATACGGCGAAAAATTGAATAATCGTGTGAGGTTAAAGAGCCGCAAAATTGTTCGGGATCTGTAGGCTAAAGTACAATCTTTTAGACCGATAAACCATACATTTGAGTCGTATATGTTGTCATTGCAGATGTCTCCAATAATCTAGACAGAATTGTTGGGATGATGACAGGGAAATATAGCCATAAACATAAGGTGAGTTTGTGTTTTTCTGCCAGGTTCTACCAGGATCAAACAAAGCGCGTATATAATCTTGGTTAAGCTGCTCTTTCGGTGGCTCAAAAATCCAAAAGGAATGGGTGCCTTCCCATCGTGGAACGTAGTCTTCGGATATGCGCCTCGCCACTCGAACGGATATAGCGGATGCGATATCTGGATAGTCAGCGGCAAACGCCTCCGGTATAGAATGAGTTGCTTTGTAGCGAAACTCAAAGGCGATCATCTTCTCACCATCAGAACAGGACCGATAGCCAACTGCATTAAACACGAAAAAAATCGGGGGGGGCTTTGACGTCATTGAACTTTGCTCTGTATCCAAAGCCGACTCTTTGAAGCCGCATACCGTGACAAAACTCTAACGTCAGATTATGGTCATCAGATATAGCTTCACATTGAATGTCGATTTCAGGATTATCTGCGTGTGCTGATGGTGTTTTTGCGATAAGGATTAAAACTGCGAGCAGTGTAGGACATATATAATCTTTAATGTTTATTTTTCCGCACATAAAAATCATTAAGATTTATTTAATGAACACTTTAGAAACATGTTAAGCTCATAGGCATACGTTTTTGAACTGCCCGTAAGTAGGCTCCAATTATATCCGGGACAAATAGTGTTATTTTGGATAAAAATTAAGTTACCAATCTTCGCGCATCACAGTGCGGGTTTTAACCGGCAGTTTCATTGCCGCCAAGCGCAAGGCTTCGCGGGCAATAGGCTCTGACACGCCGTCGATCTCAAACATGATACGCCCAGGCTTCACCTTGCACGCCCAATAATCGACAGAGCCTTTGCCTTTCCCCATGCGCACTTCCACAGGTTTGGATGATACCGGCGTATCGGGAAAAATGCGTATCCAGACACGGCCCTGACGTTTCATGTGCCGTGTCATTGCCCGCCTGGCGGCCTCAATTTGGCGTGCGGTCACGCGCTCGGGTTGTATTGCTTTCAGGCCAAAAGAGCCGAAATTCAAGTCAGAGCCACCTTTGGCTTCGCCCCGAATGCGCCCCTTGTGCATCTTGCGAAATTTGGTCCGTTTCGGTTGTAACATCGTTTCATCCTTCCTTAACGGCGGCTGGCGCCACCACGGGGGGCGGGACCGTCCTGAACCTCTTGCGCGCGTCTATCACGGGCTTGCGGATCATGTTCTAAAATCTCGCCTTTGAAGATCCAAACTTTGATCCCAATGATCCCATAGGGCGTCGCGCCTTCAGCGGTGGCATAATCAATATCAGCGCGCAATGTATGTAAGGGCACGCGCCCTTCACGATACCATTCGGTGCGGGCAATCTCTGCCCCGCCAAGGCGTCCGGCCACATTCACGCGAATGCCCAAAGCGCCCAAGCGCATCGCATTTTGCACGGCCCGCTTCATTGCACGACGGAAACTGACACGGCGCTCAAGTTGTTGCGCGATGCTTTCCGCGACAAGCTGTGCGTCCAACTCGGGCTTGCGGACTTCAATAACGTTCAAATGCAATTCGCTGTCTGTCATGGCAGAGAGTTTGCGACGCAATGTTTCGATATCAGCGCCCTTTTTGCCAATAATCACGCCGGGACGGGCTGTGTGCACCGACACGCGGCATTTTTTGTGCGGACGCTCGATGATGACACGACTCACACCTGCGGCTTTGCACTCCGTCTCTATGAATTTGCGCATGGCGATATCTTCCAGCAACAGATTGCCATAGTCCTGATTGTCCGCATACCATCGGCTGTCCCATGTCCGGTTGACCTGAAGGCGCATCCCAATTGGATTTACTTTCTGTCCCATTAGGTGCTCCCCTCTACTTGGGCGACTTTGATCGTCAGTTCGGAAAATGGTTTTATGATGCGACCATATCGGCCACGCGCGCGTGGACGGCCCCGCTTCATGGTCAGGTTTTTCCCGACATAGGCCTCTTTCACCACAAGCTCATCAACATCAAGATTGTGGTTGTTTTCGGCATTTGCAATCGCTGATTGCAGGCACTTCTTAACATCCATAGCAATCCGCTTTTTCGAGAATGTCAGATCGCTAAGGGCTTTTTCGACGCGCTTGCCACGAATAAGCGCCGCGACAAGGTTCAATTTTTGTGGACTTGTGCGCAACATTTTAAGCTTGGCCATAGCCTCATTGTCGGCGACGCGACGCGGATTTTTCTCCTTACCCATGGATTATTTCCTCTTCGCTTTTTTATCGGCACCGTGGCCATAATAGGTGCGGGTTGGAGAGTATTCGCCAAACTTCTGACCAATCATCTCTTCAGTGACATTGACCGGGATGTGCTTCTGACCGTTGTAAACCCCAAATGTCAGCCCTACGAATTGCGGCAAAATGGTCGAGCGCCGCGACCATATTTTGATCACCTCGTTGCGTCCGGACGCCCGACTGACTTCGGCTTTCTTTAACACGTGGGCGTCAACAAACGGCCCTTTCCAAACAGAACGTGCCATGGATCAGCGCCCTTTCTTCTTCGCGTGGCGGGACCGGATAATCAGTTTTTGCGACGCTTTGTTCTTGTTCCGAGTGCGCTTGCCCTTGGTATCAATCCCCCAAGGGGTCACGGGTGTCCGCCCACCAGAAGTACGGCCTTCACCCCCACCATGGGGGTGATCAATCGGGTTCATCGCCACACCGCGCACTGATGGGCGAATGCCTTTGTGACGATTACGACCTGCTTTGCCGAAGTTTTGGTTGGAGTTGTCTGGGTTTGACACGGCACCAACGGTTGCCATGCATTCTTGGCGCACCATTCGAAGCTCGCCTGAACTTAATCTTATTTGCGCATAGCTGCCATCGCGCCCTACAAATTGCGCATAGGTGCCAGCAGCACGCGCGATTTGACCGCCCTTTCCAGGCTTAAGCTCCACATTATGAACGATTGTCCCAATCGGCATGCCAGAAAATGGCATTGCGTTGCCAGGTTTAATGTCCGCCTTGGTTCCTGCAACCACCTGATCGCCAACCCCAAGACGTTGCGGTGCCAGGATGTAGGCTTGCTCTCCATCGGTGTAACGGATCAACGCAATAAAGGCAGTGCGGTTTGGATCATATTCGATGCGCTCAACCGTGGCGGCAACATCAAATTTCCTGCGTTTGAAATCGACGATTCGATAGAGGCGCTTTGCCCCTCCACCTTTGCGGCGCATTGTGATTCGTCCGGTGTTGTTGCGGCCCCCGCTTTTGCTAAGACCTTCGGTAAGCGCCTTAACCGGGCGCCCCTTCCACAGCTCCGAACGGTCGATCAGAACCAGCCC
>CAWUJT010000015.1:0-27391 GCA_963922715.1 uncultured Thalassobacter sp.
GGAGAAAGAAAGTATGGGCGTGATACGTGAACTGTCGAAAATTTCTATTGGTAAATTATACAATAAAACCAAACGATACATCGAGCGAAGTAAATTCCAAAAGAACTCACACCCCAAGGTGTTTGAGTGGGAATGGAAAAAAAAGGGGTTTAATAGGATTGCTGTCGTAAATCATTTAATTTCAAATTCTGGAGGATTAACAGCAAAGTATTTAGAAATAGGATGTGCATCGAACGCGCTCTTCGACTCAGTAGCATCGCTAAATAAAGTCGGCGTTGATCCAGAGAAAGGTGGAACACATCGTATGACATCCGATGAATTCTTTGCAAATAATGAAGAATTTTTTGATGTGATTTTTATTGACGGTTTGCACGAGTATGAGCAAGTTCATCGTGATGCTATAAATGCTTTGAATTGTGTCAATATTGGTGGTTATATAGCGTTTCATGACTTTCTCCCAGCAACTTGGAAAGAGCACCATATCCCACGTATAAGCGGTCTATGGACTGGAGATTGCTGGAAATTAGCAGTGCAATTAATTAAGGCCAAGGGTGTTGAGTTTGTCATATTAAATATAGATCACGGTGTAGGTTTGATGAAAAAATTGTCTGATGAATGGTATGTGCCAAGTGTTTCGGATGAGCTTAAGGCTGCCGAATTTGATAAATTTGTAAGTATAGTTGATGAGCTTCCAATACTTTCTTTTAACGACGGAATAAAGAAAGTCTTTGAGTCATAAAACGACTTCATGGATTATGTTTGTGGTTCAAAAACTGATGATCACAGAAATTATGTGATTGTCGTTGATGTCTAAAGAGGTGACATTTTAAATAAACGTATATGGATTAAGCACATTCTTCGTCTTACACTGTGCAAGTGATGAGTGCGTAAATTATTGAATTGCAATAGTTGCACAAGCGTAGGAAAAACATTCAAAAGATTTTATTAATCATTGATCGGTTGAGAGTGGCGCATGGCGTTGTTACATGGATGATCGAAACAACAGCCGATGATTATAACCGCGTGTCCCTTAAGCCTCGTCTCGAAACACAAGATTTAACCCGCATATATGGCGATAGAGCCGTCGTGTCTGGTGTCGATTTGCGCATTATGCCTGGACAAGTCACCTGTTTGTTGGGCCCATCGGGATGTGGCAAGTCAACAACGCTCCGGCTGATCGCAGGCGTTGAGCGACAAACGACAGGAACCGTTTGCATCGAAGGTCAAATGGTGTCGAATGGGACAATGCATGCCCCGCCCGAGCAAAGGGGGATTGGCCTGATGTTTCAAGATTTTGCCCTTTTCCCGCATATGAATGTGGCAGACAATGTGGCGTTTGGGCTTCACGGGTCAGCAGCAGAAAACCGCCTGCGCGTTGCAGAGTTGTTGGAGCGTGTCAATCTCAAGGGGTTTGAGAAAACCTATCCACACGAGTTGTCTGGGGGAGAGCAGCAACGTGTGGCCCTAGCCCGCGCCCTTGGGCCGCGCCCCCGTGTTATGCTGATGGATGAACCATTCTCCGGGCTCGACAATCGTTTGCGCGATGCAGTGCGAGAGGCCACCTTAGACGTTCTGAAAGAAGAAAACACCGCCGTATTACTGGTGACTCATGACCCTGATGAAGCAATGCGGGTGGCAGATGAAATTGCCCTGATGCGCCAGGGGCGAGTGGTACAATCCGCGCCACCTTATACAATTTACACCAATCCCGTCGATCGGGAAACAGCATCGTTTTTTAGTGATATCAATGTATTACATGCTGATGTTCACGGTGCGCTTTGCACCACCCCATTTGGAGAATTCTTAGCACCGGGTTATGCAGACGGCACCTGTGTTGAGATCGTTTTTCGACCACAACACGTACATTTAGATTTTTACCGAGAGGATCAGGGTCCTTTTCCCAGTCCATCGGTTGGCATGCCTGCCCGGGGATGTGTCAAGCGCGCGCGCTTCACGGGAAGGGAGAGTTTGATTGTATTCACGATGGACGATGGCTCAGAGGTCACCGCCAGCATCCCGCAAGTGTTTTTACCAAAACCTGGGATGGCCTTTTGGCTGTCTGTGCGGCGCGACCGCTGTCATGTATTTCAAGACCCGCGGCGCTGAGATCTTCATTGCCCCAGCATCCATGTTCCATCGGGGTGGAAGGCATGAAAGGCAAAAGCAAACATCACATCATGGGGCACATCCTGTCCAGAGCCGTCACGCACCCGCACCCAGCCAATATCGCGACCCTCTGGAATCGCGCCCGTATCCAGGGGGGAGGCCATGCCGGATTCCCATGTGATTCGCACCCCAGCCTCGGTGATTTCGCCCTCCTGGCGCAGCCGCTCCATTGTCCAGGCGCTGTTTTCCACGCGCACAACCCGCATCAACGGATTGATATTGTGCGGGGGATTTTCGCCGGAGTAGAGAAACGGACGCACAGATTGATCGTATCCCACATAGGGGTTGCGCCCATAAGCGCGGGGAAAGGCGGGCTGTGCCATCACCAATCCATCGGGATTGCGGTCAACATACACGCCATAAGGTTCCATCCATGAGGGCAATAGGGTGAGTGTCACGCCCATCATCTCTCCGACAATTCCTTGGCCAATGGCTTGTTGCCACCAGCTTTCGGTTTGCCGATCATACATGACCATATCCGAATTGCGCAGCTTACCCGAGACACCAAAGCTGAGGACCTGGTCCTCTACCCGCCGGTCAAATGTCAGGGCAGAGTTGCACAAGGGGCAATAGGTCACGGCAACAGGCACACCGCCAATATCATCGTTGACGATTTCGTGCCAGGTCAGATACCGGATCGGATACGCCCTGGGGCGTTGCCCTGCCAATTCGACCGTGATCACGGGCTCTTGTGGATCAAGCCCGTCAACATCTGTCACCTCTAGGAACTGCGCCGCATCGAGCGCGGGAATACCATCCTTGGGCGGCCCGCCGGACAGAATTTCCACAAAGGGCACGGCGGATTGGGTGAAATCTGTCCGTGGCCATTCGTGTTTCCAGAATTTCGGATCAGCGCTGGCCATCGTTGCAAGGGCAATCAACGTGACGCATGTAATAAGCAGTTGTCGCATGGTGTGATCTCCAACATTTTGTACCGAGTATGAAACGCCAGCTTGGCGGAGGCTAGACCCACCCACAGAAATGTGAGCATTTGTGCAAGACGATGCGTCAGAGCTTGCTATTTTACGGGCAGTGGGTTTACTGGCATTGGGGCACATCACGCTCAAATGGGGGAGGTTTGAGACATGCGTACCGCTTTATATCCTGGCACGTTTGACCCAATCACCCTTGGTCATCTGGACATTGTTCGCCGGGCTTGTGCGCTGGTGGAACGTCTGGTGATTGGCGTTGCCATCAACCGCGACAAAGGGCCTTTGTTCACTTTGGACGAACGCGTGGCCATGGTGGAAGACGAATGTGCTGTTTGGTCCAAACACTTTGGTATTGAGATCGTCGTGCATCCGTTTGAAAATCTCCTCATCGATTGTGCGCAAGATGTCGGCGCCGAGGCGATCATCCGGGGCTTGCGGGCTGTTGCGGATTTTGAGTATGAATTTCAGATGGTTGGCATGAACCGTCAACTCAATGACAAGATTGAAACGGTGTTTCTGATGGCAGAGGCCGAGCATCAGGCAATCGCCTCTAAGCTGGTCAAGGAAATCGCACGGCTTGGGGGGGATGTGTCAAAGTTCGTCTCCCCAAGTGTCAACGCGGCCCTGATTGAAAAATTCAAAAGCAAGCAGGATTAGGGCTTTCCCCGCATCGGTGAACTCTTTACCCTGCGCTGAAATGTTGGGAGAGAGATATGACAGAGATAAAAGATCCTGAAAACACAATTCTGATTGCGCTTGAAAGCGGCACAGTGGTGATTGAACTGCTGCCAGACATCGCGCCTGGGCATTGCGCCCGAATGAAAGAGCTGGCACGCGAAGGTGCCTATGATAATGTTGTGTTCCACCGCGTGATTGATGGCTTTATGGCGCAAACCGGCGATGTTGAGCATGGCAAGGCGGGGGGCAACCTGCGCCGTGCGGGCACGGGTGGCTCTGACAAACCTGATCTCGAGGCCGAGTTTTCTGGCGTGCCCCATGATCGCGGCACCTTGGGCGCGGCGCGGTCTTCAAGCCCCAACAGTGCAAATGCACAGTTTTTCATCAACTTTGCGGATAATCACTTTTTGAATCGACAATACACGGTGTATGGCCGTGTGATCTCTGGCATGGCGCATGTGGATGCGCTCACACGGGGGGAGCCGCCAGCCAATCCTGACGTGATGCTCTCTGTGAAAGTGGCTGCCGATGGTTAAATACCTTGCTTTATGCGCTTTTCTACTCTCAAGCCCTCTGTTGGCAACGCAATTGCAACTAGAGGTTGCGGGAGAAGCCGAAGGTGTGATAAAGATCGACCTCCTGGAGGCGGTCGCGCCGGAAAATGTCGCGCGGGTGGTAACGCTTGCAAATGCAGGCAGCTATGATGGTGTCGTGTTTCATCGGGTCATCGATGGCTTTATGGCACAGACGGGCGATGTGGCCTTTGGCCGGCTTGGGGACAACTTAAATATGGCGATGGCGGGGCGGGGCAATTCTGATCTCCCTGATCTGCCAGCGGAATTTTCCGAGATTTCTTTTGAGCGCGGTGTTGTCGGCATGGCCAGAACATCGGCACCTGACAGCGCCAACAGCCAGTTTTTCATCATGTTTGCTTCTGCTCCGCACCTTGACGGGCAATACACCGTTGTGGGCCGTGTCGTGGCCGGGATGGAGATTGTAGATCAGATCAAACGCGGGCGCGGGCGCAATGGGGCGGTGTTGGGGGAACCGGACTACATCCTAACCGCGACTGTCACAAAGTAGAGACGGGGCTTTGTACAGCACGCCCTAGAGTTTTTTTCTATCATCAACAATGTTCATGGTGGCCAGCGCACTTTCCCCAAGCGGGATCGCTGCAAAGGGTCCGCCATGATACATTTGGGCGGGATCTGTTGGATCGGCGGGCTTGGCATCGGCCAAGATCGTTTCAGCAAACTGTTCCGCATTGTCTTTGGGACGATAGCCAAGGAAACATGCTTGACTGTTGTCCACCGGCGCCCGATCATTGGCCGAGACCCCATAGATCACACTGAAACCCGTTGTGGGTGTGTCAATGGCGCGGGTCACAAGTTGGATCAGGTCCCCGTAGCTGAGCCACGTCCCCAGCGCCCGCGGGCTTGTGACCTGAGCACAGGAGAGGATCCGCAGGTGAACGGACTCAAGGCCGCGCTTGTCCCAGTACAAACTGCCCAGATCTTCAGTAAAACATTTGGCCAGGCCATAAAATGTGTCAGGCCGATGAGGGGCGTCTATGCCGACACACTCCTGCTTCTTGTGCATCCCAACCACATGGATGGAGCTGGCATAGATCACCCGGCGCAGCTTGTGTTGAAAGGCAGCCTCCCAGATATTGTAAGCGCCGATGATATTGGGTCCTAGAATTTGATCGAAGGGGGCTTCGTCAACCAGCGCACCAAAATGCACCACCATGTCCGCCCCCGCAAGCAGGGCGTGGATATCGTCATAGTGCGCAAGATCGGCTTTTTGGTATCGTTCGCCTGGATAGAGCGGTCCGATATCCTCGACAAGGTCAGAGGACACGAGCTCTTCTGCGAGTTGGGTGAGCGGTTCACGCAGGTAAGAGCCGAGCCGCCCCGCCGCGCCCGTTAAAACAAGTTTTTTCATCTTAGCCCCTTTCACGGCTTCTTCATCACGTTCATATCACAGCCTGTTCCACAAAGGCTCTGCCGTCAATAATCCGCTCAAACTGGAACGGGGACAGATCCAGCGTCCGATATTCACCATAAATCAACCACTCTGCTGTTCCACGCCCCATGGCGGGGGATTGCTGCAACCCGTGGCCTGAAAATCCGTTTTGGAAGATGAAATTGTCCACCTCGGGATGCGGCCCAAGGATCGCGTTTTGATCCAAGGTGTTATAGGCGTAGTGGCCCGCCCATTCGGTGACGACTTTGATCGCCTCAAACTGAGGAATGCGGGTGGCGATGATGGGCCAGACATGATCCTCCCACAGGCTGTAATCCATGTGGAAATCGTCATAATCCACCGCCGGGTCCGGATCAGGCTTGCAGCCAGCCAGATAGGTGTCTGGACCATCTTGGCGGACATGCACGCCAGAGGGATCAATGGTAAGTGGCAACGCACGGTCCAAAGGCTGCTCGGCCGAGAACACCCATGTAAACCGTTTGCGCGGCTCCACAGGCAGGGGAAGGCCAGCCATCCGCGCGGTACGCGCGGCCCGGGGTCCAGAGGCATTGACCACGGCGCCGCAGGAGATCACCTCTCCCGATTTCAGAGTAAGGCTTTGGATACGGTTGCCTTTGGCGGTTTTGATCATGGCGACGACCTCATTGGCGACGTATTCAACACCACGTTCCTGGGCGCCGCGCCGAAGCCACTCAAAGAGCGTACCGCCATCAAAATATCCCTCATCTTGGGTGTTGATAGAGCCCAGCAGAATATCATTAACGCAATAGAACGGATAGGCTTGCGCGATCTCAGCAGGTGTCAGAAGCCGCGTTTGCGTTCCTGCCGCCTGTTGGACCTTTTGGTTTTGCCTCAACACATCGGCAAAGGCCGCGTTATCGGCAAGATAAAGATAGCCGTAGTTTTGGATGCTGAGGTCTGGCACACGGCTGTCGCCGCCCATGTAGCTGCGCAGATTTTTCACGAAATCCGCCCCGAACTGCGAAATACGGACATTGAGCGCGGTGCTGAACTGTTGTCGGATGCAAGAGTTGGTATGTGCCGTCGACGTGAACGCATAGCTGGGGTCGCGTTCTACCACAAGGACGGAGCCCGTGAAATCCGCACTATCAGAGAGAAACCAAGCCGTGGCAGAGCCCATGATGGCACCGCCCACAATGATCACATCATAGTGGGTTTTGATCGGAGACACGGGAAATTTAGCCGTCACGAAAAGTCCTCTCCCCGTTTTGCCCGTTCTAAGGTGTCTGCAATCTCTGCGTCTGTCAGGCCATAGTCTTGCGCGGCGCCACCGGCCGTGATGTAGCCCAAAGCGAGGTCACGCATCACATGCGCTTTGTCTCGGTGCTTTGGATCGCCATATCCGGCCCCGCCTGGGAAACCCATCTGCACCCGATGCCCATGGGGGACAAACTGTTTGCCTTTGCCCTGCAGCTTTATACCGTCATCACGTATGATGCGTGTTGGGGCACCGGAGGCGCCGCCGTGCCGTCCCCGCGCGGGATGATCGACGCGGTCGAACATCGCCTGAATGTCGAACTCATGCCCCGCGCGGGCACCGACCTTCATCATCTGCCCAAGCCCACCCCGAAATGTGCCGACCCCGCCGCTGTCCGGCCGCAGCTCTTTGCGCCAGATGATCACGGGACCAACGTGTTCGGTGGCCTCGACCGGCATGGTCATCACCCCAGAGGGGAAGGCTGTGGCGTTCATCCCATCAAGCGTTGGACGCGCGCCAGAGCCGCCGGAGTTGAATGTCAACACCTCGGCCCGGACGGCATTTTCGGGCGCAGGCGCATCCGTGCGGGGCCGCAGCGAAAGCTGAAAGTTACACAAAGATCCCGCGCCTTCGGCGGGCACAACACCCGGCAGCAACTTGTCCAGCGCATCATAAACCGTGTCCGGCACCATATGTCCAATCACATGGCGCAGGGCGACCGGGGCAGGGGGCAGAGCGTTCACAATAGAGTTTTCGGGCGCGGTGATCTCAAACGGCGCTAAGGAAGCAGCGTTGTTGGGAATGTCAGGGGCAATGGCGCATTTCAACGCGTAACAGGTGTAGGCTTTGGTGTAGACCAGCGGCACATTGATGCCTTTGCGGTCAAGTCCGCTGGTGCCTGTCCAATCGCTGAGGATCCGATCTTTTTCGATGGTGACTTGCACATGCAGATCAATCGGCGTGGCGTAGCCATCGATGCGCATATGACCCTGGGCTGTCCCCGGGGGCAGCGCATTGATCCTGTCCAGTGTCGCCTGCCGCGAATGGCCCAAGATGAATGCGGAAAGGCCCGCGAGATCTTTGAGATTGAATTCAGCCATCATCTCGGTCAGCCGTCGGTAACCAATTTCGTTACACGTCGCCAAAGCGTAGACATCGCCCACCAGCTGATCAGGCTCCCGCACGTTGGATCGTATGATTGCCAGAAGCGTTTGATCCACGTCGCCGCGATCTGCAAACTTCATGATGGGGATAGAGAGTCCCTCTTCATACACGTCATTGGCATCGGCACCAAAGCCGCGGCCGCCGATGTCTGTGATATGGGCGGTGCAGGCAAAGAACCCGATGAGCGTATCGCGATAAAAAACGGGGGTGACCACAGTGATGTCGTGCTTGTGCCCGGTCCCTTCCCAAGGGTCGTTTGTGATATAGACATCGCCCGGTGTCATGTTGTCACGGCCAATCCGACGGATGAAGTGTCCAACGGCGTCAGCCATAGCGTTGACATGACCGGGCGTGCCAGTCACCGCTTGGGCGAGCATGTCACCTGCGGCGTTATAGACACCTGCGGAAAGATCACCCGCCTCACGGACAGAGGTGGAAAATGCGGTGCGCACAAGGGCCTGCGCCTGTTCTTCAACCACGGAAATCAGACGCGTCCACATCACCTGATACGAGACTTGAGAGGGGTTGTCCATCACGCGTCTTCCCCCTGCTTGATTGTAACCTCAAGCGTACCATCGGCATGGGTGCAGGCTGCCCGACTAGACGACACAACGGTGGTGGTTTCTGCCTCACAGATCACAGCCGGACCGTCTAGGGTAGCCCCGGGGCAAAAGTCTTCTCGCTGATAAATCCCTGCGGAAACCTCAGCGCCAAGGGCGGGATCAAATAAGTTGCGAAAATTCTTTGATGTCACAGAGGTGGGGGTGACACCGTCTGATAGAGGCTCTACTGGCCTTTGCGCTGTAAAGGCGTTCACCGACCAGACAGTGATCTCAATCGCCATCCCGTCGACGGTGCGGCCAAACAGGGTGGCATAGTCTTGTTCAAACAGTGCAAGAAAGGTGGCTGCGTCCGGGTTTGCCGCCTGTTCGGGCGTCAACCCAACGGGAATCTCCCAGCCTTGACCGGCATAGCGCATGTAAACCCGATAATTCGTGAGAATATCGGCTTCGGCATTGCAGGTGCGTACGAAAGCTGTCGCCTCGGTCTCCATCTCGGCAAACAGGTCGCAAACAGCCTTCGCGTCAAAGGCGGATAGTCGCATAAAGACGGATCTGTTGGCCTCAAAACTAAAGGGCGCTTTGAGAAACCCAATTGCAGAGCCGACGCCCGCGCCCCGAGGGATCAGACAGCGATCAATCCCAAGCTTTTCACACAGACGGGCCGCATGCAAAGGGGCCGCCCCACCAAAGGCAATCATGGTATAGCTGCTAAGATCCTCACCATTCTCCACGGCGTGCACGCGGGCCGCATTGGCCATGGCCTCATCAACAACCTCTGCCACGCCCCAAGCGGCTTCTGTACGATCCATATTGAGTTTTTGTCCAATCTCGGTGTCTAGGGCGTGGCCCGCGGCCTTGGGGTGTAAGTCAATCGCCCCGTCGGCAAAATTCTTCGGGTCGAGCTTGCCCAGCATCAGATCCGCATCTGTCACCGCAGGGCGCGCGCCGCCCCGGCCATAACAGGCGGGACCAGGTTCAGAGCCTGCACTTTCCGGGCCAACGCGGATCTGGTTCATCCCGTCCACATGCGCCAAAGAGCCGCCGCCCGCCCCAATCTCAACCATATCGATGACGGGGATCGAGATCGGCATCCCAGAGCCCTTCTTGAACCGATAGCTGCGCGCCACTTCAAACACGCGGGCGGTTTTGGGCGTTTGATCTTTGATCAGGCAAATTTTTGCAGTGGTCCCGCCCATATCGAAGCTGAGCGCTTTGTCGATGCCGTGGTGGGCGGCAATATCGGCGGCAAAAATTGCACCTCCGGCTGGACCCGACTCCACCAGTCGCACGGGGAAGGCCTGCGCACTTTCTAAAGACATGATCCCACCGCCGGAATGCATCAAAAAGACCGGACACGCAGCCCCTTCATCCGCAAGCCGTCCGCGCAGCCGCCCCAGGTAGGACGCCATCAGCGGTTTGATATAGGCATTGGCGATGGTGGTGTTAAACCGCTCATATTCGCGCATTTGCGGCGAAACCTCTGAGGACAGGGACACCATCACCCCAGGCATTTTGTCCGCCAGTACATCGGCAATCTGGCGTTCATGGGCATCGTTGGCGTAGGCGTGTAGAAATCCCACAGCGATACTGTCGTAGTCTGCCGCTTGTAGCTCTGTGATCAATGCCGCAACATTGGCGGGTGCCAGTGGGATCAAAACATTGCCATCCGCATCCATCCGTTCTGTCACCACATAGCGGCGGTTACGGGCCACAAGCGGTTCTGGCAGGCGGAGGTTGAGATCATATTGTTCAAATCGGCTTTCGGTGCGCATTTCAATCACATCCCGAAAGCCCCGGGTTGTGATGAAAGCTGTCTTTGCCCCCCGCCGTTCAATCAAGGCGTTGGTGGCCAGGGTGGTGCCATGGATGATCTGCGCAATGGCATGTGGCACAACATCGGCCTGCGCGCAGACTTGGCGCAGACCTTCGATGATCGCGTCCTCCGGAGCTTTGTGCGTTGTCAAAACCTTTACAGAGAATAGCTGCCCATCATGCTCCAGCACTACATCGGTGAAGGTTCCCCCGATATCGACGCCCAATCTTGTTGCGATCTGCTCCAGCGCTGTGTCTCCGTTTTAATCAGGAGAAGCCTATCACGATCATCAGAGATGTATATACCCGTATTTTGTCAAAGACCCGTCTGGCCGAGCCCTAATCAATCATCGGCAACAACCTATCGAGAGAGGCTTTGGCATCCCCATAGAACATGCGTGTGTTGTCTTTGTAAAACAGTGGATTTTCGATCCCGGAGTATCCTGTGCCCTGACCGCGTTTCGAGACAAAGACCTGCTTGGCTTTCCAGACCTCAAGCACAGGCATGCCCGCGATGGGGGAGTTCGGGTCCTCTTGCGCGGCAGGATTGACGATGTCGTTTGACCCAATCACGATCACCACATCCGTGTCTGGGAAATCCGCGTTGATTTCATCCATCTCCAGCACGATGTCATAGGGCACCTTTGCCTCTGCCAACAGCACATTCATGTGTCCGGGCAACCGGCCTGCGACGGGATGGATGGCAAAGCGCACCGTTTTGCCTTTGGCCCGCAAGCGGCGGGTAAGTTCCGCGACGTTCTGCTGGGCTTGGGCAACGGCCATGCCATAACCTGGGACGATGACCACGTTTTGCGCGTCATTCAAGGCGCTGGCCACACCGTCGGCTTCAATGGCGATTTGTTCGCCTTCCACGGCCTGCTGCGGCCCAGCCGGACCGCCAAAGCCGCCCAAGATCACACTGATAAAACTGCGGTTCATGGCTTTGCACATAATATAAGACAGGATCGCCCCAGAGGAGCCAACCAAAGCCCCCACAACGATCAACAGATCATTGCCAAGGGAAAAGCCAATCGCCGCGGCGGCCCACCCGGAATAGCTGTTGAGCATGGAGACCACCACGGGCATATCCGCGCCACCGATCCCCATGATCAGATGATAACCGATGAATAATGCGGCCAACGTCATCAGGAAGAGCGGGAAAAACCCACCGGAGTTGAAATACCAGATCAGACAAAGAAAAGAGAGACCGGCTGCACCCGCGTTGAGCATATGACCGCCCGGAAGTTTCTCTGCCTTTGTGTTTACTTTGCCCGCAAGCTTGCCATACGCGATGACAGAGCCGGTAAACGTGATTGCCCCGATAAACACGCCCAAGAACAGTTCAACCCGCAAGATATTGATCTCGGCCACTGTCTTTTTGGCCAGAAGCGCGGAAAAATGCCCCAGGTTTTTGAGTTCTTCTGATAAGGTGAGCGCCATCGCGCTGTTGAAAACCATATCCGGTGCAGGCCAGACAAACGCGCCGGGGGCAAGCCCGATGGCGTCTGCAAACTCAGCTTTCAGGCGCAACACATGCCCAAGTTCGATGTGCGCGTTGTAGCCCACGAACACCGCGGCCAATCCCACCAGACTGTGCATCGCGGCCACCAGCTCTGGCATCTGGGTCATCTGAACGCGGTTGGCCAACTGTATGCCAACGGCAGCCCCCGCACCAATCAGAATAAGGGACAAGAGCCAAAGCCCAGACCCAGGGCCAATGATCGTGGCAAAAACCGCCAAGGCCATTCCGGCAATCCCATACCAAACGGCGCGTTTGGCGCTTTCCTGACCCGACAGACCGCCGAGCGAGAGAATAAAGAGAACGGCTGCGACGACATAAGCGGCTGTGGTAAATCCAAAATCCATCAAATCTGCCCCCTTTATGACTTTTGAAACATGGCGAGCATGCGCCGAGTGACGAGAAAACCGCCAAAAATGTTCACGCCGGCCATCAGCACCGAAAGCGCAGCCAGAAGCACCACCAGCCCACCGTCAGAGCCGATCTGCATCAACGCGCCCAGGATGATGATCGAAGAAATCGCGTTGGTGATCGCCATAAGCGGCGTATGTAAAGCATGGCTGACGTTCCAGATCACCTGGAAGCCTACAAATATGGCCAACACGAAAACAATGAAATGCTGGAGGAAACTTGGCGGGGCCACAAGGCCGACAGCCAACATAAGGGCGCCCCCCACGGCCAAAAGCGTGACCTGATCGCGGGTTTGCTTTTTGAACGCCGCCATCTCTTCCGCGCGCTTTTCCGCAGGCGTTTTTTCTTTTGGCTTTTCTTGTGGTTTGGCGGCGATCGCTTGGACTTTCGGCGGTGGCGGCGGGAAGGTGATCTCGCCCGCGTGGGTCACGGTGGCCCCACGGATCACATCATCCTCCATATCATGGACGATCTGACCATCTTTTTGAGGCGTCAGATCGGTCATCATGTGGCGAATGTTGGTGGCATAAAGAAGGGAGGATTGGGTGGCCATGCGGCTGGGAAAATCGGTGTAGCCCACAATGGTCACGCCGTTGTCGCTGACGATCTTTTCATCGGGCACGGTCAGTTCACAGTTACCTCCACGTTCTGCGGCAAGATCCACGATCACAGAACCCGGCTTCATCGCTTCAACCATATCCTTCGTCCACAGGATCGGCGCATCGCGATTCGGGATCAGGGCTGTGGTAATGACAATGTCGATGTCAGGGGCGAGTTCACGAAATTTGGCGAGCTGCGCCTCCCGAAACTCTGGGCTTGAGGGCGCGGCATAGCCCCCCGTGGCCGCGCCGTCTTGCTGGTTTTCCTCAAATTCCAGAAAGACGAATTCCGCGCCCATGCTTTCAATCTGCTCTGCCACCTCAGGACGCACATCAAAGGCCAAGGTGATTGCCCCCAGGGAAGTGGCTGTGCCGATGGCGGCCAAACCGGCCACGCCGGCCCCGACCACCAGAACTTTCGCAGGTGGGACTTTGCCTGCGGCGGTGACTTGGCCGGTGAAGAAGCGTCCAAAGTTGTTGCCGGCCTCGATCACTGCACGATAACCGCCGATATTGGCCATCGACGACAGAGCGTCCATCTTTTGTGCGCGGCTGATGCGCGGCACCATGTCCATGGCGATGACATTGGCGTTTTTGCTGCGTGCAAGCTCCATCAGCGCGTCATTGGCTGCGGGGTAGAAAAATGAGATCAGCGTTTGGCCTTTTTTGAGTCGTTTCGCCTCTGTTTCAGTTGGAGGGCGAACCTTGGCCACGATATCCACAGTTTTAAACAGCGCAGCAGGGGTTTTGATGATTTCAACACCTGCCTCTTTGTAGACGGCATCGGGAAAGCCTGCGGCCTCTCCGGCTTTGGTTTCGAGTGCAACCTCATAACCCAGCTTTTGCAGTTGCTTGGCAGAATCTGGTGTAATCGCAACCCGCGCTTCGTTGGGATAAATTTCTTTAGGTGCTCCAATTTTCATGGGACAGGCCCCTCCTGCATAAACAGCGTTTTTATGGCCATACCTTGTTCGCGGAAGAAGGACAACGGGAAGGTTGGCATACAATTGCACACAGACAAATTGCTTGCTCAATCTGCAAACCAGCATAGATTGATTTATCAAAAGTGGTTGGAGCCTAATGTCGTCTCTTACAGATCATCCACAGCGGTATGCGCTGGCCAATGAATTACATGCGCGTCCTTTTCCCCATGTTGATAGCCCCTGTCAGGCAACGTTTCTTGCCATCAAACAGCCGCAAGACGCGGCAAACAGGGATCGCGATCAAGACCGGGCGCATCTTCTTGCTTTGCTCGATCGGCACGGGGCGGCGCATCCCGCCCCAGGGGCCACACATTATTTCGGGGATTTGGGACGGTATCGGTTGAAATGGGAAAGCCATACCGAATTTGTGACCTACACGCTTTTTGGGGCCATCCCAGAAGGTCCCCCTTTTGATCCCCATGGATTTGGGGCCTTTCCCGAGGATTGGCTGGCCGAGGCCCCTGGCGTGCGCATAACATCGGCCATGATGCGCATCGAACCTATGCCTGACGCGCAAGAGACAATCGTAGAACGCCTGGACAGTTGGTTCGTGGGTGAAAGCCTGGCCGTTTCTTGTGTGATTGACGAAAGCGCCGTTGTCGCCACTGACTATCACATCGATCCAGCGGGGCATATGCGCCTTGCGGTCTTTCTGGCGCCAGAAACCGGCCCGCAGCGTGCGGGACGTGTCGTGCAGCGGCTTTTTGAGATTGAGACTTATAAAAGCATGGCGCTTTTGGCGTTGCCGCGCGCGCGCGCATTGGGCGCAACCTTGGGGGATATGGACCGTCAGTTGTCAAATCTGGTGGGGGCCATGCGCGAAGGCGATGCCCAAACGGAAACCACACTTGATGGGCTCTTACAGATCGCCTCTGAGTTAGAGACGATGCTGGCGCAATCAAATTTTCGCTTTGGCGCGCGGGCGGCCTATGAAGCACTGGTCAACCAGCGCATCAAGATTTTGCGCGAAACCCGCTTTATGGGGCGTCAAACCATCGGAGAGTTTATGATGCGTCGGTTTGACCCGGCCATGCGCACCTGTGTGGCTGTAGAGCGGCGCATGGAGGTGATGGCCGAACGGGCCCGGCGGGCGGGCGATCTGTTGGGCACTCGGGTCAATGTGCAACGGGCGGCGCAAAACCAAACCCTTTTGGAAAGCATGGACCAACGTGCCGCACTGCAACTGCGCCTGCAACGTACGGTGGAAGGGTTTTCTGTGGTGGCGATCAGTTATTATGCGGTCAATCTTGTCAGCTATCTGATCTTTCCTGTGGCGGCTGAATTTGGCTGGAGTAAAGAACTTGTGACGGGAATGACTGTTTTGCCTGTATTGTCGATCGTGTGGTATGTTATCCACCGCATTCGAAAGAGCATGGACAAAACCAGCAGTTGAGATTTTAAGATATTAATTATCAATGGCTTATAAATATTTTGAGTATTTTTGAAAATAATGGTTGACCGCAGCGAACGCTCAAACCCATACATTTTGCCATACTGGACGAATTGGGCGAGTGGCTTGAAGATCTGATCTTCATTGCCGCTATTTCCTAAACGCTCGTGCGGAACATTTCCCTTTCGAGAAGGAGTTTGTTCCATGGCGTTAAAGAGTTTTGAGTCAGAGTCCGTTACAAGTATTTTGTCAACAACCCAGGTTGTTTTCGATGGGTATCGCAAGGCCCTACAGGACAGGATCACCCTGTTAGAGGCCGAGCAGAAAGAGGAAAAATCCTCAGAAATCGCCAAGACCTTACAAGAGCTTCACAAGCTCATGGTGTTGACGATTGAACATATCAGGATGGTTGAAGATGCCAGAGCACGTGAAAAAGGCGGCGGAGTTGCCGGGGGACTTGACCTTAACAGCGCCCGCGATGAAGTGTGCCGCCGCTTGGCTCGCCTCAGAGCCACCAGAAGCGGCGGAGGACTTTCTGGAGGGTCTGAGTGAACAGACGCTCCAGGCGTTGCCTTGGCTCTTTGATTTCTGGGCGTTGCCGCATCAGTTGCCCCCGGCGGGCACGTGGCGCACCTGGGTCATCCTCGGCGGTCGCGGCGCGGGGAAAACCCGCGCCGGGGCGGAATGGGTGCGCGCTCAGGTCGAAGGGGCAGGGCCTTTGGATGCGGGCGTGTCGCGGCGTGTGGCTTTGGTCGGGGAAACCTACGACCAAGTGCGCGACGTGATGATCTTTGGCGAAAGCGGTATTCTGGCGGCTTCACCGCCCGACCGCAGGCCAGAGTGGCAAGCCAGCAAACGACGGCTGGTGTGGCCCAATGGGGCGGAGGCGCGATGCTATTCTGCCTCAGAGCCCGAGGCGCTGCGCGGGCCACAATTTGATGCGGCTTGGGTCGATGAATTGGCAAAATGGAAAAAGGGGCAAGAGACTTGGGATATGTTGCAATTTGCCCTCAGACTGGGTGAGGCCCCGCGCGCCGTTGTCACCACCACGCCGCGCAACATCGATGTGCTGAAAAATCTTTTGTCTCGGCCCTCGACTGTCAAAACCCATGCCGCGACAGAGGCCAACAGTGCCCATCTGGCCGCAACGTTTCTGGCAGAAGTGCGCGCCCGCTATGGTGGCACACGCCTTGGGCGGCAAGAGCTTGACGGCGTTTTGTTGGACGATGCAGAGGGCGCGCTTTGGACAAGTGCCGGGCTGGAAGCCGCGCGGGTGTCTGACGTGCCCGACTTTGACCGTATCATTGTCGCGGTTGATCCTGCGGTCAGCAAAGGCAAAGCCGCCGATACCTGCGGTATTGTCGTTTTCGGGGTTGTCACAGGGTCGGACCCGCAAGCGTGGGCGGGCTATGTGCTGGAAGATGCCAGCATCCAAGGTGCCAGCCCACGCGACTGGGCCGCGCAGGTCATCACAGTTACACATCATTATCACGCGGACCGTGTGGTGGCGGAAATCAACCAGGGCGGTGATCTTGTGGGTGATCTGTTGCGCCAGCTTGATCCGGTGGTGCCCTACCGCGGCGTACATGCGGTGCGTGGCAAAGGGGCCCGGGCCGAACCCGTGGCGGCCCTCTATGAACAAGGCCGGATCAAACACGTGGGCGGCTTTGACGCGCTGGAAGACCAATTGGTGCAGATGACGCCCCAAGGGTATCTGGGGCGGGGATCGCCCGATCGTGTGGATGCCTTGGTGTGGGCGGCTTACGTTGGGCTGATCGAGCCGATGACAGCTTACCGGCGTCCGCGCATCAGACTGATTTAACAATCAAATTATGACCATTGTATCACGGACTTCATCACCACTGGAGGTTTTGACGATGTTTGACATGTTGCGCCGCAAGGCGCCGGAGCAAAAAGCCTCCGCAGCGGGTCACGTGCTGGCCTATGCCAGTTCGGGCCGTGTGGCCTGGAGCCCGCGGGATCGTACCAGCCTGATCCGTCTAGGCTTTAGTGGCAACCCGATCGGATACCGAGCGGTCAAGCTGATTGCAGAAACAGCGGCGGCTTTACCACTTGTGATTGAAGAGGACGGGCAGCGTCTGATGTCGCATCCGGTTTTGCGCCTGCTCCAGCGGCCCAATCTGGGGCAAGGGCAATTCGACCTCTTTGAGGCGCTGTACAGTCATCTTCTGCTCACAGGCGATGGCGTCATCGAGGCGGTGGGCGCACCTGAGGGGGGCTTGCAAGAGCTGTATGTGCTGCGCTCTGATCGGATGGAGATTGTGCCAGGGGCCGATGGCTGGCCGATAGCGTATGTCTATAAAGTGGGGGGCAAATCGCATCGATTTGAGGCCACGGGCCTAAGCCCGATTTGCCATATCAAGGCGTTTCATCCGCAGGACGATCACTATGGGTTGTCTCCACTGCAAGCGGCGGCGCAGGCCTTGGATGTGCACAACGCGGCCTCGGCTTGGTCAAAGGGGCTGCTTGACAATGCCGCGCGGCCTTCGGGGGCGATTGTCTATTCCGGCGGCGATGGCCAAGGGCAAATGTCGACCGATCAATTTGACCGCCTGGCGGCGGAAATTGAAGCCAACCACCAAGGGGCGCGCAATGCGGGCCGACCGATGTTGTTGGAAGGTGGGCTTGATTGGAAACCCATGGGCTTCAGCCCTTCGGATATGGAGTTCCAAAAAACCAAAGAGGCTGCTGCGCGTGAGATCGCCATTGCCTTTGGTGTGCCCCCGATGATGTTGGGTATTCCGGGAGAGGCCACTTATGCCAATTATCAAGAAGCCAATCGGGCGTTCTACCGGCTCACCGTTCTGCCCCTGGCACAAAAAGTTCTGAGCACGCTGTCCCATTGGATCAGCCTTTACACTGCACAGCCGGTCACATTTCGCCCCGATCTTGATCAGATCCCGGCCTTCTCAGCCGAGCGAGACGCCCAGTGGGCCCGGATCACCAATGCAGATTTTCTGACCGATGCAGAAAAGCGTCAGCTTTTGGGCTTGCCCCCGCTGGAGGCACAGCGTGACTGAGCGGCGCACCGGTGGATCGCGGTTTCTCTATGATCCCTTTGACGTGACCCAAGCGCGGATCGACGCCAATGAACGTGTTTTGCAGGAACGTTGGGATGCCTTGGAGTTCCGCTTGCAAACCATCGAAGCGATGCTTGAACGGCTGGAACGCCGGCTGTGGCTGGCTGTTTTTGGCGTGCTGTCTGTGGTTTTGGCACACGGCATTCGCGAACTTATCAATGTGGGAGGCATAATCTGATGCAACACGGATTGGAAACCAAATACGCCTGTTTGCAAGGGACACCCCTCGCGGTTCAAGAAACAGCGCAAGGGGATCAGGAAATTTCTGGCTATGCCTCACTGTTTGGCACCCAGGATCAAGGGGGCGATATTGTTGTGCAAGGGGCCTATCGTTCGTCTTTGGGTGCGCTGCAGCAGGCCGGGCGGCGCGTCAAGATGCTGTGGCAACATGATCCCAGCAAGCCCATCGGTATTTGGGATGAGGTCTATGAAGACGCCAAGGGCCTGTGGGTCAAAGGGCGGATTCTAAACGCGATTGCCCAGGGGCGTGAAGCCGCTGCCCTAATTGCCGCACAAGCGATTGAAGGGCTTTCTATCGGCTATCGCACTGTGAAAGCTGCAAAAAATGACAAGGGCCAACGGCTCTTGCAGGAACTGGAGCTTTGGGAGGTGTCCTTGGTCACTTTCCCAATGCTGCCCAGTGCCCGAGTGGGCGCGAAATCGGAGGCCGAGCCATGCGACGAAGACACCGATGACGCCACGCTTCGGGAGGTCGTGCAGGCGATCGATGCCGCGCGTGCCGCATTGGCCGAAGGATAACTCGGCACTTACCGACCCGAACAAACGTGAAAGGGCAACTGTCATGAAAACTCAAGAGCGTGCCTCCCCCGCGGTCCCTGGGGCCGTAACGGAGGCGCTTACGGATTTTGTCCGTGACTTCAAGGGAGCGCAGGCCGCGCTCCGTACCAAACTCGATCAACAAGAAGAGCGTATCACCATGCTGACCACAAAAGCGATTTCCTCAGGCCGCCCCGCGCTGTCTGCCCAAGCCCAAGAGGCTGCTCCACATCAAAAGGCGATGCAGGCCTATTTGCGCAATGGTGATGATGATGGCCTGCGCGGTTTGGTGCTAGAGGGCAAAGCCATGAACACAGCGGTGTCAGCGGAAGGCGGCTATCTTGTTGATCCCCAAACGGCGGACACTGTCAAATCCGTGCTGCTGAATGCGGCCTCCATTCGCGCGATTGCAAATGTTGTGACGGTTGAGGCCACCGCATTCGATGTCTTGATCGATCATACCGACATCGGTTCGGGCTGGGCGAGCGAGACCGCGAATCTGACCGAAACCGAGACACCACAGATTGACCGGATTTCAATCCCGCTGCATGAATTGTCCGCTTTGCCAAAAGCTTCGCAACGGCTGTTAGATGACAGTGCCTTTGATGTGGAAATTTGGCTTGCAGAGCGCATCGCCGATAAATTCGCCCGGGCTGAGTCTGCTGCGTTTATTTCAGGCGATGGGGTCGACAAGCCCAAAGGCTTTCTTGCCCATACTGCTGTGGCAAACAACAGCTGGACGTGGGGCAATCTGGGGTATGTCGCAACCGGCGAAAGCGGCGATTTCCCAAGCGTTGGGGCCTCTGATGTGATCATTGACCTGGTCTATGCGTTGGGTGCGCGGTACCGGGCCAATGCAACGTTTGTGATGAATTCCAAAACGGCGGGTGCGGTACGCAAGATGAAAGATGCCGATGGCCGCTTTTTGTGGGGCGATAGCCTAACCGCTGGTGAACCCGCGCGCCTAATGGGCTATCCCGTTCTTATCGCTGAAGATGTGCCCGACATAACCAGTGGTGCCACAGCGATTGCCTTTGGCGATTTCGCGGCGGGCTATACCATTGCAGAGCGTCCTGATCTGCGTATCTTACGCGATCCGTTTTCTGCAAAACCGCATGTTCTGTTCTATGCCACAAAACGTGTCGGCGGCGATGTAAGCGATTATGCGGCGATCAAATTGCTTAAGTTCTCAACATCTTAAGACTGCTGACCTTTCTGCCTTTCCTTTGGTAGCTATTGCCTAAGGAAGGGCAGGGCGCGCTTATGGCCTCAACAACGGCCTGCCCGTATGCTCGACCAGTGTCACTTGATCCCGTGCGAGCGGTGTGTGGGACGGCGCGCCCTGACCCAATCCTGGCCCGATGCTTTGTGCTTTGGCCACAGATTTTCTGCCCCATAAAGGGATATGATCTATGATAAAAACTGATCTGGGCGGTGTTGCGGCGGACGCTTTACCGCTAGAGCCGTTCAAAGCGCATTTGCGGTTGGCGGACGGATTTGACGCCATTCCTGGCCAAGCCGAACGCTTAGACACAGCCCTCAGGGCGGCTTTCAGCGCGCTTGAGGAACATCTGGGCAAAGTTCTGTTCCGGCGGGATTTTCTTTTGAAATACTCTGGAGGCGACCAGAGCTGGGACAGGCATACCCCTCTTGTTCTACCATTTGCGCCTGTGCAACAGCTTCACAGCGCGCGTGTGCTTCGAACAGATGGTACAGACGTGCTTCTGGCCTTGGAAAACCTCAGGCTTATCGATGATGTCCATAGACCATCGGTTGCCCTGACCGGGGGCGATGTGCCTGTGATCGGTCCAGACGATGAGATTGAGCTTCAGCTGACGGCAGGCATGGCTGTAACCTGGGAGGCTTTGCCAGCAAGTTTGTTGCAAGCCATGCTTTTGCTGGCCGCGCCGCTTTTTGAACAGGGTTCGGTTGTGCCTTTGTTTTCTGATGCTGTGCGGGCGTTGATAGCCCCTTATCGCACCCTGCGCATCGGTCTTGGCGGGGCGGTTTGATGACGGGGCCTATTAAACTCGATCGGTACTTGCGTTTGGAAGTGCGCCAAGATGTGGCCGATGGCGCCGGAGGGTTCGCCCAATCCTGGGTTACGCGTGGCCACCATTGGGGCCAGGTGAAATCGAGTTCCGGTAGCGCGCGCAGCGGAGAGTTCGGCCCAATCAGCAAGTTGAATTTGCGCATTC
The DNA here is from genome assembly GCA_963922715.1 of uncultured Thalassobacter sp. Lineage (GTDB taxonomy): Bacteria > Pseudomonadota > Alphaproteobacteria > Rhodobacterales > Rhodobacteraceae > CAWUJT01. The sequence continues at coordinate 21,499 of CAWUJT010000015.1, forward strand.
TCCTGCGTGACGCACCGCAAGGGCATGCCGCGCGCCCCAATGCTGGGGAGCGCTTTGTCGACGGCACACGCATTTATGCCATTCAGGCGGTGCATGAAAGCGACCCTGGGTACCTGACGTGTTTTGCGCAAGAGGTGGATACATGAGCTATAGTTTCTCACCCGCTTTGCAAACGGCGATCTATACGGCTTTGATTGAAGATGAGACGCTCGTCTCGCTGGTCGATGGGGCCATTTTTGATATGGCGCCTGATGGCAGCACCCCAGATCGGTTTGTGGCCATCGGTCCAGAGAAGGTCGTTGAGAAATCCGATGTGTCAGGTCGGGGGGCCGAGCATGAGGTGGAGGTCTATGTCGTCACCGAAAGTGATGGGTTCTACACCATCAAAGAAATTGCGGCCCGGATCAGCACTGTGCTGGATGGTGCCGATCTGACCCTTAGCACGGGATACTTAAGCGCACTGCAGTTTTTGCGGGCGGAAGCCTTGCGCAACACCAGTGATGACACACGCCGGGTCCGGCTTTGGTTCCGGGCGCGTGTTGATGAAAATCTGCCAGTTTAAGGAGACAGACAATGGCGGTTCAAAACGGCAAAGACCTTTTGATTAAGGTTGATCTTGATGGCACCGGCGTGTTCCAAACACTGGCAGGGCTGCGCGCGACACGGTTGACATTTAATACTGAGACGGTGGACGTTACCTCCTTAGAAAGCGCAGGCGGCTGGCGGGAGTTGCTGGGCGGTGCGGGTGTAAAAACAGCGTCTGTCACGGGATCGGGCGTGTTTCGTGATGACGGCACCGATGCCCGTGCCCGGCAAATCTTTTTTGATGGGGAAGTGCCGGATTTCCAAGTCATTGTGCCGGATTTTGGTGTGGTCGAGGGGCCGTTCCAAATTTCCGCGCTTGAGTACGCGGGCAGCTATAATGGCGAAGCAACCTATGACATCACGCTGGCCTCTGGCGGCGTGCTGACCTTTACGGCGCTGTGATGGCGAACCCATGGCAGGGCGAAGCGCGGCTCACGATCAACGGGACATCGCGTATTCTCAAGTTAACCCTAGGGGCCTTGGCCGCCCTTGAAGCAGAGTTGAAAGAAGACACTTTGGTGGCCCTTGTGGCGCGGTTTGAAGATGGCAAATTCACAACGCGCGATGTTGTCGCTTTGATCGTGGCAGGCCTGCGCGGTGGCGGCTGGGATGTGGCACCAGGGGATTTGCTGGATAGCGACATCGAAGGTGGCCCGGTCGAGGCCACGCGCGTCGCCGCCCTGCTTCTGGGCCGTGCCTTTGCTTTTCCAGAGCGCAGTCATGCAGAGCTTTGAGTGGCCGATTTTGATGCGCGCCGGCATGCGCGGGCTTGGCCTGAGACCGGCGGAGTTTTGGGCGCTCACACCTGCAGAATTGGCGCTTTTGTTGGGACAAGATAGCGGACAGTTGCCGCTAGATCGCCAAGGCCTAGCGGCGCTTGAAGCACGGTTTCCAGATCTCGGAAAGGAGGCAAGCGATGACGCTGACAGATGATTTTGCAGCTCTTGCCGCACAATTTGACACCATGACTGCGGATGTCCGGGAAAGCGGGGACGTGGTGGCGCAGTTCACCCAGGAATTGAAAAGTTTCCGGCAAACAATGGTTTACACCGATAAGGAAGTCAATGCGCTGTCTTCTAACTTTGGGCGCAGTATGCGCCGGGCCTTTGATGATGTCATCTTAGATGGCGCAAAGCTTTCCGATACGCTTGAAACGCTCGCCCAACGCATGTTGACGGCGGCTTATTCTGCCGCGGTCGCGCCGCTTCAAAATGCAGCGGGTGGCGTGGTTGCTAATGGGCTCAATGACTTACTGTCGTCTGTTCTGCCGTTTGAGAAGGGGGGCAGTTTTGTGCAGGGACGTGTTGTGCCGTTTGCCTCAGGCGGGATTGTGTCCTCTCCAACAATGTTTCCCATGCGGGGCGCAACAGGTCTGATGGGCGAAGCAGGGCCAGAGGCGATCATGCCGCTTGCACGCGGCGCGGACGGGCGCTTGGGTGTGCAATCGTCCGGCGGTGGACGTGCTGTGAATGTGACCATGAACATCACAACATCTGATGTCGAAGGGTTTCGCCGCTCACGGACACAAATCGCGGCTGAAATGAACCGTCTTCTTTCTCACGGCCAACGCAACAGGTGATCGCATGAGTTTTCACGATGTCCGCTTCCCCCCTCGTCTCAGTTTTGGTGCCCTTGGTGGGCCAGAGCGTCTGACAGATATCGTACAAATTTCCAATGGCTATGAAGAGCGCTCAACCCCGTGGCAGCATTCCCGCCGCCGCTATGATGCGGGCCTGGGGATGCAAAGCCTCGATGATCTTCATGAAACCATAGCCTTTTTCGAAGCACGCTCTGGGCAGCTTCATGCGTTTCGATGGAAGGATTGGACGGATTATAAATCGTGCCAACCCAGTCAGACACCAGCCTTTGACGATCAAAGAATTGGGACAGGCGATGGCCAAACCACCGTATTCGCCTTACAAAAGCTGTATCGATCAGGGCTGGAGGCGTATCAGCGGCCCATCACAAAACCAGTTTTTGGAACAATTCTGACGGGCGTTGGCGGTGACCAGCAAACAGAAGGCATTCATTTTGAGGTCGACCTTTCTGCAGGAACAATTGTTTTTGCCGAAGCCCCAGAAGACGAGGCAGAGATTACCGCAGGATTTGAATTTGATGTGCCCGTACGGTTTGACACAAACGCTGTGCGTATTTCCTTGGCGAGTTTCCAGACCGGTGATGTCCCAAACATTCCTGTCGTGGAGGTACGCGTATGACACAAGATTATGTCACACGACGTTGCCAGGCCTGGGTTGTGACGCGCCAAGACGGTGTGCAACTGGGGTTTACCGATCATGATGTCGCGCTGACTGTGGATGGTGTACCATGCCAGGCCGCGAGCGGGTTTGACGCAATGGCATTGGAGCGCAGCAACGGCTTGTCCGTTGACAATGCTGAGGCGATTGGGGCGCTCACGTCAGACGCCATTTCTGAAGCAGACATTGACGCTGGCCGGTATGACAACGCACAGATCACGCTCTGGCGTCTCGATTGGTCTATGCCAGAGGAAGCAGAGTGTTTCTTTCGCGGCACCATAGGTCAAATCACCCGCGTCGATGGCGCGTTTCGGGCGGAACTTCGGGGACCGAGCGAGGCGCTTAATCAAATGCGCGGCCATGTTTTTCAAAGTGGTTGTGGTGCAGTGCTGGGTGATGTCAGGTGTGGTGTCGATCTCTCGCACCCGGATTTTCACCTCAAGACGTCCTTGGCGACACCGTTGGAGACAGGTGTTGTCAAAGTTCTTGATCCTACGGGGTATCCCGCGCGTTGGTTCGAACGTGGGGTTCTTTTGGTCGCGAAAGGACTTGGGGCAGGAGAGTACCGGGTCAAGCTCGATGAAACTGTTGAAGACGGAAAAAGGCGCTTGACCCTTTGGACATATCCAACAGAGGTTGTTGAAAGCGGCACAAATGTCACGCTTCTGGCGGGCTGTGACAAGCAGTTCACGACATGTCGGACGAAGTTCTCTAATATTTCAAATTTTCGCGGTTTTCCACATATCCCGGGCGAAGATTGGATCACCGCTTATCCTAACTCTAACCAAGCGATGGATGGGGGACGGTTGTGACACAAGATCGGGCAAAAATCGTCGCAGAAGCGCGGTCATGGTTAGGTACACCTTACATACACCAAGCCAGCTGCCGCGGTGCTGGTACAGATTGTCTGGGCTTGATACGCGGTGTATGGCGGGGCCTCTATCACAGCTCAGAGCCAGCGCAAGTTCCAGCTTACACGCAGGACTGGGGTGAACCGGAAGCCATCGAACAACTTTGGCAAGCGGCCAATTTCTATCTTACGCCTGTGGCAAAAGAGGTTGCCGTGCAAGCGGGACAGGTTCTCTTATTTCGGATGCGCAGACAGGGTGTTGCCAAGCATCTGGGTATCGTGACGCAGGAGGATCCTGCCCGCTTTATTCATGCCTATTCTCACAAAGCCGTCCATGAAAATGCGCTGAGCCAACCCTGGGCGCGGCGTATCGTGGCGCGTTTCGACTTTCCTGGATTCGGAGATTTCTGATGGCCACAATACTACTTGGCGCAGTAGGAAGCGCAGTCGGCGGCATGGTCGGTGGCAGTCTCTTTGGGTTGAGCAGCGCCGTTATTGGGCGAGCCATTGGGGCCACTGTTGGGCAAGCCATTGACCAAAGCTATATGGCACAAGGCAGCGGCGCGGTTGAAGTGGGTCAGATTGACCGCTACAGAATTACAGGTGCCTCTGAAGGTGCGGCAATCCCAAGGCTGATGGGGCGGTTGCGGATGCAGGGACAGGTGATCTGGGCCACCCGGTTTCTGGAGACAAGCCGCACCACGAGCACGGGCGGCGGCGGAAAAGGCGCAACGCCCCAGCCTTCTGTAACGACCACAACCTACAGCTATTCCGTGAGCCTTGCTGTTGCGCTGTGCGAGGGGGAGATACAGGGTGTTGGCCGGGTTTGGGCCGATGGTATTGAGGTTGCGACAAACGCGTGGGATATGCGGATTTACACGGGTAGTGAAACCCAAGCTCCCGATCCTTTAATTGAAACGATCGAAGGGGAGGCCCCTGGCTATCGCGGCACAGCTTATGTTGTCATTGAAAACCTTGGTTTAGAGGCGTTTGGAAATCGTGTTCCGCAGCTTAACTTTGAGGTTTTCCGTCATGCGCACCCGACTGGGGCAGATGTGCCAACTTCACCCATGCCGCATCTGAAAGGGGCCGCTCTGTTACCAGGCTCTGGAGAGTTTACCCTTGCCACACAACCTGTGTTCCTTGATGAAGGTTTGGGCGTGAAACGGCCCGTAAATGTCAACACGCCAACAAATGAGGCCGACTTTCCCGTTTCCATTCGGGCGATGCGGCAGGAATTGCCGCAGGTCGGTGGTGTCACGCTGATCTCTAGCTGGTTTGGAGATGACCTCAGGTGCAATTTATGCACCCTCACCCCTCGGGTTGAGCAAAAGCAAAGCGAGGGGGATCGTTTAACCTGGACGGTTTCGGGTGTGACACGTCAGACGGCACGCCAAGTGAGCTATCTTGAAAACCGTCCCACGTTCGGGGGAACGCCTTGTGACGCCTCCATGCTGGAGGCGATTGCATATTTGAAAGAAGAAGGATTGGATGTTGTACTCTATCCCTTCATTTTGATGGATGTACCAGCCGAAAATGACTTGCCCAACCCTTACAATCCTGATGAGACACAACCGATTTTTCCCTGGCGGGGGCGGATAACGACATCGCTTGCCAAAGGGATTGAGGGTTCTCCCCAAGGTCAGGCGGCGGCGGAAGCAGAGGTTGACCTGTTTTACGGGACCGTCACAGCGGATGATTTCAATATATCGCCCGGTCAAGTCACTTATACGGGGCCTGATGAGTTTTCCTATAGCCGGTTCATTTTACACCATGCCGCTCTTGGGGCCGCAGCGGGCGGGGTGACAGGCATCACCATTGGCTCTGAAATGCGCGCTTTGACGCAAGTAATGGGCGCAAACAGCCGCTTTCCCTTTGTCAAGAAGTTGCAAATCTTGACCGCAGAGGTGCGCAAACTTCTGCCTGAAGCGAAAATTGGCTATGCCGCAGATTGGTCTGAGTACTTTGGATACCAACCTGGCAATGGCGATGTTTATTTTCACCTTGATCCACTTTGGGCCGATCCAAACATCGATTATATCGGCATTGACAATTATATGCCGCTATCAGATTGGCGCGATGACCCTGATCACGCCGACAGCGGTTGGGGTGCTGCAGATCGTCGCTATTTTGAGGCGAATGTCACGGGCGGAGAAGGATACGATTGGTATTATCCCACCGAAGAAGCGCGTCTTGCGCAACG
>CAWUJT010000016.1:0-27180 GCA_963922715.1 uncultured Thalassobacter sp.
GCCTCGGCGCGTTTAAGATCGACCGAGACAAGCTGACTGACGCCGCGCTCTGCCATGGTCACGCCAAACAGCCGGTCCATGCGGGCCATTGTAATCGCATGGTGGGTGATGATCAAAAACCGCGTGTCCGTGCGCCGTGTCATTTCATCAAGCAGATCACAAAACCGGCCAACATTCGCATCATCAAGCGGCGCGTCGACCTCATCCAAAACACAGATCGGGGCGGGGTTTGCCAGGAAAACCGCAAAGATCAGGGCTAGGGCTGTCAGCGTTTGCTCCCCACCCGAGAGCAGAGATAGGGTTGAGAGTTTTTTGCCAGGCGGCTGACAGAGGATTTCCAGGCCTGCCTCCAATGGATCGTCGCTTTCGACCATCATCAGGTTGGCCTCACCCCCGCCAAAGAGATGTGTAAAGAGCAGAGCAAAGTTTTTATTGACGGTCTCAAAAGCCGTCACAAGGCGCTCCCGCCCTTCACGGTTCAGGGAAAAAATCGCCTGGCGGAGCGTTTGAATGGCGTCTTCCAGATCAGACTTTTCGGCGGTTAAACTTTCTTGCTCCGTGCTGATCGCCTGGGCGTCCTCCTCCGCACGCAGATTAACCGCCCCCAAGGCGTCGCGTTGACGCTTTAGCCGGACGATTTCGGTCTCAAGCGTTGAGACGTCGGGAATTTGGTCGGGATTATCGCTCAGGTGGTCCAGCAAATCTTCAGGAGGCACGCCCTGTTCCTGAAGGATGTTTGCCCGTGCGGCCTCTAGCGCTTCTTTCGCACTGGCATGTTTGACCTCAATCGCAGCGTTTTGGGCGCGTGCATCCGCTGCTGTCCGTTCCAAGGCACGCTCGGCCGCTGCCGCCTCGGCCAAGATCGCTTCGCCTTTTGACAAAGCATCAGACGCCGCAGCACGCCGGCGCTCTGCCTGAGCAATCTCCTGCCCCAAAACTTCTCGCTTTGCTGTGATTTTGGAAGGTTTTTCCCGGGCGCTCTTGAATGTGGCCGTTAGGTCATCTTGTGTCCTTGTAATTGTGTCAAGCCGTTCCCCTGCGGTGGCAAGACGTTGCCTCCAATTTTGCTGCTCCCGCGCGTTGCTGGCAAGCCGCCCCATCCGGGCTTTACCGTCGCGTTCCAGATTGTTCAGAGTTGCCTGTGCAGACATGACGTTTTGGCGGGCCTGCTGCACGACCTCTCGCCTGTGTGCAAGATTATGTTGCGCCTTCTCCAATGACGGCAGCTTCGCGCGTGCGTGGTCAATCTCTTGATAGATCTCGTCTGCTTCGGCGATGTGTTGTGTGTTGCGTGTGATGGCAAGGTTGATGTTCTCTTGCTCCGCTTGGGCCTTAAACAGCAACGTCTGGGTGTGACTCAGGGCGTGGTTGGCGTTCACCAAAGCGTGATCGGCCTTGCGTCGCGCTTCTCGCGCGTTTGTTTCTGCGGCTGATAATCCTTTCAGCCGTGCGGTTAAGGTTTCATGTGTGCGGACGATTTTTTCAGCGTCTGTTTCGGTTTTTTGCAGGGCATCACGCATCTCTTGCAGGCGGTTCATTTGCTTGAGCCGCATGGCAGAGGCGCTTGTGTTATCTTTTGCCGCCATACGAAACCCATCCCAGCGCCACAGAGACCCTTCTAAAGAGACAAGCCTTTGGCCTGGCAAAAGCTGTTCTTGGATCAAGGGCGCTTTGTCTGGGTCAACAATCCCAATCTGCTGGAGCCGCCGCCGCAAGACGGCCCCGCCTTGGACATATTTTTCAATCGATGGAATGCCGTCTGGCAGAGCGGGCGGGGTGCTGTAGTTGCCAAGATGCACCCAGCCCGTTTGATCTTCTGTCAGCGGCGCGCGAAGATCATCGGCAAGCGCCGCACCAAGGGCCGCTTCATACCCGGGGCTGACGGTCAAAGTGTCTAAGATTGGTGTGTTTGCATCGGCTTCTTGGGCCATTAACTCGGCCAAAGACGTGATCTCTGATTCAAGCGTTGTCACGCGGCTTTCTATTGCCACACGGATTTTACGGGCAGCATCCTCTTCGGCCTGGCATTCTGCGCGTGCGGTTTCTGCGTCACGCAAACGATCCTCGGTTTGATCTAAAAGAAGCTGTGCGTGTTCTTGGTGTTGTGTATGCTGTGCCAATTCTGTTTGCGCTGCGTTGACGGTATTGTCAGCTTCCTTGAGGCTTTTTTGCAGGTCTACACCTTCGCGTTGCAGCAGCGCACGGTTTCGATCTGCGGCCTCAAATCGTTGCTTCACGTCTGCATGACGCGCCGACATTTGCGCCATATGCTCGGTTTCTAAGGCAAGGCTGTGCTCTTCCTGGGCAAGTGCGGCCTCAGCCTCATGTGCCGCCTGACTGGCTTTATTGAGGGCTTGTTCTTGCCCCTCTAAATGCTGGCGCAACCTGTCCGCCTCATCCTGCAACTGCGCCAAGGCGGATTTGGCATCGGTGTTCAGCGCCGTTTCACGCTGTGTGTCTTGGGACAGACTTTGCAATCGGCTTTCCAGGGATTTAATCGTCTCCACAGCATGATGCGCTTCGGTGTCTAGCGTGTCCCGCGCCACCAAAAGCCGTTGCAGAACAGCCGCGGCAATGTTGTCTTCCTCACGCAAACGCGGCAATGCTGCCTCTGCCGCTTCTCGGTTTTGACGCGCGTTTTGCAGCTTCCTTTCAAGCTGTGCATTTTCCTGCGCGGCATTTCTGTGGTTATCTTGGACAGTTAAAAGGGTTGCTGCCGCCTCTTGCCAACCCCGAAATAGAAGTCTGCCTTCGGCTTGCCGCAGTGCCGCTCCAATCGTTCGATACCGCTGTGCCTGTTTGGCTTGTCTTGCCAGCGAGGCGAGCTGATTTGACAGTTGCTCAAGCACGTCATCAAGACGCTGCAGGTTGCTTTCAGAGGCAGACAATCGCAATTCCGCTTCGTGACGGCGTTGATAGAGGCCGGCAATCCCTGCCGCCTCTTCCAGGATGCGACGGCGTTTTTGCGGCTTAGCATTGATCAACTCAACGATTTGACCTTGACGCACAAGCGCGGGTGAATGCGCGCCGGTCGAAGCATCTGCAAACAGCATTTGTACGTCGCGCGCCCGCACGTCTTTTCCGTTCAGCTTATAGGCAGAGCCCGTGTCGCGGGTTATCCGACGTATAACTTCCAGATGATCGTTGGTGTTGAAGGCCTGTGGGGCAAGGCGTGTGCTGTTGTCAAGGGAAAGCGTGACCTCGGCAAAGTTGCGGGCACCGCGTTGGTCGGTGCCTGCAAAGATTACATCGTCCATGCCGCCGCCGCGCATGGCGCTGGCACGATTTTCGCCCATGACCCAGCGCAGAGCCTCAAGCAGATTAGATTTGCCACAGCCATTGGGCCCAACAACACCGGTCAACCCATCGGCGATGGTAAGGTCCGTTGGATCGACAAAACTTTTGAAGCCATTGAGGCGGAGACGTGTGAATTTCAAGAAACGACTCGTTTTTGATTTTGATCCAGTTTCAATGTTCCAGTGTGTGAGGTCAACGCCAACAATTCTAAATCTGGTTGCGGTCTTAATACTTACCCACAGGATATGGAATGTCCTCATCGAATTGGCGTGTCATAAGGCGTTTTCTGGCTTGACCCAGGCGTTCTCACAGCGCAACATCATCGTTGTAAGGTGACCTTCAAGCACAGCACGAAGGTCTGAAATGGGAATGTGGTAAGGGTGACCCACGTCGGGGCCTCAATCCACAGCCGCCCCCGCGACTGTATGCGGTAAGCAAAGGCCAGATGCCACTGGGGAAACCTGGGAAGGCGGCCAGCGCGCTAAAAACCGCAAGCCAGGAGACCAGCCTTATATAAACATGCAACCTGCCCGTCGGGGTGACGGGCCAATGGGAGAAAACAACATGCATATCGAACCTGGCGTTGTGACCGGCGCAAAACTCATCCTGAGCTATGGAACGGCTGCAGGGGCTGCTGCCTATTCCGCAAAGCTGATTGCGGACACTTTGCGGACGTCCCCGATCCTGGCTTTCGCGGCGCGCAGTGTGCTGGCCACACTTGCCGTTTTCATCTTTTTCGAGGTTCTTCCGAAATACCCCGTGGGCGTGTCGGAAGTCCATTTCATTCTTGGCTCGACAATCTTTTTAATCTTTGGCGTGGGGGCTGCTGCGATTGGTTTGGCTGTTGGTTTGGCTTTGCAAGGTTTGTTTTTCGCACCGGCAGATCTGCCACAGTACTTCATGAATGTCACAACCTTGCTTGTCCCGCTTTTTGGGATCGCCGTGTTGGCCAAGCGGATTATTGCGCCAGGCATAGCTTATGTTGACCTCAAGTATATGCAGGCGCTCAAACTCTCGACAACCTATCAAGGCGGGATCGTGGTTTGGGTGGCCTTTTGGGCGTTCTACGGCAGCGGCTTTGGGGCAGCAAACATCCAAGGGGTGCTGACATTTGGTGCAGCTTACATGCTGGTGCTGCTGATTGAGCCTTTGGCTGATTTGGCGGTTCTGGCAGGCGCGAAAGCCTTGAAAGGATTGCGCGGATCGGGGCTTGTGACGTCGCGTTTGTATCATCCCGCCTAAAGATATCTGATCCAATGGAAAGTGGTCCATGCATGGGCCACTCATACCTATACATTTCAGGAGCTTGATGTGAGTACAAAGATACCAGCCACAGTTGTGACAGGGTTTTTAGGGGCTGGGAAAACCACGCTTATTCGCCATCTTTTGCAAAATGCCAATGGCAAGCGCATCGCGCTGATTATCAACGAGTTCGGCGATCTTGGCGTGGATGGTGGCATTCTAAAGGGGTGCGGCATAGAGACCTGCAAGGAAGAAGATGTGGTTGAGCTTTCAAACGGCTGCATCTGCTGCACGGTCGCTGAAGATTTTATACCAACCATGGAGGCCTTACTGGCACGAGACCTGCCGCCGGATCATATCGTTATCGAGACCAGTGGGCTGGCTTTGCCACAACCGCTTGTCCGGGCTTTTAACTGGCCAGGGATTTCCACAAAAGTCACAGTTGATGGGGTTGTGACGCTTGTCGACGGGCCTGCAGTGGCAGAAGGGCGCTTTGCCCATGCGCCGGACGCGGTGGAGGCTCAACGTGCCGCGGATGAAAGTCTTGACCATGAAACGCCACTGTCAGAACTGTTTGAAGATCAGGTGACATGCGCTGATTTGATTGTCGTCAACAAAGCCGATCTTTTGGGACCTGACGCAACATCGACTTTGACGTCTCAGTTAAAGTCAGAGGCCCGTGCGGGTGTTCAAGTGGTGTCGGCCACCCAAGGGGTGCTGCCGGTTGCCGTTGTTCTGGGCCAAGGGATTGGTGCAGAGCATGATATGGCCGCGCGCCATGAGGTGCACCACCATCATCACGATGATGAGACGGGACATGATCATCACGACCATGATGAGTTCGAAAGCTTCGTGGTAACACGACCGGAAATCACTGATCCGGCGGGCTTTGCACAGAAACTGAGTAAAACGATCCGCACCCATGATATCCTCCGCCTGAAAGGGTTTGCGGCGGTCGCAGGCAAACCGATGCGCCTTACGATCCAAGCTGTCGGTCCACGCGTGGACAGCTATTATGACCAACCCCTTGATCCTGGGCCACGTGAAACGCGGTTGGTGGTGATTGGACAGGCTGGCCTTGACCGCGCCGCAATTACCACTGCGCTCATGGCAGCATGACCGACACGATCAAAACGGGATACTTATGGGAAAGTTTTGACCTTATGGTCCCTGATCGTTGTTATAAGGGCTGACTATGCATCTGCTTGCCGCAACGCCTGGGCAGATAGAGGACGGGCAAGAGCCCGTCGATTTGGGGCAGACCCCCGCCGATCTGCTTTTTATCTCGGCAGCTGATACGGAACTCGCGGCGCTTTCTCAGGCCCGCTCCGAGACTATAGACGGCATCACCCTGCGGCTGGCAAGCTTACTGCACCTGCGCCATCCGATGAGTGTGGATTTGCATCTGGAGACATGTGCCACAAAGTGCAAATTGGTTGTGGTCCGTGTTCTGGGTGGACGCAGCTATTGGGCGTATGGCCTGACGCAATATGCTGCACGTTTGGGGGAAGCCGGCGTGCCCGTGGCCTTCTTACCGGGCGATGATAAACCTGATGCGGAATTGCGCGCTCTTTCAACGCTGGAGGCCGCGCATTACGAGGCGCTTTGGGCCTATCTTGTGGAAGGTGGGCCACAAAATGCCCTGAATTTTTTGCGCTATGCGCAGGCTTTTTTGCAACGGCAAGCGTTTCCCGCTCCGGCGCAACCGTTGTTGAAGGCCGGTCTCTATTGGCCGGGTGCGGGGCTGGCCGACATGTCCGTGGTGTGCAACCATTGGACCTTAGGCGGCCCAGTGGTGCCGCTGATATTTTATCGTGCATTGGTGCAAGGTGGCGGGCTTGCGCCGATTAATGACTTGATAAAGGCTTTGCGTCAAAAGACGCTCAACCCGCTGCCCATTTTTGTGACGTCGTTGAAAGACCCGTTGTCTGTTGCAACCCTCAGCCGTTTGTTTGCCGATGCGCCGCCTCATGTGATTTTGAATGCAACGGCGTTTGCCGTTGGAACGGCCGGGGACAGCAGCACCAATCCTTTGACACTGCCACAGGCCAATGAAGCCCCTGTGCTCCAAGTGGTGTTTGCAGGGTCAAACGAGGCAAGCTGGGCGGAAAACCTTAGCGGTCTTTCTGCCCGAGATATTGCCATGAATGTGGCCTTGCCCGAGGTGGATGGCCGGGTTCTGAGCCGGGCCGTCAGTTTCAAAGACGAAGCCTATTTTGACCCGAACACCGAATGCACAATCGCCACATATAAAGCCCGGGACGATCGCATCACCTTTGTGGCAGAGCTCGCGGCACGCTGGGCGGCGCTGAGGGCAAAACCTGTGCACACGCGCAAAGTCGCTCTTATCCTTGCGAATTATCCCAACCGCGATGGGCGCCTGGCCAATGGTGTGGGCCTGGATACACCGGCATCCACCTGTCATGTTCTCAAGCTTTTGGATCAGGCGGGATATTGTGTTGCGGACGCGCCTCAGACAAGTGATGCCCTGATGGCGCAACTGATGGCAGGCCCCACAAACTGGTTGGCAGATCGGGCAGACCGCAAGGGCGGGGAAAGGTTGTCTTTATCCGAATATACTGAGAATTATGAGTCTTTGCCCTTGGAGGCGCGCAGAGCCATGGAAGATCGGTGGGGTTTGCCGCAAGATGATCCATTTTGCGGACCCGATGGGTTTGCACTGGGGGTTCATCGCTTTGGAAACATCGTTGTGGGTCTACAACCCGCGCGGGGTTATAACATTGATCCAAGCGAAACATATCATGCGCCCGATCTGGTTCCGCCACATAATTATCTCGCCTTTTATTTTTGGCTGCGGGCGCATTGGGGGGCGGATGCGCTTGTGCATCTGGGCAAGCACGGCAATCTGGAGTGGCTGCCTGGCAAGGCGCTTGCGCTCTCAGATGGCTGTTGGCCAGAGATCGCTTTGGGTCCAATGCCGCATGTTTATCCGTTTATTGTGAACGATCCAGGGGAGGGCACGCAAGCCAAACGCCGCGCCCAGGCGGTGATTATCGATCATCTCACCCCGCCTATGACCCGTGCAGAGACCTATGGGCCTTTGCGAACGCTTGAGAGATTGGTGGATGAATACTATGAGGCAGCCAGTCTCGATCCACGACGCAGCGACCACTTGCGCAAAGAGATCTTGTCTCTGACAGCGACAACAGGGCTCGATTCAGATATTGGCATGGGGGCAATCAAGGACGAGACGGACCTTGCAAAACTCGATGCATATCTTTGTGAGTTGAAAGAAGCGCAAATCCGCGATGGGCTGCACGTTTTTGGCTGTGCGCCGCCCACAGAGCAAGTGCGTGATCTGACAGTTGCGCTTCTGCGTATTCCGCGGGGCGATGGCCAAGGGGAAAATGCATCTTTGCTGCGGACGCTTGCCGAGGATTTTGGGCTGGCGTTCGATCCTTTGGATGTCGATATGGCCCTGCCTTGGCAGGGGAAAAGACCGGCGGCGTTGGCGGCCATCAGCGCGGAGCTGTGGCGTACTGCCGGCGATACTGTCGAAAGGTTAGAGCTTTATGCGCAGATGTTGGTGGACGGTGTTGTGCCCTCCCCGGGTCCTGTCAGTGAGGGGGTGATGAAACATTTGAAAGACAGTGTTGCGCCCCGGCTTTCGGCCTGTGGTCCAGAGGAGGGGGCGGGGCTCCTCAGAGCCCTTGAAGGGCGCTTCGTCGCCCCGGGCGCGTCAGGCGCGCCGACCCGGGGGCGACTGGATGTACTCCCAACAGGACGGAATTTTTATTCCATCGACAGTCGCTCTTTGCCGACTCAAACAGCTTGGACATTGGGGTGGAAATCGGCCAACGTATTGATCGAGACCCATCTACAACGCGAAGGTGATTGGCCGCGCAGCCTTCTTTTGACGGCTTGGGGCACGTCGAATATGCGCACCGGCGGCGATGATATTGCCCAAGCGCTTGCCCTTATGGGGGTCAAACCCACATGGGAAGGCGCGAATGGACGCGTCACCGGGTTTGACATTTTGCCTTTGACTGTGCTGGGTCGGCCCCGCGTTGATGTAACCTTACGGGTCTCAGGATTTTTCCGAGATGCGTTTCCGCATCAGATTGCCCTCATCGATAGTGCTGCGCGGGCGATACAGGCGCTGGACGAACCGGCGGAGATGAACCCAGCCGCTGCGCGTGCACAAAACGGCGAGACAAAAGCCCGTGTCTATGGCTCTAAACCTGGTGCCTATGGGGCGGGCCTTCAGGCCATGATCGATGAACGGCTGTGGGAGAATCGGAAAGATCTGGCAGATGTCTATCTGGAGTGGGGAAGCTATGCCTATGGTGCCCAAGATCAGGGCCGCCAAGATCGGGTTGGCTTGGAACAACGGCTGTCGCAAGTGGACGCTGTGGTGCAAAATCAAGATAATCGCGAGCACGATCTGCTTGATAGTGACGACTATTACCAATTCGAAGGCGGCGCCGCTGCGGCGGTGGCCGATCTGCAGGGGCAAGAGCGCCCGATTTATCACAACGATCATTCACGCCCAGAGCGGCCCGTTATTCGCACGCTGGATGAAGAAATCGGCCGTGTCGTGCGTTCCCGCGTGGTCAATCCGAAGTGGATTGAGGGAGTAAAACGCCACGGTTATAAAGGTGCTTTTGAAATCGCGGCCACGGTCGATTACCTTTTCGCTTTTGCCGCCACAACGCAGGCCGTGAAAAATCATCATTTCGATCTGGTTGAAAGTGCATTTCTTGAAAATGTGGAAACACGCGCCTTCATTGCGGACCACAATGCGCCTGCGCTGATTGATATTGCAGCAAGATTGGATGAGGCGATCACACGCGGATTATGGCAGCCGCGGTCCAACAGCGCCCGCATGCGGATACAGCGTATTCTCGAAAATCACTGACACTCAAACTCTAAAATAAGTAGATTATCTGTGTCATCAAATGGTTCCGCAAGGCCGGTGCAGACAGTCAGGGGGCTCGGCTGTGGGGTTTGGTTTGCGCGGCACTCTAAGTCCATGGTGACCAGGGCCAAATCCCCGCCCAAGCTGTTGGGAGACACGCGGCACCCGGTGACATCTTCTGTCGCTTGGACGGCGGCGGCGCGTACAGGGGCAATATTACGGCTGAAGTAAAGCCCCGTGCGTGTCGCCTCTGCCTGTTCTGCATTCCAATTCACGATAAAAGAAAACCCCGCGGCATCTGCGGTGTCTCGACGATCAAAGGTCGAGAGGGGATGGGGTGTACCGCAGGCCGCGAGGCTGAGAAGTAGAGGGATCATGATATTTCTCACAGACGCTACGGTCGCGAAAAATGGTTAATGTGGCCTTAATGCACGTGGCTTTTTTGTAGCATTGCCAGAGGTATTTCAGTTAAGGTCAGTGCATGACTGAAGACACCACAGCAGACATAACGCGCCACAACACGAAGATGGCGAAAAAAAAGGTGGCCCGTGATAAAATCATGGCGACCAAAACCCAGCAAAAAGGTCTGGTGATTGTCCATACCGGCAAAGGCAAAGGCAAAAGCTCTGCCGCCTTTGGGATGATCTTTCGATGTATTGCCCACCAGATGCCCTGTGCCGTGGTGCAATTTATCAAAGGTGGGATGCAAACCGGTGAACGGGATTTAATCCAAACCCATTTCAGCGATCTTTGTGCATTTCATACCATGGGCGAAGGGTTCACCTGGGAAACTCAAGACAAGGCCCGTGATGTGGATATGGCGGCGGCGGCCTGGGCTTTGGCAAAAGAGCTGATTAGAGATCCCAAAAACCGTATGGTGCTTTTGGATGAGATCAACATCGCCCTGCGCTATGACTATCTGGCGATTAATGATGTCCTGACCTTCTTAAAAGATGAAAAGCCAGAGATGACGCATGTTGTTTTGACGGGGCGCAATGCGCATCCAGACTTGATAGAATATGCAGATTTGGTATCAGAGATGGAGTTGATCAAGCATCCCTTTCGATCAGGGATAAAAGCCCAGCCCGGTGTTGAATTTTAAGCCTTTGAAGGTTGGGCATCACGTAGATTTATCACCTCGCCTGCATTTATTACGCACCGATCACTTTCCAGATGCCTCTTCAGAACTATCTGAGATTTTTGAACATGAGCATAGAGATTATGAAATGACTGAAATTCTTGGATTATGTGGATCACTCCGCAGGGAGAGCTTTAACAGGAAACTCTTACGAGAGGCCGCCAGAGTGTTCGGGGCAGACCTTAAAGACGCCAATTTACGGCTGCCATTATTCGATGAAGATTTGGAAGAGGACGGCATTCCAGCTGAAGTTTCAGAGCTTTATCAAGCGATACAGGATGCGCCCGCTGTTTTGATTGCGACACCTGAATATAACCAAAGAATGTCAGCGGTGCTCAAAAACGCATTTGACTGGGTGAGCCGCATAAAAGGCAACCCTTGGAAAGACAAACCTGTGGCGATTATGTCTGCCACCGCTGGACGCAGCGGCGGGGCGCGGGCGCAATTCGATCTGCGCCTTGCGATGGTGCCTTATCGCGTCAATATTGTGACGGGGCCGGAGGTTTTGGTGGGCAGCGCGCGCGAGCATTTCGATGAAAACGGGCGTTTGATAACAGAAAGTTATATTGCGTTTTTGACTGACGCGATGGAACACCTCAAGCGCGCCACCGCGTCATGATCTGTATGGGCGGCTTGTCTATTTCCAGCCAACTTCATTAAAGATCACCTGCGCTTCTGAGACGTTCTGAGCAACGGCGCTCAGGTCAACATCGTCGGGGCGGAACAGGCCCAAGGCTGCCACGGAAGGCGCTAGCCCAATACCTGGGACGGCAGGATATTCGTCATTTCCGGCCGAGAAATAGCGTTGCGCAGACGGGCTGGCGAGATATTCCAAAAACAGGATCGCGTTTTCTCTGTTGGGCGCATGTGCGGCGACCCCGCCGCCCGATAAATTCATGTGGGCGCCTTCGGCATTTTGTGCCGGAAAGACCCAACCAATGCCAGCCAAGGCTTCCGCTGGCAAACCTGAGACATCTTTACGCAAAGCGCGGGCAAAGTAATAGGTGTTTGAAATGGCAATATCACATTCACCCGAGACCAAACCGCGCAGCTGATCTGTATCCCCCCCCTGCGGGTCCCGTGCAAAATTGGCCACGACACCTTCGGCCCAATCTTTTGCCACGTCGGAGCCATGATTTTCGATCATCGCAGAGAGCAGGGTTTGCGAATAAACATTGGTTGCAGAGCGATGACAAACTAAGCCTTCATAGGCGGGATCTGCTAAGTCCAAGTAAGTCTGCGGCGGGGTGCTGACATCTGCTGTGTCGTAGAAAATGATGCGCGCCCGTTGGCTAAATCCATACCACATCCCGCCGTCATCCCGTAAGTATTCTGGAATGGCCCGATTGAGCACATCGCTTTCGATGGGTTGCAAGATACCTGCGTTTTTTGCGCGCTCCAGGCGGCTTGTATCGACGGTCAACAAAACATCTGCGGGAGAATTTTCCCCTTCCAACTCCATACGTGCGATGAGTTCATCACCATTTCCCTCCAGGCGATTGATACGAATGCCTGTGGCTTCCGTGAACTCAGAGTAAAGGCGTTCGTCTGTGTCATAATGCCGGGAGGAATACAGATTGACGTCCTGTGAAAATGCCGTGAGCGGATAGAATGCGCTTACAAAGGCGATGAGGGGGAGAATGCGTGACATATCAAGCTCCAATTCTGACCAAAACTGTCAGCTATTGAGACTGAATTTTAGAGGTCTGTCAATGGTCTCTGACTAATTTTGTCGGATTTCTGTTGTGTTTTCCGCGCGGGCTTGTTCACTCTGTGATGCTGCTGGCTCGGGGTCTGGTTCGGGAGGCGCCTCAGAAAGTACATCTTCTTGTGCAGCGGGCTCTTCAGACGTCTCAACCGTATCTTGCGTCTCAACAGGCGCTGCAAGTAACGGCAGCATATGGGATGGCAACGGGGTTGAGGCGTTCAAATCACCGCGCTCACTTAGCATTGGCGCGACCCAGTCTAACGTGTCAAAGGCGGTACAATTTTCGCAAATAGGGGCCCAGGATCCATGAACGGTTCCACAATTGCTACAGACCCACGCCGGTCCGCGCGGGGCTTGGGTGGCCCGTGTCAAATAGGCGCGCACGACATGATCTTCTGCGCCTGTGCCCCGTTCGATCGCCGCCATAAGCGTCAGGCTGCGCGCAGTTGGCGTTGTCTCAGCCAGATCGCCAAGGGCGGTTCGTGCCCCGTCATAGTCTTCTGCTGCAAGAAAAAGTTCGGTGCGAAGCAATTTTGTTTCGGGGTGATCTGGAAGAAGTTTCAGCAGCGGCTGAAACCGCTTCAGACGATCTTTAGGGGCTTCATCCGGGACAATATCTGCAAATGCCGCCGCCAGATCAGGATGCGGGTTGGCTTTCCAAGCGGTCTTCAAAACGGATGTAGCTTTGCGTGGGGCTTTGGCCTCTGTATGTATGCGCGCGGCAAGAACCGCGCCGGGCACAAGATCTGGGGACAAACGATTGGCCTCAAACGCTTCGGCACGTGCTTCGTCTGTCTGGCCCAATGCCAAGGCTTCGCGGGCTTGCGCAATCGAAAGCACAGCATAGCGGCGGCGATGCACATCTCTGGGCAAATGTCCGGCTTTCAATTTGGACGTGAGTGTTGATCGTGCCCCGAGCCAATTTTCCTCTTGGGTTTGTAGGCCCAACAAGGTATCTTGTGTCTCGGCATGTTTGGGTTTGAGAGCATAGGCTTTCTCGGCCAGTTTCAACGCGACATCGGTTTCGCCCGCAGCCAACTTTTGTTTCATCAAGCCGCGGATGCCCACAAACCGTGTTTGTGCATCGCCCAAAAGTTTTTTATAGGCGGCTGTTGCGGCCTTGGCATTCCCCGATGCTTCTGCCGCTTGGGCGCTCAAAAGCGTGGTGATCTCGGGCCTTTGCAATAAGCTTTCGGCTTTCTTGGCTTTTTCCATGGCTTTCGCATGTTCCCCAGAGGCTAAAGCCAACAGCCCTTCGGTCAACGCCTTAAACCCGCGCCGTTCCCGTGAGCGATCAAAGTAGCGGCTCAGCGCGGTTTCATCGCCGTTAATAAAGCGCAATAAGGCGACCATAAAGCCTGCAAGTTTCAACACCAGCCACATCGCGAGAAGCAAAAGGCCCAATCCAAGGACCGCAATCAGCGGAGAAATGGTATATTCCCGGCCAAAGACCACCAGGAGGATATGATCCGTTGAATTGATCAAAGCCTCTGCGCCAATGGCCAAACCAAGGACGAGGGCGGCAAAGATCAAAATTTTCAGCAAAGTCCAAAGCATCATCAGGCCTTATGTGTCAGAGAGGTAATCAAGTATCGCTGTTGTCACTGTTGCACGATGTTTGGCCGCTTCCAACCAGTCTGTGAAAACAGCGCGGGGTGCATCGGCGAGGGTCTCAATCTCTTGGACCGCTGTTGTGAAATCATCGGCCAGGGCGGCGGCTTGCGCGCGCGATAGAATGGCGTCTGTATCCTCTCCATCCCTTGGCGTGACCGAACGCGCGCCAACTTGGGCTTGCATGAAAGCCATAAGACGTTCTGGCAAAGGGCCTGCTTGGGCGTTTTCTTCGTGGGCAAGGATCAAAGCCCTGCGCGCCAAAGCATCAAAAGGCTCGGTTAAACTTTCCGCTGTGGGAATCCCTTGCTCTGCTGTGGCTTGCGCAACCTCTGGCAGAGGCTTTGACAGGCTGTTGAGCACATGGGCATAGGGTTCGCCATTGCTTAGGCTTGCTTGCAAGGTTTGGCGCGCTGCTGCGTCGGCTGTATTACGCGCGGCCTCCAAAGCCTGTGTTTCGGCATCACGAATTTGGCTTTGCTGAACGCTTGCCAAGCGTTGTAACTCTGCCGATAATTCGGCGCTTTCAGCTTTCTGCGCGCTCAGCGTGGCGCGCAGCTGTTGAAGTTCAGATGTGTCAATCGTGTTGTTCTCTATGGGCAGAGTTTCAAGTGTTGCAATGCGGGTTTCCAAACTGTCGAGCTGCTTCCCGAGTGTCTCTATGGACATGGACAGGGGGGTGATGTCGGGAAACTCTATTTCGCTTTGATTGGTGCTGAGGGTGTTTATGCGATCTTGCAGACGTTCGATTTGGGCAACAAGCGGCGCTGTCGCATCTTCTTTCGGTAAGATGTAAATCGGTACAAGATACCCTAACGCGGCCGCCAACATGCCCCCTATCACAAGGGGAATGACTTTTGCGGCAAAAGATGGCGACGGCGGTGGAGGTACAACGGTTTTTTCATCCGTCTGAGTTGCTTCAAAAGATGGGATTTCATCGTCGAAGTTTTTGCCGGGTTCATTGGATTCTTCAAACGTTTCGTCTGGTGTAGAAGGGGCGGCGGCTTCGTCCTGTGTCAGTGCTACCTCTGGCTCGGCTTCAACATCGCGCGTTTCATCCACCGCCTCATCTGAGTCGATGTCATCTGATGGGGCAGGGGTTTCTTCAACAATCTCAGCTTCTTCCACAGAAGCCTCTGTTTCTTCAGGATTTGAGGAAGATTTTGTATTCGGTGATTCCGTCACTTAGATATCCTCCAGTCACAACCTTTTATATCACCCCTATCTCTAGAAGTTTAGAATGCGTGTCCAGTCTGCTCAACCATCGCCCAGCAGCGCAAGCACTTCCGTTGTTTTTTTCAGCATGCCTTCGCCGTTCGGAGCGGAAGCGAGATGAAAAGACGCAACATCATGTGGCAGAGCATCCATAAGAGTCGTGCTTATCGCCACAATATGAAGGTTTGACCACGCGTTCACTGGGCAGGCCTGATGAAAAAGTGATGCACTGCGGGGTGAAAAGAGCGGTACGACAAACGGCTCTCCAGAGAGGAGATGACCATAAGCCTCTGGGCTTAGGGGTTGTTTCTGCTGGTCATATATCGCGCTGTTTTCGCACTGGATCCCTTGGCGTCTGAGTTTTGCGGCAATATCCTCGGTGGTGTGGGTACCATGAAGATAGGTCAGTGACATCTGCATAAATTGTCGATCAAGCAGGGTGGCTGCATTTGGGGCAACGCCTTGCACTTTAAGACCTGCTTCTTGGGCGGCTTGCGCTGTGCGCGGACCCACGCACCATGTGGGTAGGCCCGCAGGCCCCTCAAGCATCTGGTAAATCCAAACACCATGGGCAGATGTAAAGATGAGTCCCTCCGCTAGGGGGGGCAAGGGACCAAGCGCAACGATCTTCTGAAGCGGTGCGATAATCGCATTCGAAACGCCAAGCCGTGCGGCAAAGTCTTGCGAGTCGCGTTCAGGCCGGGTCATCAGAAGACGTGTCATTGTATGCATACTCTCAAAATGGTAGCGATACCTCGGAATGGGGTTGAGGAAGCTATGGGAGAAGTCTTGACAGTTCTTGGCATTGAATCAAGCTGTGATGAAACCGCTGCCGCCGTTCTCAGATATGGGGCTGAGACACCGATTTTGTCCAATATCATCTTCGACCAAGTGGATTTGCACAAAGCCTATGGGGGCATCGTGCCAGAGATCGCGGCGCGTGCCCACACAGAAAAGATCGACCTGGCGGTAGAGGCCGCCTTGGATGCCGCGTCTGTTGATCTTGCTGACATTGAGCTGATTGCTGTCACAGCCGGCCCTGGGTTGATTGGTGGCTTGATCGCGGGGGTCATGTGTGCAAAGGGGCTGGCCCTGGGCAGTGGTAAACCACTTATTGGTGTGAACCATCTTGCTGGACATGCGCTGACACCCCGCCTGACAGATCGGCTTGATTATCCATACCTTATGCTTCTTGTCTCGGGTGGACATTGCCAATTTCTGGCCGTGGAAAGCGCGCAAGAGTTTCGCCGCTTGGGGGGCACGATCGACGACGCCCCGGGGGAGGCGTTTGACAAAGTGGCCCGTTTGCTTGGGTTGCCGCAACCCGGCGGCCCTTCGGTGGAGGCCGAAGCCCGCAAAGGCAATCCAGATGCGTTTGCCTTGCCGCGGCCCCTTTTGGACCGGCCTGGCTGTGAACTGAGTTTTTCGGGCCTCAAAACGGCTGTTCTGCGGACACGTGATGACATTGTGCAAACACACGGAGGGTTGTCCACGCAGGCGCGGGCTGATCTTTGTGCAAGCTTTCAGGCCGCTGTTGCCGATGTGCTTGCAGAGAAAACCCGCCGGGCCCTTGCCATGATGCCACAAGCCACGGCGCTTTGTGTGGCCGGTGGTGTTGCGGCGAACCAAACGATTCGCGCAGCTTTGGACGCGGTTGCCGATCGCCCGTTTCTGGCCCCGCCCTTAAAACTTTGTACTGACAATGCCGCGATGATTGCCTGGGCGGGTGCCGAGCTCTATGCGGCGGGTCAGTCTGACGACTTCACCCTTGCGGTGCATCCACGATGGCCCCTTGACGACACCCAAGCCCCTATGCTGGGATCAGGAAAACGTGGTGCGAAAGCCTGAGAGGACACAATGCTCTATGCCCTGATTTGTACAGATAAGCCAAACCATCTGCAGATACGCCAAGACAACCGCGCGGCCCATGTGGACTATTTGAAAACAAGCGGCGTTGTTGTCCATGCCGGCCCTTTCCTGAATGCCTCTGGGGAAATGTCTGGATCCTTGGTTGTTATAGATGTTGTGGATCGTTCAGCGGCTGAGGTTTGGGCGGAACAAGACCCTTATGCCCAGGCCAATCTTTTTGCCGATGTCCGAATTGAAGCCTGGAATAAGGTCATTGGCTGAGGGCGATGCGGTATTGGTTGTTTAAATCAGAGCCCTCCACATGGTCATGGGCGCAACAACTCGCAAAAGGCGACGCGGGCGAAGAATGGGATGGGGTGCGCAACTACCAGGCGCGGAACTTTATGCGCGAGATGAAGCTGCACGACCGTGGATTTTTCTATCACTCCCAATCTGAAAAGGCCATTGTCGGCCTCGTTGAAGTCTGTGCGGAAATTCATCCCGACAGCCGTTCGGCCGATCCGCGGTGGGAATGCGTGGATATACGCGCCCTTTCAACGTTGCTGCGTCCGATCACGCTGCAAGAGATCAAATCTGAACCGGAATTGTCTGAGATGATATTGGTTAAAAATTCCCGTCTTTCCGTTCAACCCGTGCGTGAGCATGAGTTTGAAAAGATCATGCAAATGGCAAAATCCTAACTTTGGTTATATCCAGACCAGACGGTGCTTTGAGTGCGAAAAGGTCTCTGTAATACCATTGGGGCCGTATTTTTATCCCGCTTCATTCTTTTGTGATTGCAATTCAAGAACACTTGCAGCCTGCGTTATATCTTCTGTGCCCAAAGCAACTTTGGGCTTAGCCAGGGCATAGCGCCGCACCCATATGAGACGCTGACTGGCCCGTGTGATCGCCACATAAGCCAAACGCTTCCACAGCGCGTGGCCAGCTTCTGTACGCCCAGAATAAGACGCAGCCGAGATATCGGGGCCAAAAACTTGCACAGTCTCCCACTGAGATCCTTGTGCTTTATGAATTGTCACAGCCGCCCCATGTAAAAAAGTAACCCCCATATGCGCCGCGAACGGCAGAAGCGGTTCCTCTTGGTCTGGGATCTCGATCTTCACGATAGAGGCAGCAGAGACTTGGGGCTCAGACGCGCCCACGATGTGCAGTTTTGAGAAACCAGGCTTGCGACCCGGACCAAGGTAAATTACCTGGGCACCTTTGATAAGGCCGCGGGCTTCCAGGTCAATGCGCCGCTTGCGGTGTTTCAAGGGTAACTCAATACCATCACAGACCAGTGGTTCTCCGGGAAGAAGGGTGCCACCATCGGCCCCATGCACCGCGCGAAAAGCTGTGATCAGCCGAACCCGCGTGGCATTGCGCCACACCAGAACGGGACTGCGGGCCATCAAATCGGCATCGACGCGCGCGGCGTCTTCAATGCGGTCATCTTGGCGCGCAGTGTGCGTAATCATATCCTGGAAGTCGTCGAACGTTAATTCTGGGTCAGAGAGCGTATGCGCCAAATCCAGAATGGGATTATCGGCTGTTTGGCGATGCACGCGCGACAGGTGCAGACGACGATGGTCCGGTAAGGTCTCGAACACCATCTGACCCGATTGATTGACCGGGGCAAGTTGTGCGGGGTCACCAAATAGAACCAGGGTTGGAAAGATTTCCCGCAAATCATCGAATTGCTTCTCATCCAGCATAGAGCTTTCATCGACAAACCCGATATCCAAAGGTGCCTCGCGCCGTTTCCAGCCCGTGATGAAATCTGACCCTTTCAGGCCTGCCGCTGCCAAGGCGCCCGGGATTGATCGTGTTTCCTTGTAAACGCGCGCGGCCCGTGCCAGGGCCTCTGGCGTGAGTTGTTCAATATCTGGTTCCTTCGGTGTTTCCCCCACGAGCCAAGCCGCGACTTTCTCATAGGCGGGATCATAGACAGGGGTGTAGAGAATGCGGTGAAGGGTTGTGGCGGGAACTCCCCGTGTGCGCAGGACAGAGGCCGCTTTGTTGGTTGGTGCGAGAATGGCGAGACTGCGCTGGGTCTTGCTGCGCCGACTTTCATAGTCGCCAGAGACGACATCAACACCAAGCGCATCAAGGGCCCGTACCAATTCTGCGAGTAACAGGGTTTTGCCAGACCCTGCTTTCCCAAGAATGGCATATGTCTCGTTTCCTTCGCGGGTGTGTGCCACAAGACGGTCATTTTCAAGGTCGACACCGACATCACTTAAGACCTGTGTTATTGTGTCATAGGCCTCCGCTTGATCGGAGGAAAGAGTAACTTTGGGCGCGTCCATAGTCCCAAACTAAAGGAGCCCTTTGGTTCGGGAAAGGGTTTCTTTAGAGCGCGCCAACAAAAGGGGTTTGCCCAAAGTCACGGGAGAACCACGCGCTGAGGTCCTCACAAGATATACCAGCGCGCGCTGCTAGGTGACTGCGCTTGTCAGGTGTGAACGCCCAAATGCCCGCACTGATTTCATCTTGGGTGCCGATGACGTCGGGTGCCCATCCTAAGCGCTTGTAGATGCGTGGCATTTTATGATCGAAGACGCCGACTGCATGGGACAATCCCATACGGATGCCCAGTTCAGCCGCGGCTGCCATAAGCAGGGCCGCCGTTGACCGCGGTGCGTTTGGAGCGATGCAAAACCGAGTGCATTCCCAAATAAACGGGGCGCGGATTGTGACGCCGTCCGTCAAATGGGTGAAGTGATCCGCCAACATTGTAGGACCCGTGCTTGGCAAAAACCGCATGGAACCTACATGTTCACCCTGCGGCGTTTGGGCAATAACATAGAGCGGATCGATGCGGTCATAGGCGTCGGTTTCCCAGCCCAAAGCATCAACTGTCACGTCCCATCCCAACCGATCATGAAACTGTATCGCACGATGCGTAAACATCTGATGCGAAAGCTTAGGGTGTTCTTCCAGGTCGACTGCATAAAGATAACGGATCATGAAACCCTCCTGTCCATTCGATGGAGCAGGGGGTTACTAAGGAGCAGGTAAACGAAATCTCACCGTGCGGTCAGAGATGTTTGTTGCAACGTCTAGGCAAATTCCGTTACGCGCGTGCGGGTGATTTTAAGCGGTTAAAGACAGATTAACCCATTCATCATCGCGGTCGCGACAGCATGGGTTGTGTTCGCCGCCCCAAGTTTAAAGCGTGCTGCCTCGATATAAACCCTCAGCGTATGTTCTGATATTTTTAGTCGGTCGGCCGCTTGCGCACGATTGTACCCCAAAGCTAACATCGTCAGCGCATCGGTTTCGCGGGGAGATAAAGTTTTACTGCCCAAGCTTAGTGAGGCTAAGCCATCAAGTGTTGTGGCTTTTTCGTTGATGTAATGTGCCGCTAAGATCAGGTTGTGCATATGATTGTGGATAAGCTTTTCCCAACCATCATCTGTCGCGCTATGATTGACGGTGAAAAGTGCAAACTGGCCCGAGGGTCCTCTGATCGGAATTGATACCCCTTGGTTGCCTAATCCAGCAGAAATTCCATCAGAGAAAAGTTTGCGCGCGTGTTTGCCTGACCAATCCAATCCTTTCCAATTCAAAGGCGTAAACCTTCGGAAGCAACTTTGAACCACAGGGTCAACTTTCTCCAAGCCTTCATTTACATAGTGATCGACCCATTTCGGATCATATGTCAAAGCCGCATACTGCTCACCGGTGTTCTTGACCGAATGATAAACAAGGTGTTGCACATCAAAAACATCACGCAACAATTCGACATACGATTGCAGACCGTCAAGGGAATTTACCCCCTGCAGATTCTCCAAGTAAGATGCGAACGGTAGGCTCATGTCCCCCTAAACGTTGCAATTTGGCCCCTTTATTGTGGGCTTTAATCTCTTCTGCGGCAACGAGGAGCGTATCATCTAGCTGCTCTGCCAACCGCGAGAGCCCGTTTTGAGAGGCGAAGGTTCTTAGGTCCTTCAGAATGTCTAAGACCCAAATGTTTGACATATCCACAGTCCTCCGGATAGGGTTAAGGAATAATTAATATAAACTTATCCAAATCCGCATGTGGATAAAATTCACCAGATTGCCCTCCCCATTTAAGGGGAGACACAACGTGACAAATAATTGAAATGACTGGTTGGGTGAAACGTTTCGTTGTTTTAACCGAAACGAATCGTTTACATCAGATTTTAAAATTTGACTGTTTGGACTTACGGCCCAGAGCGCACTTCCAACACATCCTCAAATGTGCGCAAACCTGTGGATGGGGATTGCACAAGAACAGCCATATTGCCTGGCTTGTGTTCGTTGCGCAGCATTTTCATATGTGCATGTGGGATGTCGTCCCAAAGAAAAACTTCCGACATACACGGATCCAGACGTCTTTCCAACATCAGCTTATTCGCAGCCGCCGCTTGTTTGAGGTGCGCGAAATGTGAGCCCTGCAACCGCTTTTGGTGCATCCACATATAGCGCACGTCAAAAGTACAGTTGAATCCTGTGGTGCCGGCACAAATCACCACCATGCCCCCCTTCTTTACAACAAAGGTAGAGACTGGAAACGTCGCTTCGCCGGGGTGTTCGAACACCATATCGACATTGACACCTTTCCCTGTGATATCCCAAATAGCTTTTCCGAATTTGCGTGCCTCTTTGAACCACTCCGCATAGTCGGGGGTGTTCACTTTGGGAAGCTGTCCCCAGCATTTGAAGTCGTGCCGATTGATCACACCCTTGGCCCCTAACCCTATCACAAAGTCACGCTTGGTTTCATCTGAGATGATGCCAATTGCGTTGGCCCCAGCGGTGTTGATAAGCTGTATGGCATAAGACCCTAGGCCGCCCGATGCCCCCCAAACCAGCACGTTTTGCCCAGGCTTCAAGTCATGGGGCTCATGGCCAAAGAGCATCCGATACGCCGTGGCCAGTGTGAGCGTGTAGCACGCGCTTTGTTCCCAGGTGAGGTGCTTTGGTCGTGGCATCAGCTGTTGGCTTTGCACCCGGGTGAATTGGCTGAAGGAGCCATCGGGTGTTTCATATCCCCAAATCCGCTGTGAAGGGGAGTACATCGGATCCCCACCGTTACACTCTTCATCGTCGCCATCATCTTGGTTGCAATGGATGACCACTTCATCGCCCACTTTCCAGCGTTTGACTTTCTCCCCCACGGCCCAAACAATGCCAGAGGCAT
The DNA here is from genome assembly GCA_963922715.1 of uncultured Thalassobacter sp. GTDB lineage: Bacteria > Pseudomonadota > Alphaproteobacteria > Rhodobacterales > Rhodobacteraceae > CAWUJT01. The sequence goes on from CAWUJT010000016.1 coordinate 22,112, forward strand.
CAGAACCCGCAATGTGATAGGCTGCCTTATGACCATCGAAAGGGCTGATCGGTTGCCCAAGGGCCGCCCAAACGCCGTTATAATTCACCCCTGCCGCCATAACCAAGACAAGGACCTCGTTACTGTCGAGTGTCGGCACATCAACCACCTCTTGCAGCATGGCTTTATCGGGATCTCCATGGCGCTCCCGCCGGATCGCCCAAGCATGCATTCTTTGCGGCACATAACCCAAAGGGGGGATCTCCCCGATATCATAGAGGTCTTTTTGTGGTGCCTCATAGCTTGCAACCGGGCTGTCTATGTCCAATGCCATTTTCTGTCTCCCTACAAGTGTGACTTTGCTGCATAAGCATAAAAGACGCTGCAGTGCAACAATGGTTAAAGCTAGAAAGGTAATAAAGCAATTTAAAACTGAAGTTTTTTGTAATTATATGTCATATCAGAGTCTGTTTTGCGTCTGTCTTAAACGATTCAGTATGTTTATGACGACAGGTCGTGATGTATTTTGACGATCATGACACTTATAAAGAAAATCGTGTTGCGTTCTCAAAAGATACTCATGTGCCGCAGTGCAGCGATTGACAGAGACACATTCTGTCAATTAAGTGACTAATCATGAAATGAAATTGCGTAAAGAGAAATCGTTTATGTCTCCTAAAGACCGTCCCTGGATATTCAGAACCTACGCAGGTCACTCTACAGCCGCCGCATCAAATGCGCTCTACCGCGCCAATCTTGCAAAGGGGCAAACAGGTCTTTCGGTGGCCTTCGATCTGCCCACGCAAACCGGATATGACAGTGATCATGAGTTGGCGCGGGGGGAAGTCGGCAAAGTCGGGGTGCCGATTTGTCATCTCGGGGATATGCGTATGCTTTTTGCAGACATCCCGCTTGAGCAAATGAACACCTCCATGACGATCAATGCCACGGCCCCCTGGCTGTTGGCGCTTTATATTGCGGTGGCGGAAGAACAAGGCGCGACGATTGCCTCCCTTCAGGGCACAGTGCAGAATGATTTGATCAAAGAATATTTGTCCCGTGGCACGTACGTTTGCCCGCCGAAACCATCGCTTAAAATGATTGCCGATGTTGCAGAGTTTTGTTTTTCTGAGGTGCCGAAATGGAACCCGATGAATGTCTGTTCCTATCACCTGCAAGAAGCAGGTGCCACGCCGGAACAGGAACTCGCCTTTGCCCTTGCCACCGCGCAAGCTGTGTTGGATGAGCTGCGCCCAAGGGTATCGGCCAAAGATTTTCCCGCGCTTGTGGGACGGATCTCTTTCTTTGTGAACGCGGGTATTCGGTTTGTCACTGAGATGTGCAAGATGCGCGCCTTTGTCGATTTGTGGGATGAAATCTGTCAGGCGCGTTATGGTGTTGAAGAGCCAAAATTCCGCCGCTTCCGCTACGGCGTGCAAGTGAACTCTTTAGGACTGACAGAGCAGCAGCCTGAAAACAATGTCTACCGCATTCTTCTGGAGATGCTAGCCGTCACACTGTCGAAAAAGGCGCGGGCGCGGGCTGTGCAACTGCCAGCCTGGAACGAAGCCTTGGGTCTCCCGCGCCCCTGGGACCAACAATGGTCCCTCAGGATGCAGCAAATCCTGGCGCTTGAGACCGATTTGCTCGAATACGGGGACATCTTTGATGGCAATCCTGTGGTTGCGGCAAAAGTCGACGTGTTAAAATCGGGCGCACGGGCAGAACTTGCGAACCTTGATGCGATGGGCGGTGCTGTTGAGGCAATTGCCTACATGAAGGCGCGCCTTGTTGAGGCCAATGCCGAACGTTTGGCACGAATTGAGTCCGGGGAGACAACCGTTGTCGGGGTCAATACATATACGGCAAGTGAACCTTCGCCCCTTGTGGATGAAGAGGGTGGCATTATGACCGTTGATCCCGCTGTAGAACTGGATCAAATCGAACGCTTGCAAAAATGGCGTGCGGGGCGCGATGCTGCAGCCGTATCAAAAGCCTTAACCGCGCTTCGTGATGCTGCGATTTCTGGGACCAATATCATGCCTGCTTCAATCCAAGCCGCTAAGGCAGGTGTCACCACGGGTGAGTGGGCTGATGTGATGCGGGAAGTCCATGGGCATTATCGTGGCCCCACCGGCGTATCTGATCATCCGTCGAATAAAACCGAAGGGTTGGACGCGTTGCGCGCTGCGGTTGATCTTGTCTCTGACAAACTCGGGCGCCGGTTGAAATTTCTTATGGGTAAGCCTGGACTTGATGGGCATTCTAACGGTGCAGAACAGATCATATTTCGTGCCCGCGATTGTGGTATGGCCATTTCCTACGATGGCATCCGTCTGACACCGGCGCAGATTATAGAGGCCGTTCAAAAAGAGGCCCCGCATGTTATTGGCCTTTCTGTCCTCTCTGGATCGCATTTACCGCTGATTTTTGATGTCATGGATCGACTGAGGGCCGTAGGATATGGCAGCATTCCCGTCATCGTCGGAGGTATCATTCCAGACGAAGATGCCATCAAACTGCGCAACTATGGGGTGTCTGCGGTTTACACACCCAAGGATTTTGAGCTGAACACCATCATGACCGACATTATCGCACTGGCCGACCCCACCCGCGTTGCCGCCGAATAGAGCCTTGTAAACGCCCATCTGTCGTGTCACCTGAAGCCCATGACGGCCGGTTTTCCATATGCGCGTTCAGGGCAAATCATTGGACTTCTGGGGGGATCGTTTGATCCCGCTCATCAGGGCCATGTCCATATCACCCGCGAAGCCCTCAAGCGGTTTGGTCTTGGCAAAGTTTGGTGGCTGGTCAGCCCCGGCAATCCGCTTAAATCTCATGGCCCCGCGCCTATCGCAGAGCGGTTGCACCATGCCCACGGCGTGATGCAAGATCCACGCGTTCTGGTGACGGATCTCGAAATGCGTTTGGGCACCCGATATACGGCAGAGACATTGGCCCAATTGCAACAACGCTATCGTGGGGTGCGGTTTGTGTGGCTGATGGGGGCTGACAATCTGTCTCAACTCCATAGGTGGGAACGCTGGCGCGAGATTATGGAGCGTATGCCGATGGGCGTTGTGGCGCGACCGGGGGCACGGATTCCCGCCCGAACCTCCAAAGCGGCCCAGCTTTATGCGCATGCACGGGTGCGCCCGAACGAGGCCTTTCAATTAGGGTTGAAAGCTCCGCCCGCATGGGCTTTTGTGAATATTCCCTTGCGGCCAGAAAGCTCTACTGCAATCCGTACGTCAGGTGCGTGGACATCATCAAATCCCGCTCAGACTGATCCATAAAAGCCACCGTGTTGTGTTGAAAGTTTCATAAGGTCTGTGGCCGCTTTCTCAGCACCGTTTGTGGAAAGGTGCTGTGCGAAACGACGTGCGGCTTGCGCCACCTTGGGTGTTAACACCGCGTTCATAGCCTTACGACTTGCACGGCCAAGGCGCCAAGGAAGGCGTTGACCAAGACCTAAGCGTACCACATGCGCGGCCGTATCGGGTTGATCGGCGCCCAGCGGATAGATCAACTGTGGCACACCCGCGCGCAACGCCTGAGCGGTTGTTCCAATTCCGCCGTGGTGCAGCACAATCTGTGCGTGCTGAAAAAGGCGGGTATGGGGCGCATAAGGCACCACGCATACATCGTGCCCCTCTGCCAATACGTGGGCTGCACCAGACAAAATAACGATACGCAGGTTGACCTCTCGCGCCCGTCGCATAGCGCGTGCATAGAAATCTTTTGCGCCTAAACTTTGGCCAACAGAGCCCAAGGTGATGACCAGTGGCGCAGGACCGGCCTGCAAGAACCGCTGCAAAACTGCAGGCATGGGAGCGGGATCGGACCAATAGGGAAACCCCGTGCATCTGAGATTTTCTGTCACGTCCTGTGGTATCGGGGCAAATGTGGCAGGCCATAAACCAAGTCGCGCAACGGGTGGCACAGCCGTCTCGAAAAGCGGAGTGGCGCGCGTTGCAGGCAATCCGAACGCTGCGCGCAAGCGGTTATGGTCACCGCTATGACGCCGTCGCCATTCCCAAAGAATGAAAGCATTCCATCCTCTGTTCCAGCGCGCGGCAACAGGTCTATTGGCCTTTGGAAACATCGGTGGTGAGAACCCCGGACAGCGCGGCGGCCTTAGTGCGGACCGCATCAGCATCGGCTGCAACAAAAGTGGGACATAAGGTTTTCCATGGCGTTCTGCTGCTAAAGCGACCCCCAAGGCAAAGAATGTGCCCGCAATGAGTTGTGCATCCTCCGTAAGCTCTAACACACGCGCAGCGATCTTGGGCGCTTGTGGATAGAAGACATGCCGAAGAAATTTGGACGGACGTTGGAACACCATTGCGGCCAAATCTGCCTCACTCAGACCATGTGCTTCTAAGACGCAGTAGAAGAAGGTCCCAAGTCATGAGCCTCTAGCCCAGCTGTGCGGGCCAACTGTGCTTAACAGAAGCCTGACGGGGTGGCCCATCGTGCGCAACGCATCAGCAATTGCCAAGATCGGGTGAAGATCACCGCGTGAACCAAGGGTTGATAAAACAATCGGGCGCGTCATCTAAAACACCAACGCTATCGGTTCAGGATTTGCCTTCTCAGTGAGTCCAACTCCCGCGCCGCTGAGTTGCGAAATTCTCTGCATAACCGCCGCGCCTTACATTGTGTTTGCGCGCTTTGGGAAGATTAACAACATAGGTAATGCCTTTGCTTTTTGCATAGGCCTCGGCGGCGTCCTTGCTGTCGAATGTCATCTTCACCTGGGTTTGCGTATCTGCGCTTGAGGTCCATCCCATCAGGGGGTCAATCTGCCGCGCTTGTTCTGGTGCGAATTCCAAAACCCAATCCTGTGTCTTGGCTGTTCCAGACTGCATTGCCGTTTTGGCGGGTTTGTAAATACGTGCACGCATTTTGTCTTGTTACCATTTCTTCAGAAGCGAATATCGCAAAATTATATCCGTTCGACAATAGGCAACACGAGAACACAAGCGACGGAACCTCGGTAAATCGATACATCGTCATGGAAGCCAAACAGAGTGGCTCTATGCGCTTTGCACTCTAGTCATCGTTAATATCGTAATCGAAGGTTTTCG
>CAWUJT010000017.1:0-26522 GCA_963922715.1 uncultured Thalassobacter sp.
ACAAAAGCCAAAACGGACCGGATCAGCCGTGTTCGAAGCTCTGCAAGATGCTCGATCAACGGCGCAGCGCTGCCTTCCATCTCGTCTTTGCCACTCATGCGCTTTGGTCCTTTTCAGGCACTTGCGTTTCTTCAGCTTTCGCTTCCAGTTCTTCAGCTTTCGCCAAGGCGTCAGCGGCTTCCTTGGCTTTGCGCTCGGCTTGCATCCGCGCTGTCTTCGCCTGGATTTTTGCCGACTGCGCTTTACGCTCAGCCGTGAGCTTACCGGTTTCACTGTCTGAGTCGATATCATTCAAAGAGAAATTCGTAGCGTCTTTTACGGCATCCATGGCCGCAGACGCTGGGTTTTTCATAGCCTTAAAGCTAGAGGCAGCGCCCTTCATGCCGCTCTGATCAGCCGCGTCATCCATCGCCTGGCTGAATTCCCGCGCCATACCACGCATTTTTCCGACAAATTCACCCGCACGTCGAAACAAAACCGGCAGGTCTTTGGGCCCAACAACGATCAAGGCCACAATGCCAATCACAAGCAACTCGGTAAAGCCGAGGTCAAACACGAGAGCCGTATCCTACGTTTAGACTTTGTCTTGCTCGGGCGTGACGTCGCGAGCGGTCTCTCCGGTATCATCCTTTGCCGCTTCAATTTCTTCAGTACCGTCTTTGACACCCTTTTTGAACGCTGTGATCCCTTTGCCCACTTCGCCCATCAAAGAGGAAATCTTGCCGCGCCCAAACAGCACAAGGACAACGATTGCAATTAATAAGATACCTGGTAAGCCTATGTTGTTTAACATATGCACACTCCTTTTGAATTGACGCCTATCCGCGCCATGTGATTGTGACGCCCCATAGTAGTGATACATCACATGAGATAAAAGTACGCATTTTGATTAGCAATGTCTTTCTCCAAATACAGTGATTATCCTACTCTTGGATATAGGGGGCCGGATCAATCGCTTCAAATCCGCGACGCAATTCGAAGTGGAGTGACGGTGTCTCGGCCTCTCGCACGATTGCGATTGTTTGACCCGTGCTTACAGTATCCCCCCTTTCAACACGCAAATCATCAATATTGGCATAGACTGTCAAAATCTCGTCGGAATGTCTCAGCACAAGGACAGGGATTTGATCCGTGGACCGGGTTATCGTCGCAACAAGGCCATCGGCTGCTGCATAAACCGGGCTGCCAGCCTCGGCAGCATAATCAATCCCATCGTTACGTTGTGAAAAAGGGGCTAAAACCTCGCCGTCTACTGGTTTGCGCAAAACGATCACAAGTTCTCCCTGGGGAGGCTGTGGAAGTTGTTGGACAGTTGTTTGAGAGCGATTCGCATCCAAATTTGGGCTGGGTGGAAGCGTTTGAGTCTCTATCGGTTCGGGCAAGGCATTCGCAGCAGAGGGCGGCAGAGGTGTAATAGACCCTTGACCTGGTGCCGGGGGCGGTTGATCGCGTGGCAGGCTGTCAACGATCAACGGGATGATCAGATATTGCCCCTCTCGCACGGACAAATCGGGCCCTAATCCATTCCAGTCGGCCAATGCGCGAGGGCTGACACCGTAAAAACGTGCGATGGAAAACGTGGTTTCTCCTCTCATCACTTGATGGCGAATAGGTTCTGGCGTGAAACTGTTGTCGTCCTCAAATGATGAAGAGCCACTCACGCGGTCTATCGCTGCGCTTGCTATGGCCGTGATATCAGGGCGTTCCTCTGTGGTATTTGTTGGGAGAATATAGGGTAGCGCCAAAATCTCCCCAGTGCGCAGTGGATCGGTTGGTGTAAGCCCATTAAACTGCGCCAATTCTTCGGGGTTCATCCCGATACGTGCTGCAACGGACGTCACGGTATCATCGCGTTGCGCAACCACGACCTGATAGCTGCGATAGGTGATCAAGCCATTTTGATCGGGTTCCGGCCGGGGCTCCGTCACGGATCGCGCAGCATCCGATGTGTCAAATCCTCCAGCCTGGCCACGGAAATCTGGATCAAACCCCTCGCATCCAGTAAAAGCCAGTATAGACAAAAGACTGAGGGTCGAAAAATATCGCGTGTGAAGATGCATAATGAACCACTCCTCGATTATTCCGCTTTCATCCAGATTATATTAGGCGTTAATCTTCAGGATTACCGATGACAAGAGGAACAAATCGCACATGCATAAGATCCTCATAGTCAAACCCATGATCTGTCTTAGTTACTTTTAGTAACGTTTGAACTGTATCGGATTGGCCAACTGGCAGAACCATAATACCGCCTGGTTTCAGCTGATTGAGCAATGTGCCGGGGGGATCCTCTGCTGCTGCGGTTACAAGAATACGATCGAATGGGGCCTGTTGTGTAAGGCCAAGCGTCCCGTCTCCAGTCAAAACAGTAACATTTGTCAATCCAAGTTGAAGCATGCGGGCATTGGCCGCCCGTACTAAGGTCTTATGCCGATCAATCGTATAAACGCGGCGTGCAACATGACTTAATATAGCCGCCTGATAGCCAGAACCCGTCCCTATTTCGAGCACTTTATCGCGCGGGTTTACAGCCAAAGCCTGTGTCATATAGGCAACAATCGAGGGCTGAGAGATCGTCTGCCCGCTCGCAATGGGCAGGGCCGTATCGTGATAAGCGCGCGTTGCAAAAGCACCCTGAACGAAATGTGCGCGGTCGACCTTTTCCATCGCCATCAGTGTACGTCTATCTGTAATACCGGCACTGCGCAGGTGAAAGAGAAATTGCATCGTCTGCTCAGCAGTCGCCATCTCTCAGCTCCAAATAGAATTTAGGGTTTTCAAAGCTTCGAAATCGGTTAGATCGGCTCGCATTGGCGTGACAGAAATATAGCCTGCGAGATTTGCGGCAACATCGCTTCCGGGTTCGGCCGGGTCAGCCTGTACACCCCCTTTAGCCCAAAGAAAAAGGCGCCCCGAGGGCGAATGATGTGGCACAACAGAAAATCGCGCTGGACCGCGATAACCTTGACTGGTGGCTTGGACACCTTTCACATCTTCGCTTGCACATGGGGGGAAATTCACGTTGTAGAAGATTTTATACCCCTCTCCCCCCCAAGGTGCTTCGCTTAACATACACCGCAGAAGAGCCACACCATGGGTAACAGCACTTTCAAAAGGGTTGTCCAATTTTGCATTACAAGGGCCAAAATATTGCGACAGCGCTACAGAATGTACGCCTTGCAAAGCGCCCTCCAAAGCCCCTCCAAGAGTGCCGGAATAAACGGCATTTTCACCTGCGTTATTGCCACGATTGACACCGGAGAGTATCAAATCCGGCGCGTCTGGGAGCACATGATGCAGCGCGGCCAAAACACAATCGGCCGGAGAGCCTTCGACCGCATAACGACGCGGTCCAAATTCTGAAATCATCGTCGGATGGGTATAGGAAATGGCATGCGCCACCCCCGACTGCTCGAAGGCGGGCGCTACGATCCAGACCTCGCCGTCAGCGCCAGAAAGTTCTATCGCCATCTCATGTAGCACAGCCAGGCCAGGGGCATAAATGCCATCGTCGTTGGTAATCAGAATGCGCATGTCTAGGCCTCTTGAGCTATTAATTTCTAATAATCTTTGTGAACGTTCTAAAATGATTATTTTTTGTGAATCCTCTCGGTGATCATGGTATCCTTTTGCTTCGGTTTATTGAACAAAAACTTTATCAGCACTTAGCATCTTTGGCTTAAGACCAATTCGGCTTTCGCTTTTCGATAAAGGCTTGCATGCCCTCCTGCGTGTCTGGATTGGCCAGGTTTGTCACCATGGCAGCACGGGTGTAAGTGTAGGCAACGTCGAGGGTCATTTCGAGTTGTTCATAGAAAGCCCGCTTTCCGATACGCACGGCGGCGTTTAGCTTGCTGGCCACAGTCTCCGCCAGTTCGGCAGTTTCCTCAGCCAGTACCCCAGTATGAACAACACGATTAACAAGGCCCAAAGCTTCCGCTTGTTGCGCTAAAATGAATTCCCCTGTTGTCAGCATTTCGAACGCTTTTTTGCGCGGCACAGTGCGTGAAAGTGCAACCATAGGGGTGGAGCAAAAAAGGCCAATATTAACACCATTGACGCCAAAGCGTGCGTCTTCAGCAGCCACCGCCATATCACAAGCCGCCACCAATTGGCAGCCGGCGGCTGTGGCCAACCCATGCACCTGGGCGATCACAGGCTGTGGCAAGTCGCGGATCTGCAACATCATCGCCGCACATCTGTCAAAAAGGTCCGCAAATCCCGCTGTACCGCCGTCCTCTGATTGCCGCATCGCCTGCATATGACGAATATTATGGCCCGCGCAAAACGCTTTGCCTGCAGCGCGCAGCACGACAACTTTCTGGTCACTCTGTGCGATATCCTTAAATACCTCTGAAAGCTTGGCAATCATCGCGTTGGACAGGCTGTTGAGTGTGGTAGGGTCGTTCAACGTCAGCCAAGTGACAGATCTGTGATCTTCGCGCAGCACAATATCGGACATTGCATTTTCCCCTCATCTCGCGCCAATTTAACCATTGGCATCTCAGGAGGAAAGCATGGAATTGAAAATGGACATCCCCGCATTGCAAGATTTTTTGAAACGCGACTTTCCGCAAGCAGCAGGCCTGTTTGAATTTGTCGGATTGACAGAGCACGGCGTTACCATGGCACTGATTGCCTCCGAGGCGCATTTGCGTCCAGGCGGAACAATTTCTGGGCCAGCAATGTTCGGCCTGGCGGATGTTTGTGCGTATTTCTGTGTGATGTCCCGGCTTGGCCCGGTGGCCTTGGCGGTCACAACCAATTGCAGCATCGATTTCATGCGTAAACCTGGGCCTGGGCGACTGATCTGTCATATGGAACTTTTGAAACTTGGGCGGCACTTGGCCGTGGCCGATGGTAAGCTGTTTGCGCAGAGTGATACCGATAACGCTGTTGCCCGTGCCACGCTGACCTATTCGATCCCGCCAAAGGGTTCCGTTTAGAATAGTAATTTGGGGTGTTAGGATACCTTATGTATAAATAACTGTTTTTACTGTGCAATAAATATAAAATCTCATTGACATTTCTTTTTAGATACCTCAAAGACTCGCAAATTAAAATTTGTATGTCCAAGAGGCACTTATGAAAACCTATACAGTCACACCTGATGATATCGATAAAAAGTGGATTTTGATTGACGCCGAAGGAATCGTGCTGGGGCGGCTCGCGTCTATCGTGGCCACGCGCCTGCGCGGCAAACATAAACCAAGTTTTACCCCCTCGATGGATATGGGCGACAACGTAATCGTGGTAAATGCCAAGAAGGTGCAACTGACGGGTAACAAGCGCATGAAACCCAACTATTGGCATACAGGTTATCCTGGAGGCATTAAATCACGCACAACCGGACAAATTCTTGACGGTGAACATCCAGAGCGTGTGGTGATGCAAGCCGTTAAACGGATGCTACCGGGTGGTCCACTATCGCGCAAGCAAATGACCAACTTGCGTGTTTATGCAGGCAAAGAACATCCACATGAGGCGCAGCAACCTGAAGCTCTTGATATTGCAGCGTTGAACAAGAAAAACACCCGGAGTTAAGCGATATGGCTGATCAAATAAACACACTCGAAGATCTCCAGGCCGTTGCTGGGGGCGATAACGTGCAGGTTATAGAACAAGCGCCGCGGGAGCCGGTACGCGATAACCTTGGCCGGTCTTATGCAACGGGTAAACGCAAAGATGCTGTGGCGCGGGTCTGGATTAAACCTGGGTCTGGAAAGGTGATAGTGAATGGCAAGGATATTGCTCAATACTTCGCACGCCCTGTTTTACAGATGATTTTACGTCAACCTTTCGAGATTACCGATCGGGAAGGTCAGTTCGATGTCATGGCCACGGTCACCGGCGGTGGCTTATCAGGGCAAGCTGGCGCTGTGAAACACGGCATATCGAAAGCTTTGCAACTTTATGAACCTGATTTACGCGCCTCTCTTAAAGCGGCAGGTTTTCTTACACGCGACAGCCGCGTTGTTGAGCGTAAAAAATACGGCAAGCGCAAAGCACGACGCAGCTTTCAGTTTTCTAAGCGCTGAGTACAGAATACAATCTGTCTCAAACAAAAGCACAGCCCAGCGCTTTCGAGAAATTAAATTGATACGAGTCGGGCTTAGGCTAGACAGATGCCCTCAGAGAGATGATATTTGAATCATGACTCTGCCCAATGGATTTCTCGATGAATTGCGCACGCGGCTTTCCATTGCGGATATCGTGGGAAGAAAGGTGATATGGGATGCTCGCAAAACCCAAGTTGGCAAAGGCGAATATTGGGCTCCCTGCCCGTTTCACCAAGAAAAAACACCCAGCTTCAAAGTCGATGATAAAAAGGGGTTTTATTATTGCTTCGGCTGCCAGGCAAAGGGCGATATGATAACCTTTGTGCGGGAAACTGAAAATCTTGGTTTCATGGAAGCCGTGACATCTTTAGCACAAGAGGCAGGGATGCCAGTGCCCACGTCTGACCCGCGCGCGAAAGAGAAAGCAGATCGCGCCACCCATATTATCGAGGTTTGCGAAATGGCGGCGCGCTGGTTTCGGTTACAACTTCAAACCCGTCAGGGTGAATCCGCCCGCGCCTATCTCAAACGCCGCGGCCTCACAGAACAAAGGCTCGCACAGTTTGGCATCGGCTATGCGCCTGATCGTTATACGGCTTTACAAGAGCATCTTGCCCAAAAAGGCACCCCACCTCATTTGATTGCAGCAGCCGGGCTTTCAAAAACCAAAGATGGGGGCAAACCCTATGACGTATTTAGGGGGCGCATCATGTTTCCCATTCAAGATGCACGCGGGCGCACTATTGCCTTTGGTGGTCGCGCGCTTGATCCCGATGTGCCCGCCAAATACCTCAACTCCCCTGAGACAGAGCTTTTTCGCAAAAGCCACACACTCTATAATCATGCACCGGCAAGACGCGCCACAGCCGATGGACATCCCCTGATTGTGGCTGAAGGCTATATGGATGTCATTGCCCTTGTTGACGGTGGGTTCGAGGCCTCTGTGGCGTGTTTGGGCACAGCTTTGACAGAAAACCATTTGACACTGCTTTGGAAGATGGCGGACGAACCAATTCTGGCGCTCGATGGCGATGCGGCGGGTTTGCGGGCGGCACAGCGTATCGTGGATTTAGCTTTACCGCTTTTGCAGCCTGGAAAATCGCTACGCTTTGCTGTGTTGCCCAAAGGGCAAGATCCAGACGATTTACTGCGCACATTCAATGGGCCTGTTGCGATGCAAGAAATCATATCTGCAGCGCAGCCACTGATTGACATGCTGTGGCACCGCATTCGCCAAGATCACAATCTTGACACACCAGAACGCAGAGCAGCTTTTGACAAAGACTTGCGCCAGGCCGTTCAGCGAATTGGAGACCGCACGATACGCCATCATTATGCTGCTGCTATCCACACCAAAAGAGAAGAGCTTTATGCCCTTTCAAGGCAGCACAGAAAATCCTCGCATCGAAAAGCAGCACCTCTTATGGGCCCCTATGACGCGACAAAAGCCTTGGCGAAGAAAGCCTCGGCAGAAGATCTTTTGGAAGTCACAGCCCTGGCTTTGTTGTTGCGTCATCCGGTCTTTGTCGAAGAACATATCGACGATCTTGAAAACCATAGATGGTCTTGCGCGTTTTATAATGATTTAGCTCAGGCTATTTTGGCTTTACCAGAGGGATGCATACCTGCACAGGGATGGAAAATCCTCGAAGAACAGTTCTCTGCCGCAGAACTTGAAACCCTCTTGGCGCACGGCCATATCAAAATAAATCCAGCCTTTAGAGCAGAGACCACTCATGATGAAGCACAAGCATGTTTCAAGGATGTTATGCACAAGCTCAAGGCCAGGCAGGGATATGCGCAAGAGATGAGAGAAGCATTGGACAACGTCAAAACATTACAGTCAGACTTTATCGATACTGCAACATGGCGCGTGGCAAATGCGGCCACGATACGCGAAGATGTCTATCGTATTCGGTCTGATGACCATCTCAAAACAGCGAAAGATGCGGAAGAAGTCTCAAATTATTTGCAAAATTTGATCGATAATCGCGTTTGGGAAAAGAAAAAATCATGAACTGAGGTGTTAAATTTTATGTACCGCGCTAATGATGCGAATCATTTATCTTTTTTGCCCGCTCCAAGCTGAGGTATTCATATGGCCGCTAAAGACACGACATCAGAAACTGTAAGATCAGACGATCCTGAAAGCGATCACTCATTCGATGTGAGCCAGGCTCAGGTGAAAAAGATGATCGCCGAAGCCCGCGCACGGGGATATATCACCTATGATCAGCTCAATACAGCCTTGCCCCCCGATCAGGTGAGTTCTGAACAGATCGAAGATGTGATGTCGATGCTTTCAGAAATGGGGATCAATATTGTCGAGAATGACGAAGAAGAAGCAGCACAGGAAGAGAACGAAGCAACAGCCATTGTTGAGGTAAAAGGGGCGCGCGATGTCGCGTTATCGTCCAGTGATACAGAGAAGCTCGATAGAACTGATGATCCTGTACGGATGTATCTGCGCGAGATGGGCTCTGTTGAGTTGTTATCACGTGAAGGTGAAATTGCGATTGCAAAGCGGATTGAAGCCGGGCGCAACACGATGATTCAAGGCTTGTGTGAAAGCCCTTTGACGTTTCAGGCAATCACAATCTGGCATGAAGAATTGTTGAATGAAGATATCCTGTTGCGCGATGTGATCGATCTGGAAACCACGTTCGGCAACGCGATTGATGAAACGGAAGAACCCATTCTATCTTCTCAATCCTCTGAAGCAGTTGAGCCGCAGCAGCAGACCGAGAAAGAGCGGGAGCTTGATGCCGATGGAAATCCGATTATCACAGATGACGACGATGATGAAGATGAACAGGCGAACCTATCGCTTGCGGCCATGGAAGCGGCCCTAAAACCCCAGGTTTTGGCAACCATTGACCAGATTTCAGACCATTTCTCTCATCTGTCTGAGATGCAAGACTTGCGCATCTCCGCCACAATCAACAAAGATGGCAGCTTTACAGATGATAATGAAGGGGAATATCAAGCACTGCGCTCTGACATTGTTGTTTTGGTGAATGAATTGCACCTCCACAACAACCGTATCGAGGCTTTGATTGACCAACTTTATGGCATCAACCGCCGAATCATGGCTATTGATTCCAGCATGGTGAAGTTGGCAGACCAAGCACGCATTAACCGCCGTGAATTTATCGACGAATATCGTGGATATGAGCTCGATCCTAGCTGGGTCGACCGGATGTCGGAAAAACCTGGTCGCGGCTGGCAAATGTTGATGGAGCGTTCTCGCGATAAGGTCGAACAACTCCGGGCGGATATGGCACAGGTTGGCCAATATATTGGTGTTGATATCGGGGAATTTCGCCGCATCGTGAACCAAGTACAAAAAGGTGAGAAAGAGGCCCGTCAGGCCAAAAAAGAAATGGTCGAGGCCAATCTGCGCCTAGTGATCTCAATCGCCAAGAAATACACCAACCGGGGCCTGCAATTCCTGGATTTGATACAGGAGGGCAATATCGGTCTGATGAAGGCGGTTGACAAATTCGAATATCGCCGAGGCTATAAATTCTCCACCTATGCAACCTGGTGGATTCGTCAGGCTATCACACGTTCTATTGCCGATCAGGCGCGTACCATCCGTATTCCCGTGCATATGATTGAAACGATTAACAAGCTTGTGCGCACGGGGCGTCAAATGTTGCATGAGATCGGACGAGAGCCGACACCCGAAGAACTGGCCGATAAGCTCCAGATGCCTTTGGATAAGGTACGCAAAGTGATGAAAATCGCCAAAGAACCTATTTCGCTTGAAACCCCGATTGGGGATGAGGAAGACAGCCAGCTGGGCGATTTCATTGAGGACAAAAATGCTGTTCTGCCGCTTGATTCAGCCATACAAGAAAACCTCAAGGAAACGACAACCCGGGTTTTATCATCCCTGACCCCGCGGGAGGAACGGGTTTTACGGATGCGCTTTGGTATCGGCATGAACACCGATCACACGTTGGAAGAGGTCGGTCAGCAATTTAGTGTTACCCGAGAACGCATCCGCCAAATTGAAGCAAAAGCATTGAGAAAACTTAAACACCCCTCTCGCAGCCGCAGATTGCGCAGCTTCCTCGATCAATAAGGTTCTTTTAGCTTAAACGGGAATGTACAACGCGGCGTAAGTTTTATTAAGTGCTTTCTTGTACCTCGGCACGTCCTTTTCCGGCAACATTGTGTGACAGAACACTGGCCATCAATCCATCAAGGTCACCATCAAGAACGCCGGCACTGTCAGAGGTTTCAAAACCTGTTCTGAGGTCTTTGACCATCTGATAGGGTTGCAAAACGTAAGAACGGATTTGATTACCCCAACCGGCTTCGCCTTTGGCAGCGTGGGCCGCGTTGATATCGGCATTGCGACGATCAAGCTCCAATTGATAGAGCCTAGATTTCAAGGCTTTCATGGCAATATCGCGATTCTGATGTTGGCTTTTTTCCGAACTCGTCACCACGATTCCAGTGGGCAAATGCGTGATCCGCACAGCTGAATCCGTTGTGTTCACATGCTGCCCCCCGGCGCCAGAGGATCGATATGTATCAATCCTGATATCGTTTGATTGAACCTCAATCTCGATATTGTCGTCCACGACGGGATACACCCAAACCGAACAAAATGAAGTGTGCCTGCGTGCCGAACTGTCAAACGGAGAAATACGCACCAGCCGATGAACCCCGCTTTCAGATTTCAGCCAACCGTAAGCATTATGTCCAGATATTTTATAGGTGGCTGATTTCAAACCAGCCTCGTCTCCGGCCGTCATTGCTTGCAACTCAACATCAAAGCCGCGTTTCTCCGCCCAGCGGGTATACATGCGCGCCAGCATAGAGGCCCAATCGCAACTTTCTGTGCCTCCCGCGCCAGAGTTGATTTCAAGAAACGTATCGTTGCTGTCGGCTTCCCCGTTCAACAAGGCTTCTAATTCTTTCGCCGCGGCGACCTCGACAAGTTGTTCAATGGTTTTTTCTGCATCCTTTATGACCTCTTGGTCATCTTCCATCTCGCCAAGTTCAATCAGTTCGATGTGATCTGAGAGTTCCGCTTCCAAACGGGCGACATTTTTGATTGAGTCGGCCAAGGCCTGACGCTCACGCATCAGTTTTTGCGCACGCTCTGGGTCAGACCAAAGGTTGAGATCTTCAGTCAGCGCATCAAACTCCTCCATACGATGTTCAGCAGTTTCCCAGTTCATACGCTGCTTTAGAAGGGTTATGGATTTCTGGATAGCGGTGATGTGGTTTTGGGTTTCAGAACGCATTGACAAGAGCTTGTGAGGTCTATTTTTCCTAAAGTAGTGGGGAATTGAACTATATATTGCGTTTGCCAGTGTCAATAAAGCCCACCAGAACTGAGTGTTCCGAAGGTTGGTCTTGGCACATTCAAAGTGCGCCCTGAAGAAGTTGTGATCTGCGTATCACGGGGCGAAGGCAGTTCAGAGGGCTCTTCGCCAGGATCAAATATTGGCAAATCAGATGACATGGCAAAACCTCCATCCACTACGGCCAGCGCGCCAAAATATGGCTCCTCACCAATGCGAAAATACTCTGCCACCACGTGTTCGCCTGTGGCCTCTTCATCAAGCCGCTGACCCGAGAAACGATCGATATTGATGAATGTTCCGCCCTCGGGCACGTCAAACCGCCCCCCTCCATATTTTTCGATGGCTTTTGACATAAATGTGTTAAACACAGGTCCGCACATGCCCCCACCAGACGCATTTGCGCCTAAGGATTGTGGTCTGTCATATCCGATATAACACCCTGCGACGATGGTGGAAGAAAAGCCTATGAACCAAACATCTTTGGCATCATTTGTTGTACCTGTTTTGCCCGCGATTGGGACCGGTAAATTGACTGTGCGCGCGGCGGTTCCACGATCTACGACACCGCGCATCATTGATGTCAGTTGATAAGCGGTGATTGGGTCCATGACTTGTTCCCGGCGGCTAATGATATGCGGAGCAATACCGGGCTGTAGACTTGGAGTTTCACAGTCGTAGCATATGCGCTGATCATGACGATATACGGTGCGACCGTAGCGATCTTGGATACGGTCCACAAGCGTGGGTTCGACCCGTTCCCCACCGTTTGCGAACATCGCATAGGCCGCGACCATCTTGTAAAGCGTACTTTCCTGACTGCCCAAGGCATTGGCCAAGAGCGGCTCCATTTGATCGTAAACCCCAAATTCTTCTGCATAGCGCGCCACAACATCCATGCTGACATCTTGGGCAAGGCGCACGGTCATAAGATTGCGGGATCGTTCAATGCCGGTGCGCAGGGGAGAGGGACCATAGAACTTGTTCGATGCATTCTTAGGGCGCCATATGGATGTGCCTGTGTCAATCTCTATCGGCGCATCAATCACAATCGTATTTGGAGCATACCCTGAATCGAGCGCTGCTGCATAAACAAACGGTTTAAAACTCGATCCAGGCTGACGGGTGGCTTGAGTGGCCCGATTGAAGACAGAATGCTGATAGCTGAAACCACCCTGCATTGCCAAAACCCGACCTGTGTTGACGTCCATTGCCATGAACGCGCCTTGGGCTTTTGGGATTTGTCTTAAGCTCCAGCCGTCATCCTCTGAGCGGACAAAAACCACGTCCGCAACAGAGAAGTTATCGAAAAAATCGCCTTGCATCCAGGCAATATCCGAACGTGGTATATCGACGATCCCCTCGACATCTTCAATGCCGACTGTCAGGCTTTGTGCGGCAATCCTCAAAACAACTGCCGGGTGCCAGCGGCCACCAAGCGTGATATCCCGCGGCACATCCGCAGCAGCCAGTGCTTCACGCCAGCGGTCTTCGACTGTCAGGCTATCCTCTGATAGTCTTACCAAAGGATCGTGCCAGAGTTTTTGGCTGCGGTCATAGGTTTCAAGCGCCTCTTGCAGGGCCGCAGCAGCGATTGCCTGCATTTCATGATCGACGGTTGCACGGACGGAAAATCCTCCTGTAAAGAATTCTTCTTCCCCAAAGTCCCGTGACAATTGACGCCGGATCTCATCGGTAAAGTAATCGCGCGGTGGCAGTTGTGCCTGGAAGGGTTCGAAATCATCGCTTTGAACGGTTTTAAGGGGAGCCGCGCGTGCGCTCTCATAGGCTGCAGTTTCGATATAGCCATTTTCCAACATTTCTTTGAGCACGAAGTTACGCCGGGAAACCGCCCGATCATATTGGCGCACGGGATGATATTGTGAAGGTGCTTTGGGTAAAACAGCAAGATATGCGGCCTCTTCAAGCGTCAATTCAGCCAAGGTTTTATTGAAATATGTTTGAGCAGCAGCAGAAACACCATAAGAATTCTGACCCAGAAATATCTCATTCATGTAGAGTTCTAAAATCTTCTCTTTATCGAGTGTTTCCTCAATGCGCGCCGCTAAGATAATTTCCTTGACTTTTCGTTCGGCTGTACGATCACTCGATAGCAGGAAATTTTTCATAACCTGCTGCGTAATGGTTGAAGCCCCCCGTAAATCTTCTCCGCGCGTGCGCACCGCATCAATACCAGCGGCAAGAATACCCCTAGGGTCGTATCCGGCATGTGTGTAAAAATTTTTGTCTTCAGCCGAAATAAAGGCCCATTTGACCAGGTCGGGAATTTCCTCTGCACTGGCAAAAAGGCGTCGTTCACGGGCGAATTCATCCATCAAAGCGCCTTCGCCAGAAAAAACGCGGCTGATTGTTGGCGGTGCATAGCGCGAAAGTTGGTCTGTATCAGGTAGATCTTGTCCATACATCCATAAAACGGCTCCAATCGTAACAGCGCCAGCAACGATGCCAAGGATAATGAAACTGACCAATCCACTGATCAGTGTTATGGCAAGTCGAAAAGGAGATATTAAAAGATCAACCATGTATTATCCGCTTCTGCCATTTTTACGCGTGTTAATTTCCACATGTATAAGACATATAAACACAAGCGTCAAAATCCTGTTTATGAAATTTGTCCAGGAGATCGAAATTTCAGTGGCGTAAGAGCAAAGCTTCTGTTGCATCGCTCACGCGCCAGTTTTCAAGGGCCCAGGTAATGCCCATTACCGCCTCCGCCCGCCACTCCCGATCCTGCAGACGTGCAAGATCTTGCGGATTTGACATAAAGCCAAGTTCGATCAGCACAGAGGGAATATCAGGTGCCTTGAGCACCACAAAGTCCGCCTGAAGATGCGGCTTTTTGTAGAGCCGATCTGTCCCACGTCCCAGCCCTTCGACAAGTGCTTGAGCCAGTGTTTGGGATCGTGGCGCTACATCCTGTCGCGCAAGCTCTGTCAAGATAGCGGTGATTTCATCATCTTCGACGTCGAGGTTGAGCCCCAGGATCAAATCCTCACGGGCATGCATTTCCGCCAACTGCGCTGAAACCGCATCCGAAGGTGTTTCGGACAATGTATAGACAGTCGCCCCTGTAGCGGTCCCAAATTCGAGAGCGTCGGCATGCAAGGATAAAAAGACATCTGCTTGTGCACGGCGCGCAATGCTGATCCGCTCTGACAAAGGAACAAACCGATCACTTTGTCGCGTCATGACAACCTCAAACCCGCCACGCCGCAAAAGCGTCTCTTTCAGTTCTTGGGCAAAACGTAGAACAAGATCGGCTTCGCGCACGCCACCGCGCTCTGCCCCTGAGTCCCATCCGCCATGGCCTGGATCAAGCACCACGCGCAGAGGGCGATCGCCAATTTGTCGCGTCCGATTTTGCTGATCAGTTATGTCTGAGGCGCGTGTGGCTGTTGGCCAAGTTTGCGGGGTGAGCGGTAGGTTTTTGGCAAAAGACTCCTGTGTAGTTGGATATAATTCGATCTCTATCGTCGCAACTCCAGTGATTTGATCCGTGCTCATTCCAGCACGGTTGATACGGTAAGGTCCGTCAAGTTCTAGACTGAGACGAGACCACCGGGCCTCGGCATGTCCTGAGCGAATGCGCAATACGCGATCACTGTGATCAATCTTTTGGATGTCTCTCTCATGCCACTCTAAATCTTGCAGATCAATCAGGAAGCGGTGTGGTTCATCTCGTAGGCCAAGACGCCAGGGCACAGCCTTGGTCAGCGTGATCTGTAACATGACCGCACCATTATTTTCATCGGTAATGGTGCTGTGTTGTGTATCGATATTCGTGATGGAACGAAATTCTCTGGCCTCTACGCTGAAACCCATAAGCCCCAAAACAGCGATAATGAACAAAACACGTATCATAACTGCTCAATTTTTTTATATATTCTTAGCATTATAACGTATTTATAGATTTATTGAAATGTATTCTCGATGGTCTTTAAAAGGATTAAAATCACCATTCCCACAATCTGTTGGAACAATAATGGCATGATCTGTCTCAATAGACAGACTTTGAAAACGATATCATCCATAAAGCATAGCTTTTGAAATCATTTATGGTTTTATCGCTTGTCAAAGCCGAGCAATCGGACGCTCTTTGTAAGAAATCTGCAACACAACCCTTTCTCTCTGGCAAACATAGATTTATCCTAGATATGCGATACAGGAGAGCAGACATGAAAGACATCTTGGCGGAGCTTCAAAATCGCCGTGAAAATGCACAACTCGGCGGAGGTGAAAGACGTATCGCCGCACAGCATACAAAAGGAAAGCTCACGGCGCGGGAGCGAGTTGAGCTTTTGCTGGATGCCGATAGCTTTGAAGAGTTTGACATGTTTGTCACGCATCGATGTGCGGATTTTGGAATTGATCGTGAACGTCCCGCTGGTGACGGGGTTGTCACAGGGTGGGGCACAATCAATGGCCGCCTCGTCTATGTTTTCAGTCAGGATTTCACGGTCATGGGCGGGTCTGTTTCCGAAACCCATGGAGCCAAGATTTGCAAGATTATGGATATGGCAATGCAAAATGGCGCACCAGTAATTGGCATCAACGATTCTGGAGGCGCACGCATTCAAGAAGGTGTGTCGTCACTGGCCGCTTACGGAGAAGTGTTTCAGCGCAACATAGATGCGTCAGGTGTGGTGCCACAAGTTAGCCTCATCATGGGACCCTGTGCGGGCGGGGCCGTTTATTCGCCTGCGATGACGGATTTTATTTTCATGGTGAAAGACAGCTCTTACATGTTTGTGACAGGTCCAGATGTGGTTAAGACCGTCACCAACGAACACGTCACAGCAGAAGAGTTGGGGGGGGCAAAGACACACACCCGAAAGTCGTCCGTTGCAGATCTTGCGTTTGAAAATGATGTCGAAGCACTGGCGGAGACACGCCGGTTGATCGACTTCTTACCTCTGTCAAACCGTGAAAAACCACCCGTACGGCCGTTTTATGATGATCCAAACAGGTCGGATATAAGCCTGGATACGTTGGTGCCTGACAATCCCAATGCACCTTACGATATGAAGGAGTTGATCTTAAAGATTGCCGATGAAGGGGATTTTTTCGAAATACAGGTCGAATTTGCTAAAAACATGATCATAGGGTTTATCCGCATCGAAGGCCAAACCGTGGGTGTTGTGGCCAATCAACCCATGGTTCTGGCGGGCTGCCTGGATATAGATAGTTCGCGCAAGGCGGCACGCTTTGTGCGCTTTTGTGATGCCTTTGAAATTCCCCTGCTGACATTTGTCGACGTACCGGGCTTTTTGCCCGGCACAAGCCAGGAATATAACGGCGTGATCAAACACGGGGCCAAGCTACTTTTTGCATATGGTGAAGCCACGGTGCCGAAAGTCACGGTGATCACGCGCAAAGCCTATGGTGGGGCTTACGTTGTAATGAGCTCAAAACACCTGCGCGGGGATGTGAATTATGCGTGGCCTAGTTCTGAGATCGCCGTTATGGGGGCAAAAGGGGCGACGGAAATTTTGTATCGGTCAGAGCTTGGTGATACCGAAAAAATCTCTGCCCGCACAAAGGAATATGAAGATCGGTTTGCCAATCCGTTTGTTGCCGCTGAAAAAGGCTTTATAGACGAAGTGATCCGGCCACACAGCACGCGCAAGCGTGTGACACGTGCCTTTGCAAGTCTACGCAAAAAGCAGACGCAAAAAATCTGGAAGAAGCATAATAACATACCATTATGATTAAAGATGACTTTAGCCTCCGTGGAAAGATTGCAATTGGTGTAATCGTTGCAGGATTGATAATCCTTTGGTCTTTTCCAATACGTTGGTTCTTTCTGGCGACGGCTTCTATTTTGGGGGCACAATGGGCACCGCAGACTGGAATGCCAGCACTTATCGCAGAGAAAATCAATGATTTTAGGCGAGTGCAGACAAATGCGTCACTCTATACCGTTGGAGACGATGAGTTCGTCATTCATAATATCTTATGGCAAAGCTTCGAAGATCATTGGCGCTTTAGTATTCAGCCTGAAGTGTCTTCTTTATCAATTGACGCCACACTTCAAAATGCCGCTGAACACTGTAACGCTGTCATAGGACAGTTACCTGGAGTTCCACAGGGGTTAATTGATACATCATTTGTCTACCGCATTGACTTTGAATGGGTTTCAGATGGATCACTCGACGTGGAATATGGGCAACCTATTGGCATAACGCACAGCTTTCGGATACGTGACGGTCTATGTCGGGATAGTGTGCGATCGGGCGATAAAGCCGTGGCAACGTATTTTGGCGACTTGGATGGCTGGTTTGTCAGCAGTATCCTTCAATCGCCTTTTGAAGATAAATTTGTCCGCATTGCTGAATTTACACGTCTCAACGGGCCTAATTCAGCAGAAAACGTATTCGACCCGGAAAAAGCTTGCTTGCTAGTCCTAAGTGAGGTTGGAGTATTTAATATTTTTGCGCAGCTCCCAAACTTAAATCCACCACAAGATATAAATAAAAAGTGGTTGATGATTACCCGTAGTCCTGCTGGCACCGATTTCCCTAACAGGAAAACATATATCTATCAGATCGATGGACGCGACAGTTGTAGCTTATATAGCGAAGTCGACCAGTGAACAGATTTGCCAAATTTTGCGTATGTGTCTTTTTGCTAACCAGCTCTGCACTGGCTCAAACGCATCTGCCGTCTGGACAGCGGCTTGTGTTATGGGAAATCCGTTGGGAAAGGGTCCCCGGTACAGAAGACATCCAGATTGTCTTGCGTGCTCTAGCACCGGAGTTAAATACCGTTCGTTTTGAGACTGCAGTGGCAGATATGGTCTATGTCTGCGAAAATTATGCTGTTCCTTTGGCACAAAAAGAATATTCGTTTGCGTCCCAAGCGGTGATAAATCTATCAGACAGACCTGTTGCACGGGGTCAAATTGATGCGCAAGCAACGCAGTATTTCGAAGTCTTTCGTATTGAAAACGCAACCTGTGTTTCTGAAAATTTTTAATTTTTGTACAATATGTTGCTGTATGAAGTTGAAGTTAGAAACATAGAATAAAATGTCTAACGCTACTTTTCTGACACATCATTATCTGCTATGATATGTAGAAATTGACCTAAGCTTGAACGATAAATCGAAATCTATAGCCTTTTGGTCGTTCTGAATATGATAAGGAGAAATTACTATGACAAAAAAACTCAAAATTGTAACCACTTTGGTATTCGCAACCATGATATCCGCATGCGCCGGACAACAAGAAGAAGAAATTGTAATTGTTGAGCCTGCACCAATCATTTTCGAACCAACTTCAAATAAATTTTGATCTCCTGCACGTGGTACTGGTCTAAAATGGGCAGACTTTAACTATGTCCGCCTATTTTTACTAATAACGTGATCTCCAAAAATGATCAAACATCGGGGATTTCCTGGACGTATGCCCGGGACAGATTATCAATTTGTCATTCGCCGGGCCAACCCACGGGGTGTGACAGCTTTGGTCGCCAGAGAGCGGTTTTCAGATCGTAAGCTGTCTGACAAACATGCCGACGAGGCTTTTCTCTCAGCGCTTTGGGCGTATTTTGGTCTAGAAAGTTTCCAACGCGGCAATCTTGATGCCGGTCGGTTAAGTTGGCTTCTGGGACGAGAAATTATCGCAGCAGAAGATCCGTTCGATCCCAAAAGCTATGATGCTCTGCTCAAGATCAATGAAGCTGTCGCACGCGCTTCTTTTCCACATATATTTATTCCAAACCTGCCGAAGAATGACTCGAAAGAATTGACATAGAATTCTCTCTCATTTGTTATATACTTCAAATTATAAATACTGGCCAACCGAGTGGAGAAGAAAATGAAAAATATCAATTACTTGGCACTTTCATTCTGCGTCACTTTTGCATTGACGGGATGCATTGGGGACAATGACACTGAACGCGCGATCTTCGGAGCCGCCGTAGGATGCGCCATCGGCGAAGTTTTGCAAGATGGACGGTGCATCGCTGGTGCCGCCGCAGGGGCAGCAGCAGGGGCCTTGGCGGATGATGTTGGCGCTGTGGAGTAGTTTGTCGCCGCCATCTTAAGAAAAGCCACATATAGTGCTGGACGGTTTTCAATAGCGAATACCGCTTTTATAAAGAAGTTGAATAACGCTATTAAAAGGGGGCTGGCATGTTTGATAAAATTCTGATTGCCAATCGGGGTGAGATTGCGTGCCGCGTGGTAAAAACTGCGCGAAAGATGGGTATTAGCACTGTCGCGGTTTACTCTGATGCGGATCGCAAAGCCCTTCATGTGCAAATGGCCGATGAAGCACAATACATCGGTCCACCACCGGCAAATCAGTCGTATTTGGTCATTGAGAATATTCTTCAAGCCATCCACAACACCGATGCCCAAGCGGTTCATCCTGGATATGGGTTTCTGAGTGAGAACAGTAAATTTGCCAAAGCCCTGCAAGCTGAGGGTATCGCATTTATCGGTCCACCGCCAAAAGCTATTGAGGCTATGGGCGATAAAATCACATCCAAAAAAATCGCCCAGGAGGCGGGCGTGTCCACTGTGCCAGGATACATGGGCTTGATTGAAGATGCCGATGAAGCTGTCAAAATCTCAGGGGAAATTGGCTACCCGGTGATGATAAAAGCCTCAGCAGGGGGCGGTGGTAAAGGGATGCGCATCGCCTGGTCGGATGCAGAGGCGCGGGAAGGATTTCAGTCCTCTAAGAATGAGGCCGCGAGTTCATTTGGTGATGATCGTATTTTTATCGAAAAATTCGTCACACAACCCCGCCATATTGAAATTCAAGTGCTCTGCGACAGTCATGGCAACGCCGTTTACTTGCAGGAACGTGAATGCTCGATCCAACGCCGCAACCAAAAAGTCGTTGAAGAAGCGCCCTCTCCCTTTCTGGATGCCGCAACACGCAAAGCGATGGGAGAGCAAGCTGTCGCCCTGGCACAAGCCGTTGGCTATACCTCTGCTGGAACGGTCGAATTTATCGTCGATAGTAACAAAAATTTCTACTTTCTGGAGATGAACACACGCCTGCAAGTGGAACATCCCGTGACAGAATTGATCACAGGTGTGGATTTGGTAGAACAAATGATCCGCATTGCTCATGGGGACCCTTTGCCCTTTGCCCAGAGTGATCTTAAAATAAACGGCTGGGCGATTGAAAACCGCCTTTATGCCGAAGATCCATACAGAAACTTTCTCCCGTCTATTGGACGTCTGACGCGCTATCGCCCCCCTGCTGAGGAGACGTTTGACACACATATCGTGCGCAATGACACCGGGGTCTATGAGGGCGGCGAAATCAGCATGTATTATGATCCCATGATTGCAAAGCTCTGCAGCTGGGCTCCAGATCGTGCGAGTGCGATAGAGACCATGCGCACCGCACTCGATACCTTCGAGGTGGAGGGGATAGGCCACAACCTCCCCTTCGTTGCGGCTGTGATGGATCATCCCAAGTTTACCGCTGGGGAAATGACAACGGCGTTTATTGCGGAAGAATACCCCGACGGCTTTCAAGGGGTAACGCTGGAACACGATGTCCTGCGCAAAGTGATGGCGGCGGTGGCGGCCATGCATCGCGTAGCTGAAATCCGGCGCACACGCATCTCTGGCCGCATGGACAATCATGAACGCAAAGTGGGCAACGATTGGGTTGTGTCCGGCCAAGATGTCTTCGAACACATCATCATTGCGGCAGACAACGGTGGCGCATCGGTGCGGTTTGCAGATAATGTCGAACATCGTGTCGAAAGCGACTGGACGCCTGGCGATAGCCTGGCGCGCATTGTCCTTGATGGGGTTTTGATGGTGCTCAAGGTCGATAAGATCACGCAAGGATTGCGTGTGCGATTCCGCGGGGCGGACCTGAACATTCATGTCCGCACACCACGCCAAGCGGAGCTCGCGGCATTGATGCCCAAGAAAGCGCCGCCCGATACGTCAAAAATGTTGCTCTGCCCGATGCCAGGGCTGATGGTTAAAGTGGATGTTGAAGTGGGCCAGGAAGTGCAAGAGGGCCAGGCGCTGTGCACGGTTGAGGCGATGAAGATGGAAAACATCCTACGGGCTGAAAAACGCGCCATCATTTCCAAGATCAATGTCAGCTCGGGTGATAGCCTTGCAGTCGATGACGTTATCCTGGAGTTTGACACAGCATAAACTCCAGCAACTGCTTCTGCAGCATAAAAGGACTTACAGATGGAAACGGCCCCCTTAGCAGGCATCAAGATCCTTGATCTCACGAATGTGTTGGCCGGGCCGTATTGCTGCTATCAATTAGCTCTTTTGGGGGCAGAGGTTATCAAGGTAGAGCGCCCCAATTCAGGGGATCTGGCGCGGGCGCTCGGGGCGGACTCTCAGCGCAATAAAAAAGGCATGGGGATCAGTTTTCTCGCGCAAAATGCGGGCAAGAAATCCATCACGCTGAACATGAAATCGCCGAAAGGCCAAGTGCTCTTCAAGCGCCTGGTGCAACAGGCCGATGTCATCGTTGAGAATTTTCGACCAGGTGTGATGGACCGATTGGGTTTAGGCTACAATGTACTCCGGTCCGAAAACCCGCACCTGATCTATTGTGCCATCAGTGGCTTTGGCCAAACGGGACCACGCAAGGATGACCCGGCCTATGACCAAATCGTGCAAGGGATTTCGGGCGTGATGTCGATCACCGGCGCACCCGAGACGGCCCCCTATAGGGTCGGCTATCCATTGGCGGACACAATTGGCGGGCTCACGGCTGCTTTTGCAATAACCGCCGCGCTCAATGCAAATCCGCGTGGGGGCTTTTTGGATATCGCCATGACTGAGGCTGTGATTTCAACCATGGGCTGGGTCGTCTCGAATTATTTGATTGGCGGTGTTCCAGCAGAGGCACATGGCAATGAAAACACCACGTCCGCGCCGTCAGGAACTTTCAAAACCGCCGATAAACCGATTAACATCGCGGCCAATCGTGATGAACAATGGCAAGCACTGGCACAGCACTTGGGCCGTGCCGATCTGACGACAAACCCCGATTACGCCACCCGCGAAGATCGGAAACGCAATCGCCATGCCCTGCGGCGTGAACTGGAAACTGTGTTGATGACCCGCCCAGCGGCACAATGGGTGACAGAGTTAAATGCGGTGAGCGTGCCCACGGGGGAGGTTCTCAGTGTTGCTGAAACCCTGGAGGATCCCCAACTTGTCAGTAGAGGGCTGATCGGACAGATGCAGATCGGCTTTGAAACTCTCAAGCTCTCTGGCAGTCCGATTGTAGTAGGCCATAATCGCCCCATGGCCCAAACACCGCCACCACCGCTTGGTGCGGACAACGTCGCGATCTGGTCCGATCTTGGTGTGTCGGAGAAAGACATCGCGGCCTTGATAGAGGAGGGTGTGCTATGACCGATGATGTGGCTGATTGGTGGAAAACCGCAATCATCGACATGGAGCCGGGGAAAATAGCCTTGCGCGGGCATCCCATAGAAGATCTGATCGGGCATCTGAGTTTTGCCGAGATGATCTGGCTAATGATACGCGGGGACAGGCCATCTGCGGCCCAAGCCCGGTTGTTTGAGGGCGCATTAGTTACAGCTGTCGATCATGGCCCACAGGCCCCGTCGATTGCCACAGCACGTATGGCTGTAACCTGTGGTCTCTCACTGAACAATGCCATGGCGAGTGCTGTGAACATGCTGGGCGATGTGCATGGTGGCGCCGGTGAACAAGCGGTTGAGCTTTATCATTATATTCTGGATCATCCAAGGTCACTTGGGACAGCCCTCGATGCGTGGATAGCCAATAACGGCAAGATCGTTCCTGGGTTTGGCCATCGGTTTCATACACCCACAGATCCGCGTGCGCCGCGCTTGATGGACATGGTCCGTGAAGCGGTGGCCGCTGGTGCCTGTGGCGGCCGCTACATGCAGATTGCGCACAGTCTTGAAGAGGAACTCGCACGGCGCAAGTCCCGACCAATTCCCATGAATATCGACGGCGCGACCGCCGTGATCTATGCGGAGTTGGGCTTTGCCGCCCCCTTGGCCCGTGGGTTGTTTTGTTTATCGCGGTCTGTGGGTATTCTCTCTCATGCCTGGGAGCAAATGCAGCAAGGTGGCCGCAATAAGGGGCCAACGCCGCCTCAGTACCGATGGACTTACGTTGAGGATGCGGACTAAGAAATTGTTGAGCTAATATCAAAAAGTCATCCCATGCTCTTGTTTGCAAGGCGTTTCTTGCTATTTCTAATTCTGGCGAGTTCTGGACTTCACGTCACACATGAACGCACATTCCGGTGGCCTTAATCAATTCCGAGGGAGCTGGCTCTGTCACGATCCTGGTCGCGTTATCCGGTGCCCACCTGTATATGCAGGTCCTCGGGAATATCCGTTCGACGGTTGCTTTGGTTCTCGCTCAGAAAACTCAGCGTGGAAAACGTTTTGTCCATGTTGAAAAATAAACACGCTCTGCGCGAATTCGCTCCTTCTGTGCACACAACATTCCGTTTAAATAAGCCTTAAATTAGGAGGTGATGATGTCTTGGAACCCTGCTCTTGATCCGCAATGCCCAACCGGTGATGCCGTCGATGCGATAGAAACGCTTATTATTCCGCGCGCCCGCGATCTGGGCGGCTTTGAAGTGCGCCGCGCTTTGCCCGCCCCAAAGCGGCAAATGGTCGGTCCCTTTATTTTCTTCGATCAAATGGGACCCGCGGAATTTTTGACGGGTCAAGGGATTGATGTCAGACCCCACCCCCACATTGGCCTGGCAACAGTGACTTATCTCTATAAAGGCAAAATTCACCACCGTGATAGCTTAGGCACCGATCAATGGATTGCGCCTGGGGCTGTGAATTGGATGGTTGCCGGGCATGGCATCACCCACTCTGAACGGATGGATGGAGAGGTACGCAAAAAGCCTTCATCCCTGTTTGGCATTCAAACCTGGGTTGCCCTCCCCAAAGACTTTGAGGATCGCCCAGCAGATTTTATCCACGCCCCTCAAGACACGCTGCCCTTTATGGAAGGTGAAGGCAAAGAGGTGCGCCTTATCCTTGGCTCTGCCTATGGGGAAACCGCACCTGTGCCGGTCGCGTCCGAGATGTTTTATGCCGATGCCGTTCTTAAGTCAGAGGCAAAACTGCCCCTGCCCGACAACCACGAGGATCGGGGGATATATATCGTGAACGGCAGTATCGAGGTCAGCGGACAACAGTATAGCGCGGGCCAAATGATGGTCTTTCGACCCGGTGATCAGATGTCTGTCAAAGCAGGGCCAGAAGGCGCACGCCTGATGCTGCTTGGTGGTGCAACGCTGGAAGGCCCGCGGTATATCTGGTGGAACTTCGTTGCCTCCTCACAAGATCGGATAGAGGCGGCCAAAGAAGCCTGGCGGCAAGGCGACTGGCAGAACGGGCGTTTTCACCTTCCGCCCGGGGATGATCAAGAATTCATTCCAATCCCTGAGAAATAAGTTCTGACTTGCGACAGGACCAAACCAACGTGTTTCTAAAAGAAAAAAAACGCTCAGAAAATCAGTGATGTCATGGGCACAGGGATATTATCGAAGCTATTTATAGCCCCTAATTTACACAGATTAACGACATATACACGTCAACGTGATTGTCGCAATATTTGAAACAATCGCGGTCGTACTTATATCCTAGGTATGGTAAAGGAGGACAAAATGTATCGCATTCCAAGTGAAATCGATTATGGCATCGTGCAAAACCTGAAGTATGTCGAAGATTTTGGACGATTTGAGGCGAAGGTTCTTCTGCATCTGAAACAGGCAAAAACACGCAGTCCAAATGTAGAGTTTTTTGTCAATGTGGATGCGCGGCAAGGCGAAAACTTTGAAGACCTTAGGCTGAGGTTGGTTCTTAAGGCCGCAAGATTATACCGTTTGTATGAGACCAATCTGCAAACCCCGATGAGCGAACCGACAACGCCGAACCTGCCTGAGGCGGCATAAATCTGACTGTGACCAAACAAATAGAATGACATATGTGTCTAAGGCTGTCAGTCAGGCCTTATGACCACACATAGCGCAAATAAAACAGGGATCATCGCCATCATCATCGGCATGACCCTGATTACAATAAATGACAGCCTTATAAAAAATCTTGCAGACGATTATGCGCTGCATCAAATCATTCTGATACGCTCTGGTATTGGTGGCCTGATCGTGTTTTTCGCCGTTCTATGGCTTGGCGGCCTTAAACTGCTTTACATGCGTCGCCCTACGCTACAAATCATCCGTGTTGCGCTGATTGTCATTACAAACATCGCGTTTTTTGCAGGGCTCGCCGCCATACCGTTGGCGCAAGCCACAGCGCTATTTTTCATCGCGCCCCTCTTGATCACACTGATGTCCGTTGTGTTTCTTGGCCATACGGTTGGACCGCATCGTATTGGCGCAATCGTCGTGGGCTTTGTCGGTGTTTTGGTCATGTTAGGCCCCGAGGTCTTTGGCATTTCCACCGCTGGCTGGAGTGTTCTGCTACCACTCTTGGCCGCCTGCACCTATGCGGGGTTTCAAATCCTCACCCGTGCCCTGGGCGCGGAAACACATCCCGCGGCGATGGTGCTCTTTATCCAAATCGGGTTTGTGCTTGTATCTGTAGGGTTTGGATTGATCGCAGCCGATGGGCGCTTTGTTGATCCGGACAGTCACCCCTCTTTGATCTTCCTTTTGCGGGCTTGGGTCTGGCCTGCTTGGGTGGATCTGTGGCAATTCGGACTGATTGGGGTGCTCATTGCCGGGGTAGGGTGGTTTATGACACAAGCCTATCGTCTGGCAGACCCAGCGACGATTGCCCCATTTGAATATGTTGCTATGCCTTTGGCCACACTTTGGGGTGTGATTTTCTTCCATGAAATTCCAGGCCCGACACTTTGGGCCGGGATGCTTTTGATTTCAGGATCAGGGCTTTATGTCTATTGGAGAGAGAGACAAACCCAAGACAGGCGAGATATCACATAACAGCCGGACAAAACTGTGACATCTGTGCATCATATTGCGGCTATTATGAGACGACATTAAGCCGCCCCATTGCCAAGGATGTAAGACCTTGCCATGGAAATTTTATGTTCTGCATAAAGAGTATGTGGAATTTAATGAATTGAAAATTAACGAGGGAAAACGATGAAAAAA
>CAWUJT010000018.1:0-26175 GCA_963922715.1 uncultured Thalassobacter sp.
ATGGTGGTGACTGTGCGCTTCACGCTCAAGACGGCAGAGGCCCGTGCAAAAGCTGTCGCACAATGTGCACTCGGCCACGTTTGAACCTGGTGCGCTTGCGCCTTGGCCTTCGACATGGTGATGGTGGCTTTCTTGCACAGCGCCCACCTCGCTCTCAAAGCCCAAGACTTTGGTGCGATACTTACACGTCACACACATCGACGGTGGAACCGCACCAAAGGCGGGATGTCGTCGTTCCTCGGCCAAGATATGACGGTGGCCGCCATCGGCGATGGCCAAGACTTGTGCGCGATAGCCACAATCCGCGCAAGACGGGGGCGGTGCATCGCTGACCAATTCCATCACACGCTCGGCAAAGGTTTCCAGGACGTGTGCATGATCGCCCAGATACCCAGCTTTGATAAACTCAATATCGGGATACTGAGCGGCCACTTGATCCGTAAACCCATAGATGCGGTCGATCAAAATGCCTGAAAACAGAAAATACGGGAACACAACAATGCGTTTATATCCCAGTCGCGCGGCATGTTGCAGACAAGGCTCCACCAGCGGAAAAGTGACGCCAGAATAGCCCACTTCAAGCCACCCAAGCCCCAAGCCTTCATGCAGCATTCGCGCAACCTTGGCGACATTGCCATTGGCATCGGGATCGGACGCGCCGCGCCCGATCACCACAAGACAGGTCTCATGGCGCGGGACACGGTCATCGAGCACAGCTTCGATACGCGCAGCGGCGGCTTGCAGCATCTTGGGATCGATACCCAACTCGCGGCCATAGCGGATGTCAATGCCATGATTGGCGGCATAGGTGTTCAGCACCGTGGGAATGTCATTCTTGGCGTGCATGGCGGCAAAGAGCATGCCTGGCACCGCCAAGATGCGCTCACATCCCTTGGCGCGCAAAACCTCCAGGCCATCGCGCAAAACGGGGTTGGCGAATTCAAGATACCCATAATCCACCACCCAGTCGGGGGGTAAAAAATCCGGCAGCTTCTCGGCCAAGACTTTGAACTCATCCACCGCTTTCTGACTGCGGGAGCCATGGCCGCAAATCATCACCCCTGTTTTCATTCTGTGTCCTCTGCGTTTTCTGTTTTACGCGCCTGGACCCGTACTTCCCAAAGAAGTGCCACCAGCGTCGCACTGAGGGCCGCGAGCCCCACCAAAGGGTCAAAACTCCCTAAATCACTCAGCTGACCCACTTGCGCCAAAGCAGGGCTCGCGCTGAGCATGAAAATAAAGAGGGGCCGCATGGGCGATACTCCTATGGTATGAGCCCTGGTCCATACGCCGTTTGACGATACCAATGCGTCACCCCCGGCATGGGTCGGCGCGCAACGGTCTCCTATCCGGCCCTGAAGGGCGTCGTCTGTTTATTTTGGGTAACGGTTCGAAGGGTACGGCGCAACCGAATTCTACGGCTGTCTTGGTTCAAATTGAACAGAGTGGTTGCCCAAAGGCCATTCCACCCATAGGTAGCTGGAAAGAGCTTTGGAGAACTAAGATGACACACGCCCCCCGCACTTTTGATGCCAACACCTCCCACGGTGTTGAAGAGTTTGGCGATTTGCCAGAATGGGATTTGAGCGATCTCTACACAGGTGAAGACGCCCCCGAACTCTTGACCGATCTCGACTGGCTTGCCGAGGCCTGTCAGGCATTTGCTGCGGATTATGAGGGCAAGCTGGCCACGCTTGATGCCGACGCGTTGCATGTATGTGTCAGACGCCACGAAGAGATTGAGGTCCGCTCCGGGCGGATCATGTCCTTTGCCGGGCTGCGCTACTATCAAAACACCACAGATGCAGGCCGCGCCAAATTCCTCTCTGACATGCAGGACAAAATCACCGGCTACACCACGCCTTTGGTGTTCTTTTCGCTCGAATTCAACGCCCTTGCGGATGCGCACTTAGAACAGGCCTATGAGGCATCCAAAGCTCTGGCCAGGTATCGCCCAGTTTTGGACCGGATGCGGGCGATGAAACCCTACCAACTGTCCGATGAGTTGGAGCGGTTTTTGCACGATCAATCCGTGGTTGGGGCCTCCGCCTGGAACAAACTTTTTGATGAAACCATCGCGGGGCTCGCCTTCACCGTAGAAGGACAAGAGCTAAACATCGAAGGCACGCTCAACCTATTGACCGACACAAACCGCGCCAAACGGGAGGCCGCGGCACACGCGCTGGCCGATGTGTTTGGGCAAAACATCAAAACCTTTGCACGCGTGCACAACACATTGGCTAAGGAAAAGGACATCACAGACCGCTGGCGCGGCCTGCCCACACCGCAAATGTCGCGCCACCTGTCCAATCATGTCGAACCCGAGGTGGTCGAAGCCCTGCGCGATGCGGTGGTGGCTGCCTACCCACGCCTCTCTCACCGGTACTACGCCTTAAAAGCCAAGTGGATGGGCCTTGAGACCTTGGAAGTGTGGGATCGCAACGCCCCCTTGCCACTGGAAGACCCCCGGACCATTAACTGGGCCGAGGCCCGAAACACGGTGATGGAAGCCTATCGCGCTTTCGATCCGAAACTCGCCGACCTTGCGGCCCCGTTTTTCGACCGCGGCTGGATTGATGCCGCCGTCAAACCTGGCAAAGCCCCTGGTGCTTTTGCCCACCCCACCGTCACCACGGTGCACCCGTATGTGATGCTCAATTACCTGGGCAAACCCCGTGATGTGATGACTTTAGCCCATGAACTTGGCCATGGCGTGCATCAGCGCTTGGCCGCCGTACAAGGGGAGTTGCTTAGCTCTACACCACTGACCTTAGCAGAGACTGCCAGCGTCTTTGGCGAAATGCTGACCTTCCGCGCGCTGCTTGACCAGGCCGAGACCCCTGCGGCACGCAAAGTCCTTTTGGCCGGGAAGGTGGAGGACATGATCAACACCGTCATCCGCCAAATCGCGTTTTACGATTTTGAGTGCAAACTCCATGCCGCGCGCAAACAGGGGGAACTGACCCCAGACGACATCAACGCCCTCTGGATGTCTGTGCAAGCGGAAAGTCTGGGGCCTGTGTTCACCTTCATGGAGGGTTATGAAACCTTTTGGGCCTATATCCCGCATTTCATCCACTCCCCGTTTTACGTCTACGCCTATGCGTTTGGCGACGGGCTGGTGAACGCGCTTTATGCGGTCTATGAGGACGGCGATCCTGGCTTTCAGGACAAATACTTCGAGATGCTCACAGCCGGCGGGACCAAACACCACACTCAGCTTCTGGCGCCCTTTGGCCTGGATGCCAGCGATCCCGCCTTTTGGGACAAGGGCCTGAGCATGATTTCCGGCATGATCGACACGCTCGAGGCGATGGACACCTAAGCCACGTTTATCCACGCACCAGAAGGGCAAGCACAGCGGCGGCCAGAATGACAGCCGCCGCAAATCCAAAGAGACTTGCCCCAAGTGAGACATAGAACACACCGCCCGCCACGAGCCCGGCAATGCTGGCAACAGCCGCACCGCTTTGGGCATAGCCTTGCACGGCGCCTTGCAGCGCGCTGCCAGCGGAGGTCGACAGCACCGACAAGAACGTGGGCCACATCAGCCCATTGCCCAAAGCGATCAGCCCGGCGGCCAGTCCAACAAACCCCAAGGCCGGGGACAGAAGTGCGGCAAACCCCAGCGCCAGCAAAAGGCCGCCCACCCCCATCAACACCCGCGCGCTTATGTGCCGCGCGGCAAAGGCCAAGACCGGCCCCTGCACCACAATCATGGCCAAGCTGAGCGCGGCAAAGTAAACCCCGATGCCCGTCACATCCCAGGCCAGCGCCTCCACCGCATGGACAGGAAAGGCCACATAGAAGAAACTAAACCCCAGCATCACCAGAAAATTCACCGCCATCAGCGCCGCCATATTCGGACGTGCCAAGATGCCCCTCAGCCCGCTTTGACCCTCCCCCACCACGTCATAGGCGGCGCGGGGCTCTTGGCCATAGAGCTCACAGGCCGAGGCAGGCTCCAGCGGCGCGGTGATCGCCGCAGGCCGCACCTCCACCAGGCCAAACCGGATCAACGCTAAGGCCACGGTGGAGATCACAATCGCCGCCACCACCGGCACCACCGCCCCTAAGGCCGTGGCCCCCAACAGGCCCGCCAGCGCTGGGCCGACGATAAAACCCAAATTGCCCGAGACCGCCATCTTGCCGAAATTCGCCGCACGCTCTGGCTCTGGGCTGATGTCGGCGAGATAAGCGTTAGAGACCGAGATATTGCCCCCCGTCACCCCATCGGCGGCGCGGGCCAGAAACAAGATCACCAAGGGCAATGTCAGCACAAAATCCCCCAACCAGCGGCTTTGCACATCAAAGAGCGCGGCATCAGGCGCGGCAAAGGCCAACAGAAACACAATCCAAGACGCCAGCGTTCCCCCCTGGCTGAGCAACAGCACCCGCCGCCGGCCAATGCGGTCCGACAACCGGCCCAGGATCGGCGCGCCAAAGAGTTGAAACAGCGAATAGGTGGCGGCCAGAATGCCATAGACCACGGCGTTACCGCCCCACTGGGTGACCAGCACCACCAAAAACGGTGTGACAATGGAAAAGCCGAGCGTGCCCACGAAGTTGACCGCCAACAGCGGGACGATTGAGGGCGAGGTCTGGGCAGGCACAGGCTCCATGTATGTAGTCTTGGCGCAGAGGCCCACCAAACGCAACCACATTGCAGCGCGCCCCACAGGGCGCGCGATGTCATTTTTGGGTCAGGTCGATCAAACCCCTTGCACACCCTAAGGTCTTTCTGTGACATACCCTTAGGATGGCAAAGATCACTGACGAAAACAGCGCCCGTGAATGGCTCAGGACGCAACCGCATCAGGTGCAGGTGTGGATCGCCGCGCGCGCGGCCCTGCGTGCTGTGCCCAGTCTGTACCGCGCACCCGAGGTTGTCTTTGACCGTTTGACCTTGGTTAACTTTCGTACGTTGATCATTTCGTCGGCTGCGGCTCTTGTGTCAGCCGAAGACATGAAAGAGCTGAAAGACTTAGCAGATTTCTCAGTACACATATCATCAAAATTCTTAACTCCACCATCCTTACACGTTGTCTCTAGTTTGAATAGGTTAGTTAATTACACCGCCAGAAGTATTGTCTCGCCCAAGGTTTCCACCGATATCGTCGCGGAAAGCGCTCTAAGTATGGGATACATAGACTTCGGTTCACCAGTATTTGACGGCGATTTATCTGCTTTAAATGTGCTTCGCACACCTGGTGCTGCCGCCGCCTACGCTGCCGTGAATAGCGATGCCCAGACCCCGGGCCAAGGTTGGCCGCCGCTGTGGCCCGATGGTACGAGCGAGCCGAAAGAGCTCCGCGCCCTCTGGCCCAAGCTCAGAGATCGGCTGTTGCAAGACGAACCCACCTGGGGGTTTTGGGTGGAGTGGTATGAGGCGCTGTTGAAGGGCAACCCACCGCAAAGCCTGTTGAACCTGACCATCGCCATTGCCAAACAGATGACTGTTGGAGACTGGGAGGCAGGCCCCAAACACGTCGCCCAGCGGATCGGGGAGATCAAGGCTCGGCTTGTCAGTGATCTGTTGCCCCAGGCGGAAGACCTGCAAAAATCAGAAACAACGGGTCTTTATGATGTTGTCACTGTCGCCATCATTCCAGAAGATATGCTCCGCCGTATTGTCGATCAAACACGCTTTGCCCTGGACACGGCGATGCGCGGGAATAGTGGATTAAACGATTTCGATGTTGCCGCACGCTATATCCGTCACGCCTGCGAAGTGTGCCCCGAAGATACCAATACCGTCGAGCAGCATTTTACTATGGCTGCGAAATCTTTACGCCGAGGTCTTGAAACCGGAAAGTTTGACATCGACTCCGGCGTCCCCGAATTGGCCGAGAGTTTAGAGCGCCATGCGCTACAACTGCGCGCGGATCATCCCGATGTGGGTCAAGCCTGGACAACACGTGCGGCACAAAGGCTGCGCGAAATTGGCCCTGAGGTTGCAGATCAAGCCTATGTGGCAACAAAAGAGTATGCGCAAACCACCGAAGGGCGGTTACGTCAAGAGACCGATTTGGACGCCGAGACGCTTGCCTCTAATGAGTCGCCGGAAGTGAAGGCAGAAGCGCTCAAGCGCAGCGGGGAGCGCGCGGCCAAGCAAAGCCTGAAGGAAAAAATTGTGCGCGGTGTCGATGCTGTCGATAAGTCAGCAACCGTAAAAGGTTCCAAAGCCGGACTGACAGCATATAGCCTTGTCGATATACTCTGGAAGTTGTTAGGGTAAGCCGCACGCATCGTTAGGGCGGTGTCCTGTATGCGCTCGGCTTCCTGGATCCTCTCACACTGTCGCAATAAGCCGCTACGCCCGCCAAGCGGTTGAATCGAAGACCCTTCGCAATCAAATTTCAGGCACCTGGTTAAACCTTTTAGCCCCTGAACTGGTTTACGTCGCGCTTGGACCGGGGGATGTCGCGGGTTTGACTGGTGCTGGCAGCGGCCTTCGGCTAGGGTTGGCGGGAAGGAGAAGGTGATGGGATTTTCCGCATTCCGTATCTTGTATGAAGGGCTCAGCGGCAACCGTGGATGGCGGCCCCATTGGCGCAACCCTGCCCCGAAGGCGGCCTATGATGTTGTCATCATCGGCGGCGGGGGGCATGGGCTCTCGACCGCTTATTATCTGGCCAAGGAGTATGGTCTGACCAATGTCGCTGTGCTCGAGAAAGGCTACCTTGGAGGTGGCAATGTGGGGCGCAACACCACCATCATTCGGGCCAATTACCAGATGCCAGGCAATTCGGAGTTCTACTCCATGTCGCTGAGGCTGTGGGAAAACCTGGAACAGGATTTCAACTATAATGCGATGGTGAGCCAGCGGGGGATCATTAATCTGTTTCACTCTGATGCTCAGCGCGATGCGTATGCGCGGCGCGGCAACACGATGGTGGCCCAAGGCGACGATGCGATCTTGCTCGACCGCGCAGGGGTGCGTGCGCTGTTGCCCTATCTGGACTATGACGCCGCGCGCTTTCCGATCTATGGGGGGCTTTATCATCCGCGCGGTGGTACGGCGCGGCATGATGCGGTGGCTTGGGGCTATGCGCGCGGCGCCGACCAGCGGGGTGTCGATCTGATCCAGAATTGCGCAGTGACAGGTATTCGTATGACGGGCGGCAAGGTGACCGGGGTGGAGACGACAAAAGGCCCCATTCGTGCCAAGAAAGTGGCGATTGTGGTGGCCGGGCGGTCCTCGCAAGTGGCCGCGATGGCGGGGCTGACCCTGCCCATTGAAAGCCATGTCCTGCAGGCGTTTGTCACCGAGGGGCTCAAGCCCGTGATGGATCATGTGGTCACTTTTGGCAAAGGGCATTTCTACATCAGCCAATCCGATAAGGGCGGGTTGGTATTTGGCGGCGATCTGGACTTTTATGCCTCTTATGCGGCGCGGGGCAACCTGCCCATGGCTGAGCATATTATGGAGGCCGGGATGGCACTGATGCCGATGATCGGACAGGCCAAGGTGCTGCGCTCTTGGGGCGGGATCATGGACATGACGCCCGATGGCTCTTTTATTATGGACCGCACAGGGATTGACGGGCTCTATATCAACTGCGGCTGGTGCTATGGTGGCTTTAAAGCTGTCCCAGGGTCAGGGTTTGCCTTTGCCCATCTGTTGGCCAAGGACGTGCCGCATCCCACCACAGTGCGCCACAGGCTCGATCGGTTTCGCACCGGTCATCTGCTGGATGAAGAGGCCACAGGGTCTCAGCACAATTTGCACTAGAGAGGTCACACGATGCGTCTTCCCTGTCCGCTTTGTGGTGCCCGTGATTTGCGCGAGTTTTACTACCTTGGGTCTGCGGTGTATCTGGAGCGCCCCGAGCCAGGCGCACCTATTGAAGACTGGGACAGGTATTTGCATCTGCGTGAAAATCCCGCTGGGATAACGCGGGAGTTATGGCAGCATCAAGCGGGATGTGGGGCTTGGCTGGTTGTGGAGCGCGATACCGTAACACATGAGATCATTGCTGCGCGCTTAGCTCAGGAGGTCGCCAGCGATGCGGGTTGAGGGCAAAGGGTGGGTCGATCGCGCCCGACCGGTCTCTTTCAGCTTTGATGGACGCGCCTTCACGGGGTTTGATGGCGACACGCTGGCCTCTGCGCTGTTGGCCAATGACGTCAAGCTGATGGGGCGCAGTTTCAAGTACCACCGGCCACGGGGGCCATTCACCGCCGATAGCGCCGAGCCCAATACGCTCATGACAATTGGACGCGGCGCGCGGCAAGTGCCAAATGTGCGTGCAACAACACAAGAGATTTATGACGGTCTGAAAGCACGATCACAGAACGCTTGGCCGTCACTCCACTGGGATGTGCTGGCACTGAATGATTTTCTCAGTCCCTTCTTGGGCGCGGGCTTCTACTACAAAACGTTCATGTGGCCCAAAGGGTTTTGGGAAAAGCTCTATGAACCCCTCATTCGGCACGCCGCCGGGCTGGGGGCTTTGTCTGGTCTGCCATCGCCCGATCACAGCGAACGCGCTTATGCCCATTGCGATGTTCTGGTGATTGGTGCTGGACCTGCAGGGCTGATGGCAGCCTTAACCGCGGCAGAGGCTGGCACACGCGTGATCTTGGCGGATGAAGCCCCCCGCCCAGGGGGGCGTCTTCTTTCAGAAACAGAAGAGGTTGATGGGCGAGCAGGGCCGCTCTGGGCGGCTGCCATGTTGGACAAGCTGAAGGCCACAGGCCAAGTGCGGTATATGCCACGCACAACAGTGACAGGGGCCTATGACAGTGGCACCTTCGGAGCTGTGGAGCGTATCGCAGACCATCTTTCCGCCCCGCCGAAAGACCTTCCCCGCAACTGTTTTTGGCGGATCAGTGCCAAGCGCACGATCCTAGCCACGGGTGCTTTGGAACGCCCGATCGCTTTTCCATGGAACGATCGGCCAGGGATCATGCTGGCCTCTGCGCTGCGCAGTTATCTCAACCGCTGGGGTGTGGTGCCGGGAAAACGCATCGCGCTCTTTACCAACAATGATGCGGCACACCAAACAGCCATCGATCTAAGTGATGTGGGCCTTGACTGCACTGTCATCGACAGCCGCTCTGACGCTCAAGCGCAGGGAGAGTATCGGCTGATTGCCGGGGCCGAGGTGGTCGACACCAGAGGTCGGCTTGGGCTGTCGGGGATCACCTATCGGCGGGGCAGTCGAACATTGATGATGGACTGTGACGCGCTTGGGGTATCGGGTGGATGGACACCAAACGTGAGCCTAACTTGTCATATGAACGGACGCCCGACTTGGGATCCGGATCTGTCGGCTTTTGTGCCCACAAAAAACGCCGTGTCGGGACTTGAGGCTTGCGGTGCGGCTATGGGACTTTGGAGCACCAGGGCGGTCCTCAGATCTGGCCAGGATGTGGCGTGCAAGGCCGTTGAAACCCTGAACCTTAAAGCACCCAAACTGCCGATCCCCAACGCCGCTGAGACCACGGGCGATATGATCCCGCTGTGGTCTGTCAACGCTAAGGGCCGCGCCTGGCTCGATCTACAAAACGATGTCACGACGAAAGATGTCCGCCTTGCTGCGCAAGAAAACTACGCAAGCGTTGAGCATATGAAGCGCTACACCACCCAAGGGATGGCGACCGATCAGGGCAAAAGTTCTAATGTCCTGGCGCTGGCGGTGCTGGCCGATGCCACAGGACGTGGCATTCCCGAAACCGGCACAACGACCTTTCGCCCGCCTTATGTGCCCGTCCCGATTGAAGCCATCGGAGCCGGGGCCTCCGGCAAAGGATTTGCACCGGAACGCTTCACCACCTCACACAACGCCTGCAAAGCGCGCGGCGCCCCGTTTATCGAAGCAGGGCTGTGGTATCGTCCAAGCTATTTTCCAAGGGACGGCGACACCACTTGGCGGGAGGCCTGTGATCGAGAAGTGGGATACGTGCGCAACGCCGTGGGCATTGCCGATGTCTCAACCCTGGGCAAGATTGATATACAAGGGCCAGATGCCGCGAAACTTTTAGACTTCGTCTATACAAACACCTTCTCCACCTTGCCGATTGGCAAGGTCCGCTATGGGTTGATGTTGCGCGAAGATGGCCATGTGATGGATGATGGCACAACAGCACGCCTTGGGCCGCAGCATTATGTCATGACCACAACGACAGCGGCGGCCGGCGATGTGATGCGACATTTGGAGTTCATCACGCAATGTTTACGCCCGGCATGGGATGTGCAGATCATCTCGGTCACAGAGGCTTGGGCGCAATTTGCCATAGCAGGGCCGAAGGCCCGTGACCTTCTCTCACATATCATTGCGGAACCGATCGACACTCAGGCACTGCCATTTATGGGATATCAACCTGTAAGACTTCACGGCATCCCAAGCCGACTGTTCCGGATCTCTTTTTCCGGCGAATTGGCCTATGAAATAGCGGTCCCTGCCCGCTATGGTGCTGCCCTGTTTGATGATCTTGTCTCCCGCGCAGAAACCCTAGGTGGTGGGGTCTACGGCATGGAAGCGCTCAATGTGCTGAGACTTGAGAAAGGCTTTATCACACATGCGGAGATTGATGGGCGCATCACAGCACAAGACCTTGGCCTGGCGCGTATGATTTCTGCAAAAAAGGACTGCATCGGCAAAGATGCTGCCTTACGACCGGGGCTAACGAAAGACCGCTTTGAGCTCATTGGCCTTAAACCTGTGAACGCCTTGCAAAAGATAGACGCAGGTGCGCATCTGTTTGAACTCAATACACCTCATATCAACTCAAATCAAAAGGGCTATGTGACGTCTGTTGGCTATTCTCCGACCTTGCGTTCTTACATTGCGCTTGGCTTTCTCAAAGAAGGCCGTAACAGACATGGTGCGCATGTCACACTTCTGGACCATATGC
This sequence comes from uncultured Thalassobacter sp., assembly GCA_963922715.1. Classification (GTDB taxonomy): domain Bacteria; phylum Pseudomonadota; class Alphaproteobacteria; order Rhodobacterales; family Rhodobacteraceae; genus CAWUJT01. The sequence continues at coordinate 10,864 of CAWUJT010000018.1, forward strand.
GCAATATGCAGGCAGAGGTTGAAATATGCCCCCCTGCGTTCTTCGATCCGGAGGGAACCCGTGTCAGACGCTAATCGGTCGAAAACCCTACTTGAACCTACAACAGCAACGGCGGATCTGCTGCCCATCCGCCTTGGGGATCACCTGCTGTCAGAGACACATACACCGCTGACATCGGTGGCCCCTTTGAAAGGTCAGGAAGCGGCTGTCCGTCAGGCGCTGGGTCATTGGCCGGCCCCGAACCATGCAGAAGGCAACGTGCTTTGGGCAGGGCGCAACCAAGCCTTTGTTCTTGGGAAATGTCCAAAAATCGACGGGGCCGCCACCACCGATCAAACCGATGCTTGGGCACATTTGGTGTTAGAGGGCCCCGGACTTGAAGACATCCTTGCGCGGCTCTGCCCACTCGATCTGCAAAACATGACACCAGGGCTGACAGCCCGCAGCTTGCTGGGCCACATGAACGCGCTTTATTGGCGCAAGTCGGAACAGGTCATGGCCATTTTTGTCTTTCGATCAACGGCGCTGACAGCCGTTCATGAGATTGAGTGCGCCATGAAACGTCATGTTGCCCGACACCAGCTTGCACAGCGTGACACATCTGATCAAGACAATTGACTGTTAAGCGCCAGTCCCTCCGGTTTCAGTGCTATTGTTCAGCAAACAGACTTAAATGGACACCTAATTGGCCACAATCTTGACATATTTCGGCCCTAGATTTGCCGCATTCAACAGTGGTATAGGTATGGGCAAGGGCAAAAGACAAGAATTGTGGGACGAAGCGACTGCACTTGTCATATGTTTTTGCGGTCTTGTGAGCGTTGTAACCTTCGGCACAGTGATGACGATTAATCCCGAATATCAGCAGTATGCTGACCATATCCCACAGCCTTTGACCTGTCCCCCAGATTGGAGGACCCATTACGCGGATCAGGCCAATCTGCCCCTTTATGCGATGGACATGTGGTATGATGTTTTAGACCAGCGTTATAATGATCAAGAGTTAAGGCGCGCGCGCGCCACCTCTTTGGTGAACGTCGCAGAGGGGCGTGCTCTGGTACGGGCAGTTTTATTAACCTGTTTGGCAGAACATCGCAATCTTTAGACCTTGGCGTTGAGCATCCCAAGGTATATGCGACAGGTCAAAAAGGCTCTTGTCCATGCGTATGCTTGTGTCCTTTGCGGCACTGTTTTTATCTGTTTTGCTGCTGCAAATATCATCGGGTGGTGTCGGTCCGCTTGATGCACTTTCCGGGTTGACGTTGGGATTTTCCAATGCCGCAATCGGCGCCCTGGGGTCGGCACATTTTTTTGGCTTTTTCATCGGCTGCTGGTGGGCCCCGCGGGTGATGGGTGCCGTTGGCCACAGCAGAGCCTTTGCAGTTTTTACCGCCCTTGGCGCGATTGGTCTTTTGGCGCATATGCTTGTGATCGATCCCCGCTTTTGGGCGCTATTTCGCGTGGCAACAGGCCTATGCGTGGCAGGGTGCTACACCGTGGTCGAAAGTTGGTTGCAGGCAAAAGTGACTAATGAAAGCCGTGGTCGTACGATGGGCGTTTACCGCGTGATCGACTTGACGGGCTCCATCCTTGCGCAACTGATGATCGCCGTGCTGGAGCCTGCGTCTTACGTCTCCTACAATCTGTTGGCATTGCTCTGCTGTGCCTCACTCCTGCCGCTCGCGCTGACACAGGTGACACCGCCAACAATGCCCGCAACCCCACGGTTAAGGCCTCAACTGGCCTATATGCGCTCTCCGCTGGCAGTAGGGGGTGTGGTGGTTTCAGGCGTCACAGCCGCCGCCTTTCGTATGGTGGGGCCGGTGTATGGTCAAGAAGTGGGCCTACGGGCCGATCAAATCGGATATCTTTTGGCTTTTTTCGTGCTGGGTGGTGCGCTGGCGCAATATCCCATAGGCTGGCTTGCTGATAAGTTTGATCGGCGCTGGGTGCTGATTTGGCTGGCTGTCGCCTCTGTGTTCTCGTGCGCCGGTATGGCCGTGATCGGCGGACATGGAACATTGGCCATCATGACAGCGGCTACCGCATTTGGGTTTGCAAGCTTTCCGATTTTCTCGATTTCCGCCGCCCATGCCCACGACTTTGCCAACAACGAAGAACGGGTCGAGCTTTCAGCAGCCTTGATCTTCTGGTTTGCTGTGGGGGCGATTGTCTCGCCGGTGTTGGCCTCAACCCTTTTTGATCGCTTTGGACCCGAGGCGCTTTTCGTGATGATTGGCGCGGCCCATGCGGTTTTAGGCCTTCTTGGCTTTGTCCGTATGCAAATACGCCCCACGGCAGAGACGCGGACACCTTATGTTTACGCGCCCCGCACGTCTTTCCTGATTGGGCGTCTTTTGAAAGACAAACGCGATCGCAAGACCGATAAATGATCAAACGTCCGGTTCAGAGGCACCTTCACCCGCTTCAGCCGCATCTTCGTCAAAGCCGGGGCCTTCCACTTCTGCCTGAAACCGCTCAAAGAATTGGTCTGCCATTTTCGCGGCAAAACTATCAATAAGACGAGAGCCAAGCTGTGCGATTTTACCGCCAACTTTTGCATCAACCACATAGCGCAGCTCTGTTCCATTTGCAACGTCGCTCAGGCTGACTTGGGCCGCACCCTTGGCAAATCCAGCCACACCGCCTTTGCCTTCGCCCTCAATCACATAACTTTCCAAAGGGATAACATCCCGCAGCTTGACGGCGCCACGAAACGTGGCTTTCACAGGGCCAATCTTTTGTTTCACCACAGCTTCAAACCCCTCTTCCGGGCTTCCGGTCAAGGATTCACACCCGGGGATACAGGCTTTTAATGTGTCAGCATCATTCAGCTTGGACCATACACTCGCTCGATGTGCAGCAATACGCCGTGTGCCATTCATTTCCATAGGACATATTCCTTTCTATAGGATCACAGGACAGTGTCTTTGCCGACAGGTCAACCCTTTGTGGCCAGAGAGCGTTCTCGGGCGATGGTCAGCAGTATCGCCACCACACCTGCCGCGCCTGAGGCTGTCATCAAAACGATAAGCGGTAAGGCAGAGGCCCCATCGCTTGTCGCAATACTGGCAAGGGCAGACAAAATGCCGCCGCCACCAATCATCATCGCGCCGCCAAGCCCACTTGCTGTGCCTGCCAGATGAGGACGCACCGATAACATGCCCGCGGTCGCATTCGGAATCACCATGCCGTTGCCCAGCCCAACAAAGGTCATGAATCCAAAGAAGACCATAGGCGATCCAAAGCCCAGAATAAACAGCAGCACCATAACGGCAAGCCCGACAAAATTGATGCAAGCCCCAATCAAGATCATCCGATTGAGGCCCGTTTGCGCGGAAAACCGGCCAGCAAGACCGTTGCCCAAGATATACCCAATGGCGGGTGCACCGAAATAAAGACCAAGGACATCGCTTGGCATGCCGTAGAGCGTTCCACCAACATAGGCCGCCCCGCCAAGATAGGCAAAATAAGTGCCCGAGGCGAAAGCGGCCGCCGCTGAATACCCCCAAAACCGTGGAGAGGCCCAAAGGTCAGGATACTGCTTGATTTGTGCCCAAAGCGAAGAGGCACCGCCGCGATGTGTTTCGCCGCCATCAGCCCAGAACAGCAAAAACAGCGCGGCACCTGCCCCAAACAGCAGCCAAAAGCTCGCCTGCCAGCCATAATATGTATCAAGAACGCCGCCAACTGCGGGCGCGATCATCGGCACCAAGGCCATCCCCATTGTGACATAACCAATCAGGGAGGCCGCTTGATTGGCCCCCACCATGTCCCGAATGATCGCGCGGCTCAGAACCATGGCGGCCACAATCACAGCCTGCGCCATGCGACACACCAAAAACACCTCGATCGTCGGGGCATAAATGCAGCCTAAGGTTGCCATGCAAAACAAAACGCAAGACCATAATACGACGGGCCGTCGCCCGTATCGGTCCGACAGCGGCCCGATCACAAGCTGCAACACGCCATTGATCCCAAGATAAAGAGCGATGGAAAGCTGCACCAACGCGTAATCGGTCTGGAAATGATCCGCCATCGCGCTGAGTGCCGGGACAAACACATTCAACGACATTGCGGAAATGCCTGCCATCATCACCAGCGTAAAAACAGATGGGGGTGTTTTGGCGTTCAAAAACCGTTTGGCAATTTCAGATGTCATTTATCAGCAGTTAGGCCGATACAGACGAAACGTCCAGTCCATAACGGTTTTGAGAAAATAATCGGTTCTGCGCCTAAAACGGCACATCCTCCGCCATAGCAGCGGGCACAAGATAGTGCGACACAAGGTTTTTGATGCCAGCCTTGTCAAAATGAACGGCAAGCTTATTGCCGTCGATATCGGTGATCTCACCATAGCCGAATTTCTTGTGAAACACCCGCTCTCCCACTTCAAAATCACTGATGGCTTGACTGTCGACAATCATGTTGCGGGCTTCTTGCGGTTGGTGCAGGCTGCGGGCTTTGTTAGCCTCTTGCAGACGCCGCCAGCCTGGTGAGTTATACACATTCGCCTGCGCCGCCCGATCTTGCAAGTCACTGGCCTGTCCATCGGCCATAGACCGACGCTGTGTCTCGGCCATGCCAGCGGCCCCAAAGCCCCCGCCATAAAGGCCGGGGGGCGTCAGCACCTCCACATGTACCTCTGGCAATTCATCGATGAACCGTGATGGCAGCGACGATTGCCATTGCCCATAAACGCGCCGATTGGCGGCAAAACTGATGGTGCAGATCTCTTCGGCCCGTGTGATGCCGACATAGGCCAGCCTGCGCTCCTCCTCAAGGCCCTTGGTGCCGCTTTCATCCATCGAACGCTGGGACGGGAACAACCCATCCTCCCAACCAGGAAGGAACACGGCGGGAAACTCCAAACCTTTGGCAGCATGCAGGGTCATCAGGGTGATTTTCGCCTCACTCTCATCGGCTTCATTGTCCATAACCAGACTGACGTGTTCGAGGAACCCTTGCAGGTTCTCAAAATTCTCTAAGGCTTTGATCAGTTCTTTGAGATTGTCGAGACGCCCCGGGGCCTCGGGGGTTTTATCATTAAGCCACATCTCGGTGTAGCCGGACTCTTCAAGGATGATCTCAGCCAGTTCGATGTGATTATGGGCCGCACGCAACGCCGCGTGCCACCGTTCAACCCCTTGCACGAATTTGGCAAGCTCCGCGCCGCCTTTACCGCCGATCTCTCGCGCCGCCACACAAAGTCGCGCGGCCTCTAGCAGGCTGACACCATTGCTGCGGGCCATCGTTTGAATCTTCTGTTGCGCTTTATCGCCCAGGCCGCGTTTGGGGGTGTTGATAATCCGCTCAAACGCCAAATCATCCGCAGGGCTCACCACCAGCCGGAAATAAGCCATCGCATCGCGGATTTCCATGCGTTCATAAAACCGTGGTCCCCCGACAACGCGGTAAGGCAGACCAATGGTGAGGAACCGATCCTCAAAGGCCCGCATTTGATGCGCGGCCCGGACCAAAATCGCCATCGCATTGAGCGACATCGGCCTGACCCCGCGCGTGCCGCTTTGCATGGCCTCGGCCTCTTCCCCGATCCAGCGCGCCTCTTCCTCGCCATCCCAATGACCGATCAGGCGCACTTTCTCCCCATCAGTGTGTTCGGTCCACAGCGTTTTGCCCAAACGGCCTGTGTTGGCGGCAATCACGCCCGAAGCCGCGGCCAGAATATGCGGGGTGGAGCGGTAATTCTGCTCCAGCCGGATCACATGTGCGCCGTCGAAATCTTTCTCGAACCGCAGAATGTTGCCCACCTCTGCCCCGCGCCAGCCATAGATCGATTGATCGTCATCCCCCACACAACAGATATTCTTGTGTCCGCCCGCCAACAGCCGCAGCCAGAGGTATTGCGCCGTGTTGGTGTCTTGGTATTCGTCCACCAGAATGTAGCGGAACCAGCGCCGGTATTGGCTGAGGATATCGTCATGGGTTTGGAAAATATGCACAACATGCAGCAACAGATCCCCGAAATCACAAGCATTCAAGGTCATCAGCCGCGCTTGATACGCCTCATAGAGCGGCACAGCTTTGCCATCGAAAGCCTGCGCCTCAGAGCTTGGCACTTGTCCAGGCCGCCAAGCCCGGTTTTTCCACTGATCCAGAATGCCCGCAAGCATGCGCGGCGGCCAGCGTTTCTCATCAATATTGGCCGCAAGGATCAACTGCTTGAGCAGGCGCAGTTGATCGTCGGTATCCAGGATGGTGAAGCTCGACTTCAACCCCACCAATTCGGCATGACGGCGCAGCAGCTTGACACAGATCGCATGAAACGTGCCCAGCCAGGGCATGCCCTCTACAGTCTCTCCCAGAAGGTTTGCGACACGGGCCTTCATTTCTCGTGCGGCCTTATTGGTGAAGGTCACAGCCAAAATCTCATTGGGGCGCGCTGTCCCAGTGGCCAGGAGATGCGCAATCCGTGCCGTCAGCGCGCGGGTTTTTCCGGTACCGGCGCCTGCAAGCATCAAAACCGGGCCTTCAAGTGTTTCGACAGCCGCGCGTTGGGCGGGGTTCAACCCATCAAGATAGGGCGCTGGGTGTGACATGGCACGCTGTGACAGCGGCACGTCAGAAGGTGTATCAGGATCATGGGTTTGCTGCATGTTGTCATGCTAGACGGTTCTGCCCACAAGGGAAAGGGGTGTACAGTGTTTGTTCTCTAAAAATCTTAAGCCACAGAAGCCCGCTCTAAAGCAGGGTAGCGCGCCAGCAGGGTTATCCCACGGGCCGCAAAGAAGATCATCAACGCTGCCCAAAGGCCATGATTGCCCCAGGGGCTGAACGCGTAAACCGCCAGCAAATAGATTGAGAAAGAGATCAACATCATATTGCGCATGTCTCGTGTCCGGGTCGCGCCGATGAACACACCATCCATCATCCAAGACGTCACACCGATCAAAGGGGCGGCGACAACCCAGGGCAAGAAGGTCCGGGCGGCGTCTTGCACCTCGGGCGATTTCGACATGATGTCAATCAAGGGGCCACCCCCAAGGGCAAACGCGCACGCAAGCAGGCACACGGTTATGATCCCCCAGCCTGTCGTCATCAGGGTTGCCCGCCGCAAGCGCATGGGATTTTTCATACCAAAGGCTTGCCCGACAAGGGCCTCGGCGGAGAAAGCAAACCCATCCAGGGCATAAGCGGTGATATACATAAACTGCAATAGAACTTGATTGGCGGCCAGCACCACAGTGCCCTGATCCGCGGAATAGACCAGCAAAAACGAAGTGAAGGCGATTTGCAACAGAACAGAGCGCAGCATGATATCGGTGTTCACCAGCGCCATAGTCCTGAGGCGCGTTGCGTCAAAAAGTCGGCGCGGGGATGCCCACCCCGGCAACCGGAACGCATCACGCGCCAACCACAGCGCCAGCGCCAGCCCAGACCATTCCGCAAGAAATGTGGCAAAGGCCACACCTTCCACACCCCAGCCCAGGCCCAGAACAAACCACAAATCGAGGATGATATTTAACCCATTCATCCAAAGCTGAATCAGCAACATCGCCCATGTCCGCTCTTGCCCCACAAGCCACCCCTGGACGCCATAAAGCGCGATAATGGCTGGGGCAGACCAGATACGAATGCCCATGTAGCTGCGCGCCAGCGCCTCAACCTCTGCGCTGGCCGGCGACAGCGCAAATGCCGCATTGAACAGCACGGCTTGGCCCAGGATGAAGATCAGCCCCGCCGCAAAACCAATCAAAAGCGCACGGATGAGGAGGGCGCCCATCTCAGGTTTGTCGTCAGCCCCCATGGCTTGTGCGGTCAGCCCAGCGGTGCCCATCCGCAAAAACCCGAAAATCCAATAGACGGCTGTAAGAACGATCGCCCCTGCACCTACGGCGGCAATCGGTTCTGCCTGGGCTATTTGGCCCACCACGCCTGTGTCCACGGCCCCAAGGATGGGCACTGTGGCGTTGGACAACACAACTGGCAGTGCGGTGCGTAAAATACGTCTGTGGGTGATGGGGTCAGTCATCACGCGAAGGTGGCATCAGAAAATGTCCCGTGGCTTGTATAAAGAGCCGCGCCCGGTTGTCCTGCCAGCCTTCCACATGAACACTGGAATAGCGCCGCCCCTGCCGATTGATCGTGGCCCGCGCATAGGCATCACGCGGCAGTCCGGGGCGCAAATAATCCACAGAAAAGTCAATCGTCTTGGGCAGGCGCGGCAGCGTATCAACGGTGAGGTCAGTCAATCGCCCATTCTCAAAATCATTCCAAAGGAAGGCCCAACTGAGTGAAATGATGGCTGTGACCTCAAGAAATGCAGCTGTCGCCCCGCCATGTAACGCAGGCAAAACCGGATTGCCAATCAGGCGCTCTTTATAGGGCAAAATGGCTGTCAGTTCATCGCCTTTGCGTTCAAAAATAATGCCCATAAACTGGATATAAGGAACGCCTTCGACCAGGGCCGCCAAGGCACGGTCCCGACGCTCTTTGACCACTTGAACGGGTTCTGGCCGACGCATCAGGCGCGCTCCACCGTGAAGGCACCATTCGCCACGGCAACCGGGATCTCCCGGGAGACATCCCAAGCCTCCGCACGCACAAACGCAACGGTTCGGGTGATGTGATGGCACGTTGCCCGCGCTGTGATGCGGTCGCCAGGGATAGCGGCGCGCATATAATCGATGCGCAGATCAAGAGTTGCTGTGCTGACAGGGGCCTCAGGATGGCTGAGGACAGCAGCGCCCCCAGAGGTATCCATCAGCGCAGAGATCGCTCCGCCATGAATAACGCCGGTTTTTGCATCGCCTATCAATCGCGCATCGTAAGGCATCGAGACAACAGCGATCCCGTTCCCTACCTCTTCGACCTGCATTGCTAAGGCTGCGCTGAAAGGCAAGGCTTCAATGAACTGTTGTGCGATGCGTGCTCTGTTATTTGAGGCGATGTCCATAAGGACGCTATGCACACACATCGCACACCGCGCAAGGGGAGGTGACAGAACCCTCCATCTGAAGCTATGTTCCTTGTATGGGAGAGAGACGCTATGACAGAGAGATTATCATTCAAGGAGATGTGCGCCCGGTTCGATGTGACAGCGCGCACACTGCGACACTATGAATACATTGAGCTTCTCTTTCCAGAGAAGGAAGGGCGCAATCGATTTTATGGCCCACGAGAGATTGCGCGGATGACGCTGATCTTACGGGGGCGCAAGTTTGGTTTTAGTCTCGAGCAAATTCGGCAATGGCTCGCGTTACGAGACGCAGACCCAGAAGGGGATACACAGATGATCCGGTGGATCGAATTGGCCGATGCACAGCTTGAGGAACTTAACCAGCGAAAACAGGAACTGATCGAGACCATCACCGATCTTAAAGCACTTCGTGAACAGGTTGCGCAAACGTTAAATCGATAAGGTGTTATGCGTATCTAGAATATATAGATGGTCAAAGGGGCAACCGAGCAAAAAGCCCGGAATGATCCGAGTCGCCAAAGAATCGATTCATGAGCCGCCCCCCATTGGGACCGATAATATGATCGATGGGAATGGGATAAATCTTTGCCCGTGGCGTCAACCAAAACGTCATACGTGGCGGCCCGGCAAGATGCCCCTGCGCTTTGCGCGCAACCTGACGCAGGCGATGGCTCCAGGGGACCATATTGAAATCACCTGCTAAGATGACAGGGGCATCAAGGGTATCAAGCCAGTCATTTAATGTCTGCGCATCTGCCGCCTGTGGAAAAGGCCAGGGCCAGTTGAGATGAACAGAAACCAACCAAATTGCGCCATCGGGACCCTCAACTTGTATGGCGGCCACGCCGCGACCATTCAAGCAAACCGCTGGCACGCCGGTTGGTTCAAAGTGTGTGAGAACCGCGACACTGCGCACATAGGCCGAGCCGCACACATGCTGGACCGGATAACTGGCCTTCAGTTCTTGAAGTATGTTATGATTTTCATCAAAGATTTCCTGAAGTGTAACAACATCAGGTCTAAAACCGTGAATGTCTCGCGCAAGTTCTGGCCAATTTTTCGAATGGATAAACATGTTTTTTTGATAGACCGATATAAATGGCAATGGCGTTTTTGAATAAGGAAGGAAATGTATCCCTAGCCAAAAAAACAGCAAGCCGCCTATAAAGCCAATCATTCGCGCCAGAATAATTGCTCCACTTAGCCAGGCAAACAATCCAAGAATGACGAGTATAGCCGCAAGGAGCGGTAGAAACACACTTACTGAATCGCCAATCGGATGAAGCGAACCTATCAAAGCCACAAGCGACAAGCTTGTGAACAGTAGCCCAAGGGTCCAAAGAAACTTACGGATATGATCCCCCAATAAACAATGAGAGGTAAATCTTCCACATGTTCAAATCATTTCTTTTGAATGTGTCAACTCAACCAATCTAAATTTTGCGGTTTTAAAGATGATTAATACGATCTTCATGTCAGTAATGTCAAATACATCAATTTGTGCTTTGCAACCGCTGTGTGATCAAATCGTCGCTAACTTTTAGGCAGAATGCGCTATTTTATTATCTGCGAGTGTTCGCAGCTGAATAGCCTTCTTATTGGCAGCCTAGCGTATCATGTTAGATCAAAAATCTTATGCCAGGTCGCCCGACTCATTCATCTTTAGCAAACCCCAATGAGCCTAATTCAAAACGTTTGTGACAGAGTTCGTAATCTTCTTACGCCATGTCTTTAGGAAACTGGGCAAGCAAGTGTTCTTATCATCGCACCTTATTATTATGAGGATTGGATTATGACGCTCAACTGAGCGTAAGAGCGACAAAACGTGGATCACCGTTGCGGCGAATGAGCAACAAAAAGCTTTTCAAACCTGCATCACGCGCAGTGTTAAGGCGCTCTTCAAACTCGCTTATGGTTGCAATAGGTGTTTGACCTGCTTCGGTGATGACATCACCCGACCGAAGTCCTTTCTTATAAGCATCACTTGTTGCATCGATATCTGTGATAACGACACCGACCGTAACATTAGAAAGGTCGAGCTGTTCACGTATGTCATCGGTAAGCGTGGAAAGTGTCATGCCGAGGACAGATTTTTCAATAGACTCATCTGCCGGCGCCGATGCAGGGATCGCACGCTCTGCATCTTCGCGCCGCCCAAGTATTACACGTACGGTTTTTGTTCCACCATCTCGGTGAACCACAACACGCACTGTTGCATTTACAGGGGCATTGCCAACCATGCGTACCAACTCGCGGGTATTTTCAATTTCCTTCCCATCAAAGCTGAGGATCACATCACGCGCTAGAATGCCAGCGTCGCGCGCCGGGCCATCGGGTACATCTGTAACCAAAGCACCACGCGCACTTTCAAGCCCAAGGGCTTCGGCAAGCTCAGCATCCACATCCTGAATGCGCACCCCTAACCAGCCGCGGCGTGTTTCTCCGAATTCTTGAAGTTGATCGACAACCTGGGTGACAACTGTAGAAGACATGGCAAATCCAATCCCAATCGATCCTCCTGTAGGGGATAGGATGGCTGTATTTACACCGATTACTTCCCCCTCCATATTGAACAGTGGTCCCCCAGAGTTTCCCCGATTTATGGCCGCGTCGGTTTGAATGTAATCGTCATAAGTGCCTGAAAGCGCGCGTTCCCGTGCTGATACGATCCCGGCGCTGACTGAAAAGCCTTGGCCCAATGGATTGCCAACAGCCACAACCCAATCGCCGACACGCATGTCATCTGAAGATCCAAAAGTCACAAATTGCAGTGGTTCATCACTTTCAACCTTCAAAAGCGCAATATCTGTGTTTGGGTCGGTGCCTATCAATTCGGCGGGGAGTGTTTGACCTGAGAAAAATTCAATCATAATGCGATCCGCGCCATCGATGACGTGATTGTTTGTCACAATAAATCCGTCCTCGGAAATCACAAAACCTGATCCAAGTGCTGACGATTGACGTGGTGCGGGATTTGGGCGGCCTGGGCGGTTGCGAAATTCCTCAAAGAAATCCTCGAGCGGTGAGCCTCTGGGAATGTTTGGCCGCGGCAGTTCGCGCGATACTGTGGTAGAAGTCGTGATATTGACAACAGCCCCAGACACTTCGTCCACAAGATCAGCAAAACTATCTGGTGCCCCACGTGCTTCGGTGGAGATGGTCTGTAACAAGAAAAGAGCAACACTGACCGTTAAAATCCATATACCGCGCAAACCAGGAGAGATTACGGCTTGTGTGTTAAGAGCGCGTGCTTTTGCTGATGTTGTCATTTTGTCATCCTCCAGAGGCTCCGATTTTTCTATGTCGTCTATGAGATATTCTTTGCATTTATGTTTGTATTAAATGTCTCTGTTTCAATTCTTTTCTTTTCACAACGCTGTGAAACGTCTCAAGGGATAAATTCATTTCCTCCAAAGCTCACTGTTATTCACAACTAAGACTAGAAATACGCTCTCACCCCAGAGACCACAAGAATGCCAAGAACGATCATCGTCAATCCCATCAGCCGACGCGCCTCTTGGCCGATTTGCGAAAGGATTATTAATATCTCTTCAAAACGTTTTGGGGCCAGTGCAATCACCAGCCCCTCTATCACCAGAACCATTCCAACACCTAGGAAAAATGCCTCAAACATAGACTGTCAAGGTCTACCGGTGTCGGCTTCAAGATAGTCGAAAAATTCACTTTCAGGTGAGATCACCAAGGTCGAGTTTGATCCTTGCAAAGCGCGTTCATATGCGGTCAGGGATCGGTAAAATTCGAAAAACTCTGGGTTTGCGCTGAAGGCTTCCGCAAACACGCGATTTCGCTCGGCATCAGCTTCACCACGAATGATTTCGGCTTGCCGCTGCGCATCGGATGTGAGTTCTACAACCGTCCGATCAGCCAGGGCACGAATACGCTGCGCTGCCTCTGCACCGCGGGCGCGTTCATCTGTGGCTTCCCGCTCGCGCTCTGCGCGCATCCGCGCGAATGTCGCATCTAAGTTTTGGGCAGGAAGATCGGTACGCTTAATCCGAACATCGATAATTTCTATCCCCAAGCCTTCGGCTTCCGCGCGCGCACCATCTGCAATTCTGACCATCAATGCAGCACGATCAGAGCTGAGGATGTCATTTGAACTCACAGCCCCCAAAGCCTCTCGTAATTCCGAACGCAGGATGGAATCAAGCCGTGTTTCTGCCCCTGTTATCCCCAGCGGACCCACCGCCTCACGGAAGGTTTCGACATCGACAATCCGATATCGTGCAAAAGCATCTACGACCAATCGGCGATCATCCGATGGCGTAACTTCGAGTGGATTGACATCCCGGCTTAGGATACGGTCATCGTATCGCACTACAGTCTGTATGACAGGTATCTTGAATGCAATACCGGGTTCTTCTTTGACGGCGATAACGCGACCAAACTGTAAAACCAACGCTTTCTCACGTTCATCGACGATAAATATCGAACTTAAAAGACCTGCGACAACCACAATGAATAGTGGGATAATTATTGTGGAACGTGTCATCGGTTTGATCCTCCTCTTTGTAGATCATTCAAAGGCAAGTAGGGGACAACACCCTGCCCCCCTTGACCTGAGACCGCATCGTCGATGATCACTTTATTGACATCTGCAAATACCCTTTCCATGGTCTCAAGATAAAGACGCTTGCGAGTTACCTCTGGGGCGGCATTGTATTCTTGAAGAACCGCTAAGAAACGGCTCGCCTCACCTTGGGCTTCGTTCACCACCTGAGCTCTGTAAGCTTCGGCTTCTTCGAGCAGTTGTGCAGCTTCACCGCGCGCGCCCGCCAGTACACGGTTGGAGTATGCGTCAGCTTCTGATTGAAGTCTATCGCGTTCTTGTTCAGCAGCTTGCACGTCGCGGAACGCATCAATCACTTCGCCCGGCGGGTCGGCGCGATCAAAATTCACACGCAAAATTTGAACACCCGCATCATAACTGTCCAGTGTCGACTGAATAAGCTCACGCAGGCGATCCGCGATGATCCCGCGATCTCTGTTGAGAATTGGTGCCAATTCAGACTGCGCTACGATCTCTCGCATGGCAGACTCGGATACAGCGCGTATCGTGGGTTGAGGATCTGCAAGATTGAAAAGGAAACGCGCCGGGTCATTGATATTCCAGACAACTTGGAAATCAATATCGACGATATTTTCATCCCCTGTCAGCATAAGCCCATCTTCAGACCGACTGCCAGCAACAGTCCGGGTGGAAAAACTTCTTCCATTTATACCATTTTGTCCACCAGGAACGCCAATATCCTCTGTCCGCTCCGTGGTCACAGACATCACTTCATAAGTTATAACAGGCCAGGGGGCGAAATTAAGCCCTGGCGTCCCTATGCTTGAGAATTCTCCAAATAAAAGTTCTACAGATTGTTGCTCTGGGCGCACTGTATAGACCGACATCCAAAGCCAAGACAGAACCAGGACGATCACGCCAATACCAATCGTTCCCCTGGTCAACATAGGCCCGCCGCCATCACCATTGGAACCGGTTCCATTAGAACCGCCACCGCGACCGCCCATGAGAACGCGTAATTGTTCTTGGCCCTTTTTCATCAGCTCATCAATTTCAGGAATTTGTGTGTCGCCAGGCCCGGGGCGGCGTCCACCGCCTCCGCGATTTGGTCCACGGTTATCACCCCCGCCCGAGCCTCCGCCCCAGGGGCCGCCGTTGTTTCCAGCCATAATGTCCTCTGTTCTCTATTGTATGATCTGAGTTTTACCTGTGTGCAGAAATTAAAAAATCAAGCGCTGCGCACCGGCGCTTTGAGTGTAACAAGCTCTTCGCTCATTGTCGGGTGAACGGCAACCGTGCGATCAAAGTCTGCCTTGGTTGCGCCCATCTTAATCGCAATCGCGGCAAGTTGGATCATCTCACCCGCTTCTGGGGCAACAATATGACATCCCAGAACTTTTTGCGTTGCTTTTGAAACGATAAGTTTCATCAGCACTCGGTCCGGTTTTCCGGCAAACGCAGATCGCATCGGGCGAAAGGAGGTAGCGTAAACATCTATGGGCTCTTGCTCAGCGGCGTGTTCCTCGCTGAGGCCAACAGTGCCCATCTCAGGCTGGGTAAAAACAGCCGACGGAATCAACGTGTGATCCACCGGCGTTGGGTTGCCTTTGAACACTGTCTCCACAAAGGCAGCCCCTTCGCGGATGGCCACGGGTGTAAGATTGACACGGTTGGTGACATCGCCGATGGCGTAAACGGACGGCAAGCCCGTTTGGCTGTACTCATCCACAATGATTTCCCCGGCCCGGCCCAATTCAACTCCAAGCGCTTCGAGCCCAAGATCATCCGTGTTTGGACGCCGCCCTGTTGCAAACAACACAGCGTCAAAGGTCTTTTCTAA
>CAWUJT010000019.1:0-25843 GCA_963922715.1 uncultured Thalassobacter sp.
GCTATAGGTCATGCAAGATCAAAGCGATCCAGCATCATCACCTTGGTCCAGGCTTCAATGAATTTTGCAACGAAAGTGCTTTCTGTATCCTCCTGGGCGTAGGCCTCGGACAAGGCGCGCAGTTGTGAATTTGCGCCAAAGATCAGGTCAACACGTGTTGCGCGCCAAGTCTCTTCCCCGGTTTCTCGGTGTTTAGATTGGAAAAGAGTCTCTTGATCATCAATGGGATGCCAGTCAAAGTTCATGTCAAGCACGGTCTTGAGAAAGTCCGTAGATAGCACGCCAATGCGATCGGTGAAAATGCCCTCTTGTGCGCCATCGACGGTCACACCCAGCACCCGCAGACCGGCCACAAGCACTGTCATTTCCGGCGCGCTCAAGCCCAGAAGTTGTGCACGATCCACCAGCATTTCTTCTGTAGAAACGTTGTACGCTTGGTCCTGGTAGTTGCGAAAGCCATCGACTTTGGGCTCTAGAACCGCAAAGCCTTCTGTATCCGTTTGCTCTTGCGTGGCATCCACACGTCCCGGCGTGAAGGGAACAGACACGTCGTGCCCGGCTGCTTTGGCCGCCTGCTCAACGCCAACACCGCCCGCGAGCACAATCAGATCCGCCATAGAGACATCTGCGTCGGAGGCCGCTTGAATACGCTCCAGGGCCGCGAGGACTTTTGCCAACTGTGCCGGTTGGTTCACAGCCCAATCCTTTTGCGGGGAAAGACGAATGCGCGCGCCATTTGCCCCACCACGGTAATCTGAGCCACGATAGGTCGAAGCAGACGCCCAAGCGGTGGACACGAGTTCCGTGACGGACAACCCGCTGTCAGCGATCGCCGCTTTCAGGGCTTCGATTTGGTCAACGCTCAAGGCAGGAGTTTTTGCTGGCGGCAGAGGATCTTGCCAGATGTAATCTGTTTGCGGCACATCCGCACCTTTATAGCGCGCTTTTGGACCCATGTCGCGGTGGATCAATTTGAACCAAGCCTCGGCAAACGCCTGGCCAAATTCTTCGGGGTTGGCGTGAAAATGGCGGGAGATCTTCTCATAATCCGGATCCATCCGCATTGCCATATCGGCGGTGGTCATCATGATATGGGTTTTGCCCGCGCCATCGGCTGTGGGGGCCATATCCTCTGCCTTCAGATCTTTGGGCTGCCACTGATGTGCGCCTGCCGGGCTTTTGACCAATTCCCAGTCATAGCCGAACAGCACATCGAAATATCCCATGTCCCATTGGATTGGATTGGGTGTCCATGCCCCCTCAATCCCAGAGGTGATGGCATCCACGCCCTTGCCAGAGGCATGTGTACTTACCCACCCCAGGCCCATGTGTGCCATCGGCGCGGCCTCGGGCTCTGGGCCAACCAGATCGGTATCCCCTGCCCCATGGGCTTTGCCAAAGGTGTGGCCGCCTGCGGTCAAGGCCACGGTTTCATAGTCATTCATGCCCATCCGCGCGAAGGTTTCGCGAATATCACGGGCAGAGGCCAAGGGATCAGGGTTGCCATCAGGCCCTTCGGGATTGACATAAATCAGCCCCATCTGCACGGCGGCCAGCGGCATCGCAAGCTCTCGATCACCAGAGTAACGCTGATTTTCCAACCAGCCGCCCTCTGGCCCCCAATAGATGTCTTCTTCAGGTTCCCAGATATCGCTACGCCCGCCGCCGAAGCCAACAGTTTTCAGCCCCATATCTTCAATCGCCACGTTGCCCGCAAGCACCAGCAGATCGGCCCAGGATATTTTGTTGCCGTATTTTTGTTTGACAGGCCAGAGCAAACGGCGGGCTTTGTCCAAGTTGCCATTATCCGGCCAGCTGTTCAAAGGCGCGAAGCGTTGCGCGCCCGTAGAGCCCCCGCCCCGCCCGTCAGCTGTACGATAGGTGCCAGCGGCATGCCACGACATGCGGATAAAGAACGGCCCGTAGTGTCCGTAATCGGCGGGCCACCAGTCTTGGCTGTCGCGCATCAAGGCTTTCAGATCTGTTTTCAAAGCTTCAAGATCGAGCTTTTCGAATTCTTTGGGATAATTCAATGCGCCGCCAAACGGATCGGATTGCTTGCTATGTTGGTGCAAAATCTTCAAGTTCAGCTGATTGGGCCACCATTCCTTGTTGGATTGCACTGCATTTGTGGCATGGGTTGAGCCGCCGTGCATGACGGGGCAAACACCAGTTGGATTTCCGTCCATAATTTCGATCCTCTTTCTGAAAAAACCTATTTTGACAGTTAGTCAAATTTTCGCGGGCATCAATGGGAGAAAACGAAGGTTTCCATTGAAATTTCTTCGCCCATGGTTTAAGTGAAAAATGTCTTGAAAAAGACTATGGCGATAAACGCGCTCGTAATACGCGGCTCGGACCCGGGGGCGGTACCCGGCGGCTCCACCATCATCTGGTCATTTGGCGGATCATGGGGCCGAAATAGGATCGACGGACGTCTAAAGGGGTTAGCTTTCGCTCGGCTGGGCGCCACCGATATCGGCCCAAGCATGAATAGTTGCAAATGACAACCGTGCTCCGGTCGCGCTCGCTGCTTAATGCAGTTCGCAAGATCGAAATCTTGAAGCCCTAACCTATTGCAAGGCTAGGCGGGGTTGGCTGGCACCTGGCAACAGAAGCCAGCACTTCATTTTATATCAATGCACAAGAGCTTCTTCATTTTCGATGACGTACTCAGCTGCGTAATCGTTGTCTTGAGGTTGTGATAGGTTTTCATCTAGAATTGTCTCGCCTAAAGGTGTGTAGCCTGCCCCTAAAGAATTTAAAATATCGGCCCCATTTAAATAGGTGGATTCAATATTTGCCCGGGGCAATACATCCGATATCAAAAGATGCGGACAATTCTGTATGGAAATACGGCGGAAGTATATTTCTTCACCAACTTCGAAATAGCTGCCGGATGTATATAATTCTGTGTTGCCGCCAATGAACTTGAGGCCACTGGCATAAACACTGTGGAAATTTGCTTGGGATTTTGGATCATTCTTATATAAATTATGCCAATCGCTATCAACTGAAACCACCTGTTCGTTAAACACAAAGTCATCTAGTCCTAATAAGTAAGAGTTGAAATGATCGTTTCCATCACACCAATCCGGCGTGCCTAAGTTGAGCGTGATATTGATAAAATTACGATCATCGAAATCGGCATATGTTCTTGGTGTTCGTGTTTGGTGATTGCGTCGTGCCCATGTATTTCCAAGCCCATCCTCATATACAAAGTAAGTGCACTCAGCCACATCAGCGCATCGTTCGTCATAGGCATCGTGGTCATTCCTGGAATTTTTGTTTAATGCAAAAATGAAACTATTTTGTAAGTTTAAAATATGGTCATAGTTTGCCCAAGTCCACTCATATTGATCATCTAGCGGAGCACCACTGCCAAAGGAAATAGATCCTCTGGCCATAAGAACCACATTCTTTGCATCAAATGATCCCGTATCTGCTTTGCTGAATGTTCCGCTTGTGCTGCCCGTGTAATTTATGTCTCCGTATGCCAAGACAATTATATTATCTTCCAGACGCGATATATTTACTGTCCCAAAATTCTGATCAAAAATATATACATTAAAGCATGTATATTCGGGAATGATTGCCCTTGGCAGAATGCCATGGCCTTGGCTCGTCGCAAGAATTTGATATTGCTCAAAATGGTCTTTGCACATTATCCATTGTGCCCATTGATTTATGCCATTGATTTCAAGACTAGCCCCCCCTGTCCAAGGATACGTATAGCTTATAGAATTGCTATTTTTGTTATCTTTTGTGTCTTCAATGTAATTGAAAATTCCATTGAAATATTCTTGGATTTGCCAATAAAAAATAGTTTCGATGAATCTTTCCTCTGTGATGAGTTCTAATTCAGTCATATTATTTATTTTAGAGTCTGAGGTTATGAATAGTGGATCCAAATCATTGAGATGAGCCCGCCCAGATTTGCTCAGACTGATATTGTCCCCACCATTGTTGCTATCAGGGGCGACAAAAAACCCCATTTTTTCAGCCGGATCACTCCCATCATACATATCGATACCATTATTTCGATTTGTGTGGATACAATGAGTTGGATAAGGGGCATTGCTGATACTGGGATCTTCTGTCTGCATATTAAGAGATAAAGTGCCAAAATGCCCATGCGTGATAAACGTTGTATCGTTGCCGCACGTCGAGATTAAAGGTTCTTTGACAGAACCGACTTCTAATGCATAGACAGTCTCCGCACTTACATCAAAACTGTCTAAACCAACGAATTGGAAGAAATATTGGTAAAGCGCGTTGTCGTCTAAGGCATTCGCAAAGACATGTACCGCGTCAAATTCAGTTAGATTTTCTGTCATTGTCGGTGGTGTTGCATCCGCATCGTATTGGCCAAATACAATATCGTCAGCTGTTAAATACGCGCTGCTTCCCATAATTTCTGCGGCAACGGCCACTCCCGCAGCTTTCGCTTTTGCGATATCTTTTGTGCGTGCATATTCAGCAGATACAGCCATACCTGCCGTATCTGCTGCCGATTGCAGACCCGCTTGAAATGAGAATGTGCGGGCTATGTCAGCTGCAATTGCAACAAAGCATATTGCGATAAGAGACCAAAACAAACCAAGTATGTTGGCGTCGCCATCTGTTTTTTCTATGAACCGTTGCATTCTAAACCTCAAATTTTAAATCTGGCTTTTACCGCGATACCGATAGATATGACATTAAATTGGGGGATCGCCATAATAGTCATCATTTTGTGCACTGTTTGCTTCAATTTTATCTGGCACAACAACCGCTGCTTTAACATAAGCCGGGCTCAACCCCATAACTGAAGTTAACAGACCAATAGAACTTGCATCCAAATACACATAAGTCCAAATGTAATTGTCGCCCGAAACATAAGAGCCGTCTTCTATGAATTGGACCGTATAGTCATCTTCATTAGCAAAATAAAGCCCTTTGACATTTTCAAAATCGATATGATTATATGTATAGGGAATATAACCATTGTAATAACAATTGTCGTAAACCTCATAACCCGTATGAGGTGGATTAGGATCAATAATTGTTGCTGTATAGCAATAACACCCTTCTGGAATTGTGACAGTTAAATCGTTTCCATTAAATGCCGCACAGGCATCGTCAGACACTTCCAAATCACTGTCTATATCTACAAACGTGCCTAATGCGTAGAGCCTTGAAAAATCCCGTGCCGCGTTTTGAGCTTCCATCTTTGCGTTGTAAAGAATTGATGCATCCCATCCCATAAGAGCAATTGAAACAAACACAAATGCCCATAAACTATTCATCGCTGATGTCATCTGTTCTAAACCTCGGCAAAAAGATGAGACTTTGTAGGCCTCCATAAATACTGATTATGGCTATTTTATGGTGTTTTATGGCTATTTGTTCGAAATCCTCTGTTGACTATGCTGCAATCACACACACCACGTAATTACGGTCTATCATTGTGCCTGTGATTGGGTATAATATTCTGAAACTAACGGTTCTGACAAAATGCGCGAAACAATCGATTATGGTGCTTTGATGCATACGGCTATGCGTGATGTGATTGCGCAAGTGCTTCAAAATGTTTCACAATACGGGTTGCCGGGCAATCATCACTTTTTCATCACGTTTGACACACAGCATCCCGGAGTGCATCTTTCGGACACGCTTCGGGAAAAATATCCCGATGAGATGACGATTGTCTTACAGCATGAATTTTACGATCTCACAGTGACCAAAGACGTTCTGTCCGTGTCTTTGAGTTTTTCAAACACTGAAGAGAAATTGAGAATTCCCTTGACGGCCCTTAAAACCTTTGTCGATCCAAGCGTCGAATTCGGATTGCGCTTTGAAACAGTGGCCCATGAAACGACACAGACGTCCGATGAAGCCGCGGAACCCCCCAAAACAGAGGCGGAAATTGTGCAATTGGATCGCTTCCGAAAGGGCGACTGATTGTGTCCTGGCCGATCTGGACGTAAGAGGCTTGCAGAGTATGACCACAAGAGGATGGCAGAATGGCCGATCTACGTACAGAAACCGATAGCTTTGGCCCCATCGACGTGCCCGCCGATAAATACTGGGGGGCGCAAACACAACGCTCGATTGAGAATTTTCCCATCGGGTGGGAGCGTCAACCGATGGCCTTGATCCGTGCTTTGGGGGTCATAAAAATGGCCTGCGCGCGCGCGAATACAGCTCGGGGTCTGTTAGCCCCTGCCCTGGGTGCGGCCATCCAGACCGCGGCGCAAGAGGTGGTTGACGGG
Source organism: uncultured Thalassobacter sp. (assembly GCA_963922715.1). Classification (GTDB taxonomy): domain Bacteria; phylum Pseudomonadota; class Alphaproteobacteria; order Rhodobacterales; family Rhodobacteraceae; genus CAWUJT01. Next base: position 6,255 of record CAWUJT010000019.1, read on the forward strand.
GCGCTTGATGATCATTTTCCCCTTGTGGTGTGGCAGACAGGCTCGGGCACACAATCGAACATGAATGCCAATGAGGTGATCGCAAACCGCGCGATTGAACTGATGGATGGTGTGGTGGGGTCCAAGGTGCCGGTGCACCCTAACGATCACTGCAATATGGGGCAAAGCTCAAACGACACGTTTCCCACCGCCATGCATATTGCCACAGCTATGATGGTGCGGGATCACTTGATCCCGGCCCTAACAAAACTCGCCACCGCACTGGAGACGAAAGCCGAGAGTTTCAAATCGATTATCAAAATTGGCCGGACCCATACAATGGATGCGACCCCCTTGACGCTCGGGCAAGAATTTTCTGGCTACGCCCATCAAGTTCAGATGGGCATTGAGCGGATCAAAACCGCCCTGCCCCGCATTTATGAACTCGCCCAAGGCGGAACAGCCGTGGGCACAGGCTTGAACACACCTGAGGGCTGGGCCGCGGAAGTGGCAGAATATATGGCCGAAATCACCGATTTGCCTTTGGCAACGGCCCCAAATAAGTTTGAAGCGCTGGCAGCCCATGATGCGATGGTGGAAATGTCAGGGGCGTGCCGAGCCGTGGCCGCAAGCCTTTTTAAAATCGCCAATGACATCCGTCTGTTAGGCTCTGGCCCCCGCTGTGGGCTGGGAGAGCTGATCTTGCCCGAGAACGAGCCTGGCTCATCGATCATGCCGGGTAAGGTAAACCCTACACAATGCGAAGCCCTAACCCAAGTTTGTGCGCATGTTTTTGGCAATGATGCGGCCGTAGGTTTTGCGGGCAGCCAAGGACATTTTGAACTCAATGTCTACAAACCAATGATGGCCTACAATGTGCTGCAATCTATCCAACTGTTAAGTGATGCCGCCGTGTCGTTTACCGATAACTGCGTGGCCGGGCTTCAAGCCAATGAAGACCGCATTGCAAAGATTATGCGGGAAAGTTTAATGCTGGTCACAGCTCTGGCGCCAAAGATTGGTTACGATAATGCCACAACAGTTGCGAAAACCGCCCATAAGAACGGCACGACCCTCAAGGAAGAAGCCGTGGCCTTGGGTTTTGTCGATGAAGACACATTTGATAAGATTGTCCGCCCAGAAACCATGATCGGCCCACGTAAAAACCAGGTATAATCACCTAAGGTAATGATAACAGGCGAAACTCTTCCCCAGGCACTGTTTGGCGGGCGGACTCCATGCTGGGCCCGTCCAACTCAAAATCGGGAAAGAGGTCACGGATTTGTTGCCTTTGCGGCTCTGTCAGTGCGTTTATGATGGCGTCATCGGGCTGGAAACTTTCGCTCCAAGTGCCGTCGGCGAATAGAACCTCATGGCGGGTGCACATCAGGTGGAAATAATCCACACCCTGCCCCTTTGATACATGCGCAACCCCGGGCCAATCCAAAAGATCCTCCGCCATCACAAACACCTCGGAGGCACCAAAATAAAGCTGGGCGTGCTTGTGTGTGATCAACATGCGATGATTGGGGGACACGATCATATCGCACGATGGCGTTTCATGGCCTAAGGCACCGGCGCTAATCTGGATAGGGGCCAGGGTAGGATGCGCAGATAGCGTGTCAGCTTCTATGTGCTGCGTACCCACCCAAGTGATCTCCTGAAACCCATTGTCGCGGGTCAAGACTTTCTCACCTGGCTTTATCTTGTCTGCGCACATCACCCCGCGTAACGTGATAAAGTGTGAAGCAAGCGTAAAACACGGCAGAATACTCTGGATGCGTTTCAGAGTTTGGCGATTGATTTTATTTTTCTTCGCTGAATGCATAAACACATCTTTATGGTGGTATTGTCTTTTTGAAAGAGGCACCTCAGATTTTTATGAGGCGTTCTGTCGCATTCGTATTTCTGCGTCAGTATTGACTGGATTGAGTGGTACCGGTGGCCGGACTCGAACCGGCAAGCCTTTACGGGCGGTGGATTTTGAATCCACTGCGTCTACCAATTCCGCCACACCGGCAACGCGTTTTGCACCGTTATCAAGACTGCGGAGCAATGGCAATCGTGTTTCGCTAATATTCTGTGGCATAAGGCTTTGTCTTGCATTTACGGATACAAACTTCCAAATCAAAATTCAAAAATGACAGGTGCACAGTGACAAAAGGAACATCAGGCCGCGGCCAACGTGAGTTGCGCGTAAAGGTGAAAACCGCAAAGGGGCGTAAGCTGTCTTCAACCCGGTGGTTGGAACGTCAACTAAACGATCCGTATGTTCAGCGTGCAAAAGCAGACGGCTATCGTGGACGGGCAGCATACAAACTCAAAGAAATTGATGACAAGTTTCGCTTTCTTGTTCCTGGTGCACAGGTTTTGGATTTGGGCTGTGCACCTGGTGGGTGGGCGCAAGTGGCCGTGCCCCGGATCAACGCAGATGGAATGAAGCCAGGCAAACGCCGGGGCCGATATGTCGGTGTAGATTTGCAGGCGGTATCTCCCTTAAAAGGCGCGGAGTTCCATGTGATTGACTTTCTCGACCAGGGGGCAGACCAACAGGTTCATGCCTGGTTGGGCGGGGCTGCAGATGTTGTCTTGTCGGATATGGCTGCTGCGTCCTCAGGCCATAAACAAACAGATCACCTCAGAATAGTCGCACTTTGCGAGGCGGCTGCCTATTTTGCCTTTGATATTCTTGAGCCAGGGGGCACCTTTGTGGCCAAAGTCTTGGCAGGGGGGGCCGAAGGGGAATTGCAAAAGGTCCTCAAACAGCGGTTTGAAAAGGTCGCTCACCTCAAACCAGCGGCCAGCCGTTCGGACAGTTCCGAAAAATTCGTTGTTTGCCTGAAGTTTATCAAATCACCTGCGCTTTAAAATTGTGGGCCGCGAATGGTGTTCTAACCACCGGTGCACGCGCGCAATTCTCCCTCCATTGATGTTTTGACTCCCCCGTCCGTGCGGTTTATGGATCAAAGAAACTTGCGTCGTCTGGGGAGATCGCATGTCACGAAATTCATTTTTATCGTCTGCGCGTGTTGGACTGCTTGCAGCGCTTATTCTGGTCACAGCCGCGGTGCAAACAACATCACAAAGCTACCGCTTCACGTCTTTTGTGTTTGAGGGCAACCAGCGTATCGAGGAGGCGACCATCCTCGATTATCTTGGCGTTGTTCCCGGCCAAACGATCAGCGCTGCAGAAGTGAATGATGGTTTAAATAGACTGCAGGCCTCTGGGCTTTTTGAAGAAGTCACGATTGTGCCGTCTGGCTCAACACTGATGATTGTCGTCAAAGAATATCCCACGATCAATCAAATCAACTTTGAGGGCAACAGACGGCTGAACGATGAGGCCCTTGGTCAATTAATCCTGAGCCAACCGCGCCGGGTGTTCAGCCCCGCAACCGCCGAAGCGGACACACGGGCAATTGCCGCTGCCTATGAGGTCTCCGGCCGCTTGGCGGCAACAGTCACCCCCCGCATCATCCGCCGCAGCGACAACAGGGTAGATTTAATTTTTGAAATTGCCGAAGGACGCGTGACAGAGATTGAGCGCGTGTCTTTTGTTGGAAACCGCGCCTACTCAGATCGCAGGCTTAGACGCGTTCTGGAAACCAAACAGGCAGGTCTATTCAGAAGCGTGATCAGATCTGACACGTTTATTGCGGATCGAATCGCATTCGATGAGCAACTTCTGCGGGATTTTTATCTCGCGCGCGGCTATGTCGATGCGCAAGTCCTTTCCGTTACTCCGGAACTCACACCAACCCGAGATGCCTTCCTTTTGACCTTTCGTATCCGAGAAGGTCAGCAGTATAGGTTAGGTCGAATAGAAGCGTTCTCTGATCTGCCGGAAATTGACCTTGATCTTTACCAATCGGAAATCAAGGCCGAGACAGGAGATATTTATTCTCCGCGCCTGGTGGACAATGCGGTTGAACGGCTGGAGCTTTTGGCCACATCGCAGGGTTTGAATTTCATTCGGGTCCGCCCAAACATCATCCGCAATGATGCTGAGCTAACCTTGGATCTCGAATATATCATCGAACGCGGCCCACGGGTTTTTGTGGAGCGTATCGATATTGAAGGCAATGCAACCACACTTGATCGCGTGATCCGCAACCGGTTTAGAACAGTTGAGGGTGATCCGTTTAATCCGCGTGAAATCCGCGCAGCGGCAGAACGTCTGCGCGCATTGAATTATTTTAGCAATGTTGAGGTCAGCGCCAGGCCGGGCAGTTCAGAAAGCCAAAGCGTGGTTGACGTTAATGTCGAAGAACAACCCACTGGAACATTGGGATTTTCCGTCAGTTATGAAGAACAAGATGGTGCAGGTTTAGCGGTGACGTTGTCAGAATCGAACTTTCTTGGACGTGGTCAATCGGTTGGATTGTCCTTCGACACAACCAGTGACGCTCAAAATGCTAATATATCATTTTCTGAGCCTTATTTTCTTGGGCGGGATTTAACATTTTCGATTGGTGCAGGCTACACAACAACCGATAGTCAAGACGCAACCTACGACACGACAACGGCGTTATTTCGGACAGGGTTGAGTTATCCTTTAGGGGAATTCAGCCGCATTGGGCTAAGATACCGCTTGTCGAATGATGAGCTTGGGATCAATGATCCTGACGCGACCTCAGAAATTCTGATCAACGAGGCCGATAGCGCGGTCACATCCGCTATAGAATACTCTTGGTCCTATGACACACGCGGACGCGGGCTCGACCCAACCCGCGGTATCGCGTTACGTTTTGCACAGGAGTATGCAGGGCTAGGCGGTGATGTCGAACATATAAAAACCACGTTTGCTGTGATTGGAGAGCAGGATGTCTTCAATGAAGAGGTTACACTGATCGCCGCCCTGGAAGGCGGCCATATTATCGGCCTTGGTGACAGTGGCACCCGGATCAACACACGATTTTTCAACAACCAAAGACAACTGCGCGGCTTTGAAGCCGGTGGGATCGGTCCACGTGACACAAATGCCTCCGATGACCCTTTGGGCGGGAACTCCTACGTCGCAGTCCGTCTTGAGGCGCAGTTTCCTCTTATTTTCTTACCCGAAGAATACGGTATGCGCGGTGCTGTGTTTGCCGATGCAGGCTCTGTTTGGGACTTAGACGATACCAATGGCGGAACTTCTGGAAACGATCCTGTTGACGACGGCTTTAATCTGCGCTCTGTCGTCGGGTTTGGATTGTTATGGGATACTCAGATTGGGCCGTTGCGTTTTAACTTTACCCGTGCGCTTTCAAGTGAACCTTATGACCGCGAACAAAGTTTTGATTTTACAATTCAAACGCGCTTCTAAGGTTATCTCCGCTGGCCGCGGTTTTGTGCGACACGTTCAGCTGGTGTCGCTCTGTCTCCTGGTGTTCGGTGTTGCGGCATCGGCACAACAACAATTCACTCTGCGCTCTCCGATTGTAGTGCTCGATCGCGAGCGGTTTTACCAAGAGTCCGTCTTTGGTCAGCGGCAACAGCGCTGGCTTGAAACAGAAAGCGCAGCGCTTCGCAATGAAAATCGGCAAATTGAGATGGAGTTGACAGAAGAAGAACAACAATTGACTGAACTCCGCAACACCGTAGACCGCGTCACATTTCAGAATATGGCGGACGCATTCAATGCAAAAGTTGAGCGACTGCGTGGTGGACAAGATTTTAAGGCTCAAAGATTGACACAGATTACAGAAATTGCACAATCATCCTTTTTCGATCGCGCAAAGCCCATACTCTTTGACCTTGCCCAAGAAACAGGTGCCCTTGTGGTGCTTGACAAACAAAGTGTGATTGCATCCGCTGACTATATTGATATTACAGATATCGCTATTCGTCGAGTGGATATGCAATTTGACGAAAATTCTGAACTTTTTGACACGGGCCTTTTCCCACAAGACAATGACCTGACACTCCGCCAACAAGAGACCGAGAATCGATGACATCTAAGACTGTAGACGTGGCTGATATCCATCTTATTCAAAGGATTATCCCCCATAGATATCCTTTCCTTTTGATCGATAAAGTCGAAGCGATTGTCCCTTATACCTCTGCCACTGGCATAAAAAACGTCACCTTCAATGAACCCCATTTCCAAGGTCACTTTCCAAATGCGCCGATCATGCCGGGTGTCACTATGGTAGAGGCCATGGGCCAAACAGCGGCTGTTATGGTTGGGGTATCCTCGAATATCTTAGACCGGAATGTCGTTGTCTATTTTATGGGGATCGATGGATGTAAGTTTCGTCGTAAAGTCGTCCCAGGTGATGTGCTGAAGATTGACGTGGCGGTGACGCGCGGGCGCCCTGGTGGACGTGTCTGGAAGTTTGATTGCAAAGCGCATGTTGACACAGAAATTGCTTGTGAAGCGCAGATTACCGCAATGTTAGGGCGGGACGAGGACACTTTGTAATGGGAATTGCGTCCTCCGCCCGCATTCACCCGACAGCCTTGATCGAAACTGGGGCCACAATCGGCCACGATGCCGAGATTGGCCCTTATACGATCATCGGCCCGCATGTGCAGATCGGACCAAATGTTGTGGTAAAATCCCATGTCGTGGTGACGGGACACACGAAAATTGGGGACGGGACTGTGATTTTCCCGTTTGCTTGCATTGGTGAGATTCCCCAAGACCTCAAGTACAGTGGCGAAGAGACACAGTTGGTCATCGGGGCTCGTAACCGTATTCGTGAATATGTCACCATGAGCCTGGGTACCCAACAAGGGGGCGGTGTGACCGAAGTTGGGGATGATGGCCTCTACATGGCCGGTGTGCATGTCGCCCATGATTGTAAGCTGGGTGATCGAGTGATCATGGTGAACAATTCCGGGCTTGCGGGTCACTGCACCATTGAGGATGATGTCATTATTGGCGGATTGTCCGGCGTGCACCAATTTGTGCGCATTGGCCGGGGCGCCATCATCGGCGGTTGCACAAAAGTCACCCATGACGTCATGCCCCATGGCTTGGTACAGGGCGAACGCGGCGAACTTGAAGGGCTCAATCTTGTCGGTCTCAAACGACGCGGCGTGAGCCGAGATGACATCACTGCTCTGCGCATGGCTTTTGCCGCGCTCAAACAGGGGGAGGACAGTTTTGTCAAACGTGCCGAACGGATTGGCGCGGACGCCGAAAGCCCCTACGTGAAAGACGTAGTCCGTTTCATCACCAGTGCGACAGATCGTTCTTTCCTGACACCCAAATGATTGCTCTGATTGCCGGTCAAGGCGCATTGCCCGCACGTGTCGCTGCAGGCTTGCAGGGACAAGCTTATCGGGTTTTCGCGCTAGAGGACTTTGCCCCCGATAATCTCAACCATGAAACCTTTCGCATTGAACAACTCGGCACATTCCTGAAACGGTTGCAAGAGATTGGCACCACACGTGTCTGCTTGATCGGTCGGATCGCCCGCCCAAAACTCGATCCTGCGCGAATCGACGCGGCGACATTGCCGTTTGTCCCGCGCATGATGGAGGCATTGAAAGTCGGCGGTGACGATGCCGCCCTCAGGCTTGTGCTACGTCTTTTTGAAGAGGCAGGATTTAACCCTGTTGCCGCACATACCATTGTACCCGATCTACTGCCGCCCGAAGGTGTCCTGACCGGAGAGCTGCGTGATCAAGACCACCACGATCTGATACGGGCACAAGAGGTTCATATGATCCTGTCTCAGGCCGATGTTGGCCAGGGCTTGGTGGTGGCGGGTGGACAGGTGCTTGCAGTCGAGGCTTTGCCGGGCACCGATTGGATGTTGGAGAGCCTCGCACAGAATGGGTTTCCGCGCCCTGCAGGGGGTTTATTCTACAAAGCCCCGAAAGCAGGGCAAGATATGCGCATCGATATGCCGGTCATTGGCCCTGAGACAATCACACGTGCCGCCAAAGCAGGGTTGTCCGGTGTTGCCATAGCATCCGGCGGCGTTATGGTGGTGGATCAAACTGCCACCATCGCAGCGGCACAGGTCAATGGTCTGTTTCTTTGGGTTGTGCCTTCCGAATGACCAAAAGAACGCTGTATATGATAGCAGGCGAGCCTTCGGGGGATGCACTCGGCGCCGCTTTGATCAAAGGCTTCAAAGAGATTGCGCCCGATCTTGTCCTTTCTGGTGTCGGGGGACCACTGATGGAAGCGGAGGGCTTGCACAGTCAATTTCCCATGTCAGATATCAGTGTGGCCGGCTTTGCCGAGGTCGTGCCCAAAATTCCAACTCTCTTGCGCCGGATCAAGGCCTGTGTGACAGCGATTGAAACACACCGTCCTTCTGCACTGTTGACCATAGACAGCCCTGATTTTTGCTTGCGTGTGGCCAACCGGGTGAAACGCGCACGGCCTGATCTGAAAACCATCCACTACGTTGCCCCCTCTGTTTGGGCTTGGCGCGAGAACAGGGCCACCAAAATGGCACAGAGCATTGATCATGTTCTGGCCCTTTTGCCGTTTGAACCCCCCTATATGCAAGCCGCGGGCATGGGCTGCGATTTTGTGGGGCATCCGGCGGCGTCAACCCAATCGCCTACCCCGCAACAGGTGGCGCAGTTTCGTGTGGAACACAGGATTACGGGGGATGTGCCTTTGATCCTGGCTCTGCCTGGCTCTCGTCAGATGGAGGTGCGCCGTTTGACACCCATTTTTGGCGCTGCCCTCAAAATTGTTTTGCAACGTTTTCCCAAGGCGCGTGTTCTGGTGCCCACACTCTCGCATTTATCACAGGATGTGCGAAAAGCGACACAGCATTGGCCCGGCCAGCCCATCATCCTGGAGACACAGAAAGACACGGCTTTTGCTGCGGCTGACGTAGCACTTGCGGCCTCTGGCACAGTCTCGCTGGAGCTGGCTGCCGCTGATACGCCTATGGTCATCGCTTATGATATGAATTGGCTGTCACGGCGGATCATTGCATCGCAGCTGAAAATCGACACCGTCACGCTTGTCAATCTGGTGAGCGAGACCCGCGCTGTGCCAGAATATCTTGGTGCTGACTGTCAGCCAGAGGCCATCGCAAAGGGTCTTATGGATGTTTTAGACAACACCGCCCGTCGTGCAGCCCAACAGGAGGCGGCACGCCTCACGATGGAGCGACTGGGTCGGGGCGGCGAAGCCCCTGGACTGCGCGCCGCGCGTGCAGTGATGCGTGTGATCGACCATAATAATTCAGATTGAAGCGGGGCCCATATCACGTTATCTTCATCATATAAGGTCCCTTAGCTCAGCTGGATAGAGCGCCGCCCTCCGAAGGCGGAGGCCAGAGGTTCGAATCCTCTAGGGACCGCCACTATATCTATAATCTACTGTTTTAATACATATTTGCGGCATTTTACAGCCACATCAACCTTGGTTTAAAAGGTTTTTTTCTTGTTCTACCCCCATTCAAACGCTGCAACGATCCGATCATGCGTATAGCCACCTCCACCTCTTTTATGTTGGTGCGACCGATATGGGCCAAGTCACTTGTCATTGGCATGATACACTGCTGAAATGGTTGTCGGAGCTGTGATAATCACCCGCTAAAATTGTTGATGCCGCAAAAGTAACGCACTATAAATCCATATGATCCTTATATATTTTTATCATGGCTTGATGAACGTAATCGTGACAAATTTTGCCCCACAGATCAAGTATAAGGCCACTGCGCCCAGCTTACAAACTACAGACACCACAAATGCAGTTCTGTGCCCGCGCGGGGACTTGTCCACCCATCGGGGCATGCAACGCAGACAACGCGTTTGATAGACGATTGACGGGCGCGTCATGATTGAGCATGAACTTCCTTGGATTGCGCCCATAAAAGCGGCTGAACGCCTCCGCCATACGCCTGGCTTTGCCTTCCTAGAGAGTGGCAGCGCGGACTTTTCGACAGGGCGCTATAGCTTCATAGGCCATTCGCCTTTCGGAGAATTCGTCATCCAAAGTGGTCAGGCCTTCTGGTGCGGGACACTGTTAGAGGGCGCACCGTTGGAGCGATTACGCGAGATCTTGGACCGATGGCAGCTCGCCCCAGACCCGACAGCACCGCCGCTGCGCGGTGGGTGTATTGGTCATTTCGCCTACGATTTAGGCCAAAGTTTAGAGCAATTGATACCACCAGAAAAAACGGCCCCTGATTGTCGTGATCTGCGCCTGGCGTTTTACGACGTGATCTGTGCGTTTGATCGCCAAGAGCAGCGTTTTCGCATTTTCTCCAGCGGCTTTCCAGAACAGGAACATCCGGCCCGTGTGGCCAGGGCACAGGCCCGGCTTAGACAGACTTTGCGGCTGCTAGACCGTCAATCGCCTGGGCCGGACCATTCATCCCATGTCCCTGTCTCGAACTGGTGTTCCAACTTCACGGAACAAGGGTTCAAAGATGCCGTGACCCGCGTATGTGCGCATATCCTCAATGGTGACATCTACCAGGCAAACCTGACACAGCGGTTCGAGGCAACGCTGCCTGAAGGATTTAACACCTGGACCTTCTACCGTCGACTGCGAGAAATGAACCCCGCCCCCTTTGCAGCCTACCTGCAAGATGGACAGACCGTTTTCGCCTCCAGCTCTCCCGAGCGGTTTCTCAGTTTGCGCGACAGATGGGTTGAAGCGCGGCCCATCAAAGGCACCCGTCCGCGCGACCCCGATCCAGAAAAAGATCAAGCGCTGGCGGCAGAGCTTGAAGCCTCTCAAAAAGATCGGGCCGAAAACATCATGATTGTGGATCTGCTTCGTAACGACCTGTCCCGGGTTTGCGCGCCCGGCAGCGTTGATGTGCCTGTGCTTTGCGGGTTGGAAAGCTATGCGTCCGTCCATCACTTGACCTCCGTTGTCCGCGGTCGCATACAAACTGGTCGCGGCCCGGTCGATCTGATTGAGGCTTGCTTTCCCGGTGGATCCATAACCGGCGTGCCAAAAATCCGTGCGATGGACATCATCACCGAGCAGGAGAAGACGGCCCGGGGTGTTTATTGTGGATCCATTGGCTATATTGGCTTTGACGGCACAATGGACCTCAACATCGCCATCCGCACCGCAATTTTAGGTGCAGGTCGGGCCGTGGTACAGGCGGGTGGCGGAATTACCCTACTCTCTGATCCGGACGTTGAATATACAGAGTCTCTGTGCAAAGCTGACCGTCTGTTCGCCGCTTTTGCGGCTATCCCAGAAAGCGATGCGCCATGCTCTTGATCATCGACAATTATGATTCCTTCGTTTTCAATGTGGAACGCTACTGTGCCGAGTTGGGGCGCCAAACACGCGTGGTCCGAAACGACGCGATCGGCTTGGCGGATGTGGAATGTTTCGCCCCCACCGAAATCATCATCTCTCCCGGACCGGCCACCCCCCAGGCAGCGGGTGTCTCGCTCGAGGTGGTGCGCAGCTTATCTGGAAAAGTTCCGATCCTCGGCGTGTGCTTGGGCCATCAATGTATTGGGGCCGCCTTTGGCGGAAAAATTACACACGCGCGGGAGCCGATGCATGGCCGCACAAGCGCGATCAGTCACAGCAGGTCCGGTCTTTTTCACGAACTGCCTGTGCCTTTGACAGTCGGACGCTACCATTCCCTGATCGTTTCTGAGACGCCAGAACTCACCCACAGTCTTTGTGTAACAGCCCGTTCGGAAATAGGAGAGATCATGGCGCTGGCCCATGTAAACCATCCGACTTTTGGGGTGCAGTTTCATCCTGAATCCATCCTTTCCGAGAAAGGCCACGACATCTTTGGAAACTTCTTCCGGATCGCGGCGGCGTGGCGGTCCAATGCAGTGGCTTGACGGATGTGCCGTCGACGAAGGTGCCGCACGCTTCGATCTGAATGACCGCGGATTGCTGCTTGGCGATGGCGCCTTTGACACCGCGCTGGTGATCAACGGTTCCGTGGTTTTTGCTGAACGTCATGTGGTCCGGCTGGCAAAGACCTGCACGGTCCTTGGAATCACAATGACACCTGCGCAAATCTCAGACCTGTTACAGATGGCAGCAGCCCATATCTCTACCGGAACACTGCGCCTGACCGTGACGCGGGGGGCTGGACCGCGCGGACTAAAGCCCCCCGCGGGTTTGCAGCCCCGCACCATTCTGTCCGCCCGGTCTGGTCTGCCAGAGGCACTGTGGCAGCCAGTGACCGCGGTTACAGCATCCATACTGCGCAACGAAACCTCGCCCACGTCACGCCACAAATGCATCGCCTATCTTGATGCGGTGCTTGCGCTTTCCGCAGCGACCAAGGCGGGGGCAGAGGATGCTGTGTTTCTGAACTCCGCCGGTCATGTGGCCTGTGCATCAGCGGCAAATATCTTTGCGCTGCACGGACAGGCCCTTAGGACCCCGCCCCTTGAAGACGGCGTTTTAGAAGGTGTGGTGCGGGCCGAGCTGTTGCGCCTTGCACAGAAGGTGGGCCTGATGCCGGTGGAAGGCCATCTTACGCCCGAAGACCTGACAAGCGCGGATGCCGTTTTCATGACCAACAGCTTGCGGCTGATCGCACCGATCCTGGCGTTGGACGATATGCCGCTTGCCACCGAGGGTTTCGCCGCGATTGCCCGGTTGGCCAGCGCCCTGTCATCGGCCATCGAACACCGCCACGGCCTTTGCCTGTGGACAGAGAAAGGATTTTCCGCATGGTCGATCTTCGCCTAAGCAAACGCGATAGCTTCCTGGCGGCCGTTGAAGCCGCGCCCGTCGTGATGGGCGTGCTCAATGTGACCCCCGATTCCTTTTCAGACGGAGGACGGCATCAGGCCGTAACCGATGCCGTAGCAGGCGCGCTACAAATGCAGAAAGAAGGGGCGGCCATCATTGACATCGGTGCCGAATCCACCCGCCCCGGTGCAACACCCGTTTCTCAGACCGAGGAACTGGCGCGTCTTCGGCCCGTTCTTAGGCCGATCTGTGACACACTCACCGTTGCAGCCTCTATTGACACGTACAAAGCCGCTGTGGTGCGTGAGACGGCCGCTTTGGGGGTCTCGGTTGTCAACGACATTTGGGGATTGCAGGGCGACCCAGATATGGCTTTTGCGACTGCGGACACAGATTGTGCGCTGGTGGCGATGCATAACCGCAAAGCGGGGGCAGACGCTGATATCGACATCATTGCCGATATGTTGCGTTTCTTTGACCGTACGATGCGGAAGGCGCGTGATGCTGGAATCCCCGACAAACATATCATTCTCGATCCCGGGTTCGGCTTTGGTAAAACGTTCGAGCAGAATTATATCGTGCTTGCGCAACTGGAACGGCTTGCCATCTTCGGCCGTCCGCTTCTCATCGGGGTGTCGCGCAAGCGCATGATCGGAACAGCGCTTAAGGCCGATGTCGCGGACCGGTTATTTGGCACACTTGCGGCCAATGTGCTTGGCCTGGCCCATGGGGCACGTGTATTGCGTGTTCACGATGTTCGTGCCCATAAGGACGCGATCCAAATCTACACGGCTATGGAGGTCACACGATGACAGACCGGGTCAGCGTCAGCAATCTGTGTTTGCATGGGTTTCACGGAGTGTATCCGGAAGAACGGAGGTTGGGCCAGAAGTTCTTTGTTGATATCGACTGTCGATTGGACGTCACGGCCTGCACTCAGGACGACAATTACAGCAAAGCAGTCTGCTACAGCACGTTGTGCGACTTAGCGGTCGAAATCTCAGCGGCGGGGCCCTACACCCTCATTGAGACGCTGGGGGCACGCATCGCAGAGGCAGTTCTAACGCGTTTTGAACCCGTGGATGAGGTGCGGGTGCGGGTCCGAAAGCCTTCAGCCCCAATCGCTGCCGCGCTTGACCATGTGGAGATTGAAATCATGCGCAGGCGGCAACGGCGCGTTGCCTTCTCGCTTGGCAGCAACATCGGTGACAAGCAGAACAACCTGCGCACCGCATTGGCTTGGATGGAGACGCTCGAGGGCACAGTGGTCGACCGTATCTCACATTTCTACAAGACGGCACCTTGGGGTGAAACAGAGCAGGATTGGTTCTTGAACGCTTGCGTGACGGGTTGGACGACCGCCGCGCCGCTCAAGCTCCTTCAAGACCTTAAACGTATTGAGTTGACCTTGGGCCGCGTCCCAAATCGACGCTGGGGGCCGCGCGTTATCGATATCGACATTCTCTACATCGATACCCTTGAAATGCAAACGCCGTTGTTGACTGTGCCGCATCCGGATATGTTCAACCGCGCTTTTGTGCTGATCCCTTTGGCAGAGATTGCCGCCGAAAGTACGGTATTGGGCCGCAAGATCGGCGATGCAGCAGCGGCGATTGCTGTTGCTCAGGGTGATATCGTGCCGTTAAAGGAATGACCCATGCCGCCGCAAGTCATCGTCTCAGGCCGCAAAGCACAGGTTGTTCCAGACTTTCCCCAATCAACATTCAGTTACTTGTTGATATCATATTGGCAAAGGTTTGGGCCGCTTTAAGCGTCTCACGCTCCGCATGGGCCAGAAAGTTCGATTTCAACTCAATCACAATCCGTGTCCCTTGACGCACGGAAAGTGCCTGCGCCAGCGCATCGAAATCCACACGGCCAAAGCCCTTCGGGGCATGCATATCGCCCACGCCGAAGAAATGTTGCTCATTGCGGCTGCCGGTTGGGAAGGTTGCGGGCAGCCCTGTTGAATCTGAGTAATGGATATGACCGATCCAAGGGCCAAGCGCCACGCAGGCCGCAATCATATCAAACCCCCAAAGCCCCGCGCCTTGCTGGGCGTGACTGATGTCGAGACAGGCCATAACGGCGTCGTGGTTGAGCCGTTCCAGTTGTGTGGCCAGGGCCTTTGGATCAAGCGAATAAGAGGTCTCTTGACCTGCGATCACCCGCGGATTGGGTGAGATGTTTTCATAGGCAATTTCAACCCCCAGTGCGGCGGCCCGGTCCGCCACCGAACCCAGTTGATTGATCTCAAACTGCAACAGTGCGTCGCGCCGGTCCACCCACAGCTGCGGCGGCACGCGCCCCGGATGGAGCACCACGACCCGCGCACCGATCTCGGCGGCCAACTCCATGGAAACCAAAGCAGCGCGCTGCATGATCTCTGCATGCGCCTCATCCATCAGATTGATTGCAATCGGGGCGTGCAGGGAATAGTTGAGCGCGCGCATCGACATAATCTCGTGCAAGCGCGCCACACGGTTGGGCAGCAGACGGCAATCGACAACGGCATCAAGCCCGACGGCGGTGATTTCTGCCCCGGTGCAGCCCATCGCCTCCATATGAGCAAGCCGCGCGTCCAGGCGTGACAAATCCCCATCGATCATGCCGGTGTTAAATCCTACAGAGACAATCTGTGTCATCCCGCAATCGCCTCCCATGGGTTGACCAGCGGCGCACCATCAAGATGGGCCGCGATGTTTTGTGCAGCCTTCACAACACCCTCGGCGTAAGCATTATAGCGGCCATGCAGTTCGATCATGCCAAATGTGCCTTCCCGAAACCGCATGCGCGGCAGCAGGTCAGCCCAGGGAATGGAGCCCCAGAACATCGGCAGATGCAAATCGCCCTGACCATAAGCCACCGCATCGCCGGCGTCCCCAAACCAAGGTCCGCCGTCGGGATAGCCGAAATTGTCATGCAGATGCAGGTGCCACACATGACTACTGAACGCCTCAATGGCTGAAACAAAGTCGAAGCCTAGGGTTGTGGCCGACAGCCACGCATGTCCGAAATCAAGGCAGGCGCCGACGCGCGGGTGGTTGATCTGGGCCAATTGCGCCGCCAAGGCCCGTGGGTCAGCGCCATAGAAAACCCGATCCACATTGGCCGGGCGCGCGATTAAGTTCTCGACGGCGAGGTTCACATCGGCGGTCTCGGCCAAATCCCCAAGCCGTTTCAGCGCCTCGCGCTCCTCAGCTAAGAACGCCGCTTGATCCGCGACCCATTCGCTGGCCAGGACACGCCCGGAATGCACCACCATGGACTTACACCCGGTGATCCGACAAAATTCGATAGAACTTTCGGCAACGGCAAAATGCAAATCCCGCCGCGCCCGTTCCATCAGGTTGATCGCATGGGGCGCATGCAGAACCGGCACCATCCCATGCCGTTCGATCATTGCGGCAATACGGCGCACCGCCGGCATATTCAGCCGCCCACCGATGATAATGTCGAGCCGCCGGGCGCTGATCTCGACATGAGAACAGCCGATCTCGGCCCAGCGTGCCATCAAACGGTCAGCGCCGTCGAGGTCTCCGGGGGTCACAGAGGTTAGGTTCAGGCCGCAGCCTGCTATGATGGGCATATGTCTATTCCTTAGGTCAAAAGGGTTCGTCCATTTCAGCAAAAGCTTTGATCGCATCCAAATCACGCCCAAGCGCTTTGGTAATTGTTGATTTCATAAACAGCAGCATCATTCGCCCCATCATGCCCGTTGGCGTAATGTGGCAGGTGTACCGCAGCGCCGTGCCTGCTTGGGTGGGGTTCACCTCCACCAGTGTCTCCCACGTCAGCCCTTGGGGGGATGAGGCCAGGCGCAGCCGTTGGTCCTCTACCGCTTCGGTCATCTCCATCACTTCCTGTGCGACGCGCCCGAACATCTTCCGGGTCTCGCGATAGCGCACGCCGTGGCCAATCTTCGTCTCCGATAAGATCTCAACCTCAATGATCTCGGGAACAGCTTTTTGCAGCACGGTCACATCGGCAAAGATGGTGTAGACCCGTGAGGGGGGCGCATTGATCTGGCGGGTCAGCGTAAAGTCCAGCATCAGTTACTCTTCCAAAGAGGGGTCAAGGCGGGCACGCAGCCAATCGCCTAAGATTGACATGGAAAGCGTGATAAAAAAGATCGTCAGGCCAGGCACCACAGCAAGCCACCAGGCGTTGATCAGATAATCCCGCCCCTCCCCCAGCATTTGACCGAGTGAGGTCATGGGCGGCCGGATCCCAAGCCCCAGAAAACTTAGCGAGGTCTCAAACAAGATTGTCGCCGGGAAGTTGACCGTCAACTGAACCAAAAGTGGCCCGGCGATATTGGGCAGGATATGGCGCAGATAGATCCACCGCGGGCGCGCGCCCAGGCCGCGCACGGCCAATGCATAGCCTTGCTCACGCGCCGAGATCACCAGGCCACGGGTGATACGTGCATAGGTTTCCCAGCCGTAAAGCGCCATGATTGCGATAAAAATCACCATAGAATTGCCCAAAAAAGCAAGCACCGCAAGGGCCACAATAAACCACGGCATCGCGGCTTGAAAATCGACCAGGCCCATGATGACCTCATCCCATAACCTGCCTTTATGGGCAGCAAGAAACCCAAGCGCGATGCCCAACACCGCACCCAAACACGTGCCCAAAAGCGCCAACAGCATCGAGGTTTGCGCGCCCACCAAAAGCCGCGAGAACAAATCGCGCCCCAGCGTGTCGGTGCCCGCTGGATGCGCCCAACTGCTGCCAGGCAGTGGCAGGGGCGGTGTCATCCGGCTCATCAGATTGATATAGTCAAAAGCGTACGGCTGGATGACGCGCGCAAAGACCATCACGAACAGCATCATTGCCATAAACCCGGCTGCGAGTTTGACCGACAGCGGCATCTCTTTGACCCAGGCCAAGCGTGTTGTGCGTGAAGGTATCGTCGTCTCGCTCATCGCGCCCCTGCCTTTCCACCGACACGTACCCTCGGATCAAGCCAACCATACACCAGATCGGTGATCATATTGGCCAGCACCATGGTCAACGCCAATAGGATCATGATGCATTGCACCACCGCCAAATCGCGCGCGGCCACCGCGCCGGTCAACAGCCGCCCGATGCCGGGCCAGGCAAAGACCGTCTCGATCACCACCGCGCCGCCCAACATATCCCCGATGCGAAACCCTAAGATCGTCACCACCGGGATCGCCGCATTGGGCAAAGCGTGCAGGTTGACCCGGCGCAGACGCCCTGCCCCTTTAGACCGGGCCGTGCGCATATAAGGTTTAGAGAGCACATCAATCATCGAAGACCGCGTATAGCGTGCGAATTGCGCGGCGTAATAGGTGCCAAGCGCCAGCGTTGGCATGATCAGATGCGCCCATGTATCAGAGCCCGAGGACGGCAACACGCGCAGGTTCAGCGAGAAGATCAAGATCAGCAAAATGCCCAGGAAGAAATTTGGCAAGGAAAACCCAAAGACGGAAATGGACATGGTCAGGCGGTCGATCCAAGTGTCGCGATAGAGCGCCGCCAAGATGCCCAAAGGCAGACCGATCAAAAGGGAGACCACCAGCGATGCGCCCATCAAGAGCGCTGTTTTCGGCACCCGCTCCCACACCAGTTGCAAGGCGTCTTGGTTGTTGCGGAATGAAATCCCAAAATCACCCTGTAGAAGAGCACCAAGATAATTCCAATATTGCACGAAAATCGGTTGATCGAGCCCCCAAAGCCTGCGGTAGAAGTCGCGCGTGGCCTCATCGATATCGTCGGGCAAAAGGATGTAGGTCGGATCGCCTGAAAGGCGCAGCACGAAAAACACGAAGGTCACCACAAGCCACATGGTCAACACCGCGCGCAGGGTTTTGAGGGCGACCCAGCGCATCAGATAGTCTCCGCTTCGACGAAATGGCAGGCGGCCAAACGCCCGCCGAAATCACGGAGCATCGGCACCTCGCGCCGACAGCGCTCTTGCGCCAGCGCACAACGCGGATGAAACCGACATCCTTTGGGCGGATTAGCTGGGTTCGGGGGATCGCCTAGTGAGATTGTTACAGCGCGACGGTGTGCAGGATCAGGGCGCGGCACCGCCGCCATCAAAGCGCGGGTGTAGGGATGCAGCGGGCGCTCAAAAAGTGCATTGCGCGCGGCCTCTTCCACGATCTGACCCAGATACATCACGGCAACACGGTTGGAGATATGGCGCACCACCGACAGATCGTGGCTGACAAAGAGATAGGTCAACCCCCGGTCGCGTTGCAGGTCCATCAAGAGGTTGACGATCTGCGCTTGGATCGAGACATCAAGGGCCGAAACAGGCTCATCCAGGACCAAGATTTCAGGCGCCAGCGCGAGCGCGCGGGCGATCACCACGCGTTGCAACTGACCGCCTGAAAGCTCATGCGGATAGCGCTCGGCCAGCGCACCGACAAGAGCCACCGCAGCCAGCGCCTGCTGTGCGTCCACAAGCGGCAAGCCATGGATGCGCAAGGGCTCTTCGACCTGGCTTTGGACCGTCATCCGTGGATCAAGCGCCCCAGCGGCATCCTGATAGACCAGCTGCACCCGCTTGCGCAGCGCGCGCCACGCGCGGTTATCGTCTTTGGGCAGAGCGATTCCGTCAATCGTCACAGCGCCCCTGTCCATCGGGCTAAGCCCCAAGAGCAACCGCGCCAGCGTGGATTTCCCACAGCCGGATTCGCCCACAATCCCCAGCGTCTCTCCGCGTTTGATGTGCAAATCGACCCCATCAACTGCATTGAATTGGACAGCCCGACGGAAAACGCCTGCGCGTTTGGCGGTATAGGTCTTGACCAACCCGGTGGCGTCAAGAAGCGCGGTCATCGGGCGGCCTCTAACGCCAGTACAACCACGTTAGATTGCACGTCAAGGGGATGATGGCAGGCGCTGCGCCCTTCTAAGGCTGGATCGCTGCTGTGGCAGATGTCGCTGGCGCGTGGGCAGCGCGGCGCGAAGGCGCACCCTGGGGGCAACGCGTCGATGGGCGGCACGATCCCTTCGATGGTCG
>CAWUJT010000020.1:0-25783 GCA_963922715.1 uncultured Thalassobacter sp.
CGTAAGGGCTACCACAAGGATAAATCGTTGTAGTCTCCGTATTCCAGTTGATCAACGTCCAAACCCGCAGCTTGGTAATATTGGCGAAAGATGTGCGCGGGCAAATGATCACGCATGAAGGCGTTGAAGTCTGGAGCTTCTCTGGCAAGCTGCGGTAACACGCGGAACTCAGGAACTATGCCTTCTTTAAACCCGAGGCTCAAATTTTTTGCAATCTGGTTATCAAGAATTTCTTCCAGACGGCCTCTACGTTCCAAACGTGATTCATAGAACCCCCAACCCATCCTAGGGTCCCGCCCTGCTTTGGCCGTCATTTTAGCTGCGTGTATAATCCAGTCGTTATGTGCCATGAGAATTTCTTTTTGTTCTTCCAGGGATAACGTCTGGAGTAAGTCTTTTAAGCGTGTTTTCTTCATCGCGAGGGGCTATCCATGGTCAGAATAATCATGATGACGTGTGACACGCCAAGTGTCTTGACCCGAGTGCTATGACCGATCCATGGAACCTCAAGACCATCCGTCTTTCAATAGTCGTGCCGCAGCCGGGGCGAAGTACGTGAGAACCCCGTCACATCCAGCGCGCCGAAACGCCATCAGGCTTTCCATCATTGCCTTTTCCCCATCAATCCAGCCATGATCGGATGCGGCTTTGATCATTGCATATTCGCCCGAGACTTGATACGCGAATGTCGGGGCTTCAAAGGTTCTTTTGACACGCTGGACGATGTCCAGATAAGGCAGGCCGGGTTTGACCATCACCATGTCCGCCCCCTCGCTCAGATCGCGGGCGACACAGCGCAACGCCTCATCCGTATTTGCTGGATCCATTTGATAGGTCTTTTTGTCCCCTTTCAGGTTGCCCGATGCGCCAACGGCATCTCGGAAAGGGCCATAAAACGCAGAGGCATATTTGGCGGCATAAGACAGAAGGGCAACATTGTGATATCCCGCAGCCTCCAATGCCTGGCGGATTGCGCCAATGCGTCCGTCCATCATATCGGATGGCCCGATGATATCGGCCCCAGCCTCCGCCTGTGCCAGTGCCATCTTGACCAAAGCCGCAACGGTTTCATCGTTGACAATTTCACCGTCCCGAACAAATCCGTCATGACCGTGGATGTTATAGGGATCGAGCGCGACGTCGGTCATCACGACAATTTCGGGCACGGCGGCTTTGATGGCGCGGGTCGCACGGTTCGACAGATTGTCTGGGTTCCACGCTTCTGCGCAGTCTGCGGTTTTCAGCGCAGGATCGGTGTATGGAAACAAACATACGGTCGAAATTCCCAACGCATATGCGTCCTGGGCCGCTTCAACCACAAGGTCAACCGACCGCCGGTCCACCCCCGGCATCGACGGCACCGGTTGGCGTTGGCCCGCACCATCGCAAACAAACAACGGCCAGATGAAATCAGCCGCAGAGAGGGTGTTCTCACGCACCAATGATCGCAAAGAAGGGCTCGCACGCAGACGCCTGTGGCGTGTCAACGGATAGGTGGCTTGAACAGGTCCCATATCTTATCTCACTTACTGACATTAATTAAATGGCATAAGATAATCAGGCATTGCAAGATAGTCCGCTCTGCCAGTAAACACCCAAAATATATGAAAAAGAGGTTTAGAAATTTTGGACAACTCACTTTTCAGTGCGTTACAGGCGTTGATCGATTTCCGTTCTTTTTCCAATCTTTGGTATTGGATTGCCCTGGCTGTGATGTGGTCAACATTGTCACACTGGGTGTTTGGTGTCCCCTATGATCTTATCGGACGGGCCCGCCGTGGACAGGACATTGCAATGCAGCATGTAAAACTTCTGTCGCACGTGCAAGCCCATCGCGTGTTGTATATCATGGAGCGCGGAGGCCCGTGGATTGTTGGCTCCACTGCGTTTCTTCTGACAATTTTGGTTATTTCAGGCTTCCTTTATGCCGTCGAGTTTTGTCAGGCTTTGTTTTTGGTAAGCTTCCCCTTAACAATCGTAAGCACAATTTCTTTGGCAGGGGCGCGAAAAATCGAACGCCTCAACGGCAAAGAGCTTTTGACATATCTCACGTGGCATCGATTCAAGATACAGATCGTTGGCATGGTATCGATCTTCATCACTGGCATGTGGGGCATGTGGACAAATATAAATGTCAATGTTTTGGGTGGATGAGCTGAAACAACATCAAACTCTCATCTTATGCGAATTATGCGAAAATACTTATGATGGATAATGGTCTAATCATACGGGCAAGCGGGGCGCCGGAAGGTGGGGATGCAATCCTTGTTCTGCGAGAATTAGAGACGTCTTCGGTGATTTATCTGGCGCGGGATGATGCTCGGGCCGAGGCGATGGCCTCTAGCTTGCGGTTTTTTGCGCCAGAGGTGGCCATATTACGTTTTCCAGCTTGGGACTGTCTGCCTTATGATCGCGTGTCGCCCAACCCAGAAGTCAGCGCCCAGCGGCTCTCGACTCTGACGTTGCTCGCCCATGGGTTTGATGGCCGATGTGTTGTCCTCTCGACGCTGAACGCTGCTGCACAGCGGGTGCCCGCGCGTGCGGTTCTCAAACAGTCCGGGTTTGCGGCACAGCAGGCGCATCGCATTGATGAAGAGGCTTTGCGCAACTTTCTTGTCCGCATGGGGTTTTCAAAAACCTCAACAGTCAGAGAGCCGGGCGATTACGCGTTTCGTGGCGGCATCATCGATCTCTGGCCCCCGGGAGAGACCGCACCGGTCAGGCTTGATCTGTTTGGCGATATCCTTGATGGCCTGCGTCGGTTCGATCCTGAGACGCAGCGCACCACGGCGGACTTAAAGGCCATCGAGCTTGCGCCTGTTTCAGAAGTCATTTTAGACGGGCCGTCTATTCAACGGTTTCGCCAAAATTACCGGATCGCATTTGGGGCCACCGGGGCCAATGATCCGCTCTATGAGGCGGTCAGCGCAGGGCGCAAACAGGCGGGCCAGGAACACTGGCTGCCGTTCTTTCATGATCGGCTTGAAACGCTTTTTGACTTTGCTCCTGGGGCAAGCGTGGTCCTGGATGAAAACGCGGATGCCACTTTGGAAGACCGCAGGCAGATGGTGCAAGAGATGTACAACACCCGCCGCGATGCCATGACAGCCAAAGCCCAACTCGATGGGGTCTACAAACCCACCCCGCCCGAGCTTCTTTACCTCGATAAAGATGCGTGGGCAACAGGACTTGAGGGGCGGCGTATTGTTGAACTCAGCACATTACCTCTGCCGCCTGGGCCAGGTGTTATCGATATGGGGGGACGGCGCGGGCGCTCCTTTGCGCCAGAACGCCAAGAGCAAAATACAAACCTTTTTGGCGTTCTCACAGATCATATCCAACAGAAGCGCAAAGAGAGTGCTGTGGTCATCGCCAGTTACTCTCACGGCGCGTCCGAGCGCCTGAAAGACCTTCTCAAAGATGAAGGACTTGAAGACACCAAGCTGATCAAACGCCGCACGGATGTCAAACGTGGCGACATCGGCCTGGTGGTTTGGGCGCTTGAGACAGGATTTGAAACACAGGATTTAACGGTCATCTCAGAGCAGGACGTTTTTGGCCAGCGGCTTGTACGCGGTGCCAAGAAAAAGCGCCGTGCCGAGAATTTTTTGACCGAGGCGCAAGCGCTCAGCCCAGGCGATTTGGTCGTCCATGTTGATCATGGGGTGGGGCGTTACAAGGGACTTGAGACCGTTGTGGCCGCTGGCGCGCCGCATGAATGTTTAGCCCTGGAATACGATGGGGGCGACAAGCTATTCCTCCCAGTGGAAAATATCGAACTGCTCAGCCGGTTTGGCGCGACCGAAGGTCAGCTCGATAAACTGGGGGGTGGGGCATGGCAGGCCCGCAAAGCCCGCCTTAAAGAGCGTATCCGTGAAATGGCAGAGCGGTTGATGCGCATCGCCGCAGAACGTGCCCTGCGCAAGGCACCTGTTCTCGAGCCCCAGGACGATCTGTGGCAGGCTTTTGCCGCCCGCTTTCCTTACGCCGAAACCAATGATCAACTGTCTGCGATCGACGATGTGATGGAGGACCTCGCCTCGGGCCGACCCATGGACCGCTTGATCGTGGGTGATGTCGGCTTTGGCAAAACCGAAGTGGCGATGCGGGCCACGTTTGTCGCCGCCTCCTCTGGTTATCAGGTTGCGATCATCGCGCCCACCACATTGCTGTCCCGACAGCATATGGCCAGTTTTACGGATCGTTTTCGGGGTCTTCCTTTCACGCTGCGGCAATTATCGCGGTTTGTCAGCGCCAAGGAGGCCGCAGAGACACGGGCCGGTTTGGCAGAAGGCCGTGTCGATATTGTGGTGGGGACGCATGCGCTATTGGCCAAGGGTATTCGCTTCAATCGCCTGGGGCTGTTGATTGTGGATGAGGAGCAACGCTTTGGCGTGGCTCATAAAGAACGGCTGAAAGATTTGCGCTCTGATGTGCATGTGCTGACGCTTTCAGCCACGCCAATCCCGCGCACCCTGCAGATGTCCCTGTCCGGGGTGCGCGATCTTTCCGTGATCGGCACACCCCCTGTCGATCGTTTATCGATTCGCACCTATGTCAGCCCGTTTGATACCGTCACGCTGCGGGAAGCCCTGCTGCGCGAACATTATAGGGGCGGACAAAGTTTCATCGTTGTGCCACGCATTTCGGATCTGTCTGAGATGGAGCAATTCCTGCGCGAACATGTGCCAGAGGTGAGCTACATCATCGCCCATGGCCAGATGGCCGCCGGAGAGCTCGACCAGCGGATGAATGCGTTTTATGATGGGACCTTCAATGTGCTTTTGGCCACCACGATCATCGAATCCGGCATCGATATTCCCGCTGCCAACACGATGATCATCCATCGCGCGGATATGTTCGGGCTCAGCCAGCTCCACCAAATCCGTGGCCGGGTGGGTCGTTCGAAAACCCGGGCCTATGCCTACCTGACCACCAAACCAAAGACCAAGCTGACAGAGGCGGCGACAAAACGCTTGAAAGTTTTGGCTGCGCTCGATGCCCTTGGGGCGGGCTTTAACATCGCCAGCCAAGACCTTGATATTCGTGGCTCCGGCAACATTGTCGGCGAAGAGCAATCCGGCCAAATGCGAGAAGTGGGGCAAGAGCTTTACAATGACATGTTGCAAGAAGCGATTGCCAAACTGAAGGCAGGGGAAGGCGGCCTAGTGGAGACAGAGGACACCTGGGCGCCGCAGATCATGCTGGATGTGCCGGTCCTCATCCCCGAGGACTATGTGCCGGATCTGGATGTCCGTCTGGGGCTTTACCGGCGTCTCTCTGCCCTGGGGGATAAGCTTGAGCTAGAAGGCTTTGCCGCGGAGCTGATCGACCGATTTGGCGAGTTGCCGCGAGAGGTGCAGATCTTGCTGCGCATTGTGCGGATTAAACGGTTGTGCAAACGCGCAGGCATTTCAAAACTCACGGTCGGTCAGAAAGGGGCTGTTGTGGAGTTCCATAACGCCACTTTTGCCAATCCACAGGGATTGGTGGCGTATTTGGCCGCACAAAAGGGCAAAGCACGGGTGAAGGAAAACCGCATTGTGTTGGCAGGTGATTTCAACAGTGAGTCTGATCGTATCAAGGCAGGCTTTGCTTTGGCTAAAGATCTGGCGCAGTGTGCTGCCGCAAAGTAATCCTCAGGCCAGTCACCGCCACAGCCACGGCATCGACGAAAACAGACTTTGTAGTTTCGAGAGGGCTCGGTTGGTTACCTTAGGCTTGGGTAAATCCCCTTCGATCAGCCGCTCGACCACCACTTCAACCGGACAGGGCATTTCTGTGACCGGATCAATATAGCGCGGATAATCAATCAAAACCGCATGCACCAGTTGCGGCAGGCTGATGCGCCTGTTGCGCCGGTCTGGAATGCGGCCAAGATCGCGGGTCAAACCCCATCCCGCATAGAAGGGCGTTCCCAGGGTTGTCACGGGCATCCCTCGCAAAAGTGCTTCAAACCCCAGCAGCGATGTCATGGTCCAAACCTGGTCAATCTGTGGGAAAAGGGCAGTGGTATCGCCATCTGGGAGGATGAGATCGGCCGCGCCGGCGTCGATCTCTCCCTCCCGTAACCCTGCCGCGACATCAGGGTGCGGTTTGTAAATCAGATAGGCATCTGGATTGGCTTGGCGCGTTTTGTGCAACAATGTGGCATTATCGGCAACCTCATCACATCCCAAGCGCACTGACGCATCATCTGCCACTTGGCCAGGGATGAGGATAATATCTCTATCATCAGGGAGGTGTGGATTGTCTTGGGGCTTTAGATTGTATTTGCTCAGCTGTCCCGCAACGATGCGTTCAATAAGTCGTGCGGCCCGTTGTTCCTGGACGCTGTTTAGATGCACGGACTTTTCGATCAGGCGTTCCAGATCAGACGGACGGGTGGGATCGTAGTAAATCCCGCTGCGGTCAAACACCAAAGACAGGGGCGGCGTTAAAGCAGCGCCAAGACCTTGTGAGCGGATAAATCCGTCCTCAACGCGGATCAGAGGTTGATCTAAAGGTTTAACAGCCTCTTGTAACGCATTGGTTTCTTTGTTTGCCCAAACAATCACAGGACGGTCAGGGTTTTCGGGGAGATCCTCGAAAATAAGTTTTTGCCTTTGTCCGAGCATCTTTTCAAGCTGGGGGCGTTTCCATTGTCGCATACCACTGGCAATATACCCGTCGGCGTCTTCGCGCCAAGCGCGGGCGCGCGCCGCCAGTCCCGCCATCACCTCTTCTACAGGGCAAAGACGGTCCCAATATGGGTCGTACCATTTTGGGTACAGCAGCATTGTGCCTGCGAATAGCTGTGTGCGGGTGAGTGTCCTTTGGCGGCGATCGATAGGATTTCGATCATCGGTCAGGCCCCAGCCCGCATAGAAGGGTTGGCCGAAAACAACCGGCTTATGACCGGCAAAAATCGCCTCAAAACCAAGTTGGCTGGAAACGGTATAAACCGCAACTGCCCCTTGCAGCAGCTGCCAAGGGGAGATTGGACGGCGCTCAAGTTCAATGCGCCCGGTCTTTGCATCGTGCATGCTGTAATAGCCGTAGCGAAACCCACCCGTTGTTTCCGGGTGGCTTTTAATAAGGATTGGTGCACTTGGGTGTTCTTCTTGCGCAACAACCAGCATTTCCCGAAACGTGCGCTCTGAGGCACCTCCAAATGTAACAGCTGCGTCTCCTTTGGTTTGATCAATCACCAACACATACCCCGGGGCAGGTGGGGTCAATGTCGTTTCAACAGCGGCATATTTTGTCAAATGCTCGGTTTGGAGGGTATTAATGGCTGCTTTTGCGCGGTCAATCAGGGCCCCATCATCGAAGGGTTCCGTTGCCAGCAAAACTTCCAGGTCAGAAGGCAGACGGCTGTCGAAATAGGCCCCGCGATGATCGATGAGAAGCCCATGGGTGGGTTCACCAACGCGGCCTGGACGCAAAGACCGCAGAAAAGCATCTTCCACACGTATTAAAGGTGCAGACCGGTAGGAGGCAACTTTCTCGGCCCGTTGGGCGGGGCGGCCATGTCCCCAAGCCAGCATAGCCTCACCATTACGCGGGATACCAAAGACAAGATCGTACCCTAACAAAGAGAGGATGCGGCGCAGCCGTGTGTTCAGTAGAAACCCACCGCTGACATAGCGTACACGGCGGCGTGTATCAGATGCCATTTTCGCTCAAGGTTGTAAGACGACTGGCACCGCTCAATGTGCCAAAGATGGCCGCCAGCGTATTGTTCCACGTCACGATTGGCGCTTCGGTGACAAACACCGTATCGCCGTCGCGGATCACAAAATCGCGGGCGCGAAAGACACCGTTGGGTTCTGTAAGATTCAAGACATAAACAATGCGTTGTGTGCCAATTATATCTTCCCGTTTCAGAACAGCTTTGGAGATCTCTTCAGCCTCGTTGCGAAACACAAACACACCTGTGGGATCGGCAATCGTTGGATTGAGTCCACCAACGCGCGCAATCGCCTCGAGCGCTGAAATGGTTTGTGTGTCAAAGACAAGGCGGTTTTGTCCGCTTGTGGCCCCAAGGGCGGTAAAGGCGCGGGTGTCTTCTTCGACGAAAATTTTATCACCAGGGCGTACGGCGATATCAAGGGAGGGGTTGCGGTAAAGATCCTCTAGCCAGGCGGTTTCCGTCACGCCGCCGCGCGCCACGTTGACGCGCGCAATCTCAGGCCGGATACCAACGCCGCCCGCAGACGCAATCATTGCTGTCACAGACAGGGTAGGCCGTTCAATTGGATAGACACCTTGGGCGTTCACGCCACCAACAATGGAGACTGTTGCGCCATCGCCCGCCAGCCTGCGCACAACCACCTGGGGGTCGGGTGTTTGCGTATCAAGCTTGTCAGCTATTTCTTGGCGCAAAGAGTTGGGGGTTTGGCCAGCGGCGCGCACACGACCAGCATATGGGATAAAAATAAAGCCTTGGCTATCGACCTGAAGCTGATCAACCCGCGATACACGTTGCCCAGCAGACCCGAGCAAGGGTTCATCGAGATTTTCCCACACTTCAATGGCCACGGTATCGCCGGCGCGGATCGTGTCGGGGGACAAAGGTGCACGATTGATAAAACTTTGGGAAAATCCGAGCGCAGGCACAACAGCTGTGATCCGTGCCACGGTATCATCGACCGCGACAACAAAGGCATCACCCTCTTTAAGGACAGACCCAGAGAAAATTTGCGATTTTGTCGGCCCAGATCGCGGCAAGCCACAAGACCCAATGCCGCATACTATAATAAGCAGCAAGATATGCCGAACTGCCGGTTTAAATATAAGGGTCACGTGTCCGTGCTCCTTTGCCTCAAAATTCTTTATAATTTTCTTTTCACTTTATCGACTTTTCACAAAGAATGCTAGCTTTTTCAAAGCTGAGAAAAATTAAGGGCGTCTTGTTGTGTTAAACTGCGTCGCCTTTTGCGTCAGAAGCGGGTTATAGGGATCTTCTTCACTAAGCATGACGTCACTTATGCGTCGCAAAAGCTGGCGGCGTGCGTTTCTCGCATAATAACCACCAGGGATTTGTGAGGTGTCCAGGAGAAACGTACGATAGGCGAGATAGGCTTGGCGATTTGGGCGTTGGGGATTTGCGAAAAACGCCTTAATGTCCTGGAACGAGATAAATTCGGGCTTGCCGTAAACAGCGCTGCCAAAAATCTTCAATGGCAGATCCCGCCATAACACTTGTTGTCCAGCTGTGGAGTTGACGGTAACCGCCGAGGTTGCGCCTTTGAGCAGTTGGGCCAATTTACCGCCGCGCACATAATGCACACGGTTTTGCAAACCGTGCTTGCGCTCCAAAGATCGGATGGTGGCGCGGATCGGACTGCGCCCGTCCTCCAAGGGATGGGCTTTAATCACAAGGCGATGGTGTTTTGGGGCACCGTCGGCGAAACCCACGATGACTTTTTCAAGAAATTCTGCCATCGAATTGAAGGGAGAGTGCATCCGGAAACTCGCGTCATGTTCCAGCTGCAAAAGCACAAGATGATAGGGCACCCCTGCCATTTTGATGCGATACTGGGCCAGACGACGTTCAAGGCTGGTCCATGGCATGGTCAACAGGCGCTTGAGGTAGAGCAAAAATTCTTCGGTCACAGAGATATTTCGGTGGGATTTCAGCTTTTTATAGCCGTTGTTGAAGGTAAGGACAAAAAAGTGGTACAGAGCACCATAGAAAATATGCTGACGCATATCGCCCCAATGTGCAGGCGCCTCAATAAGATCGCGCTGCTTGCCTTCCATGGCGCGTGACATTTGGTCGACACTTAAAGACATCAGACGCGAATGCCCATTCGCCCCCCCGCGTTCATAGGTGATCCAATAAGGGCGCAAATATCCCTCTTCGAACACATGCACGGTTAGGCCGCGTATATTTGCCGCGGCAATGGCTGTGGCGTGAATCGGCCTTGTATCCCCGTATAAAACCAGGTCTGTGATGTCTAATTTATCCAAAAGGGTGTCAATTTCAGCCGGCCACGCTTCAATTGTCTTGCGATAGGCGATATAGGTTGACCGGTTGGGCCAGAAAACACGATCCCCTTGGTTAAATCCGACACGCCAAACTGTCGCGCCTGATGTTTGCAACACACGCGCCAGGCCGTGGAAAAAAGGACCATGGGGGCCTTGCAGAAACAAAAAGCGCTTTGGCTGCAACATCAAGGGTTCACCGTTTTCGCTGCAAACTACGCCGCGTCCCCACGCAGGGAAAGAGCAAAGTGCTTGCCAGTTGTCTACAGCATCGATACCAAAGTGATATGTTTACAGGAATAATTTCAGATATGGGGGGGGTGCGCGATTTGCAGCGCCTGGGGGATCTGCGGGCGCGGATCGGCACGCGCTATACCCCTGAGACGCTTGATGTCGGGGCCTCTGTTGCCTGCGACGGGTGTTGTTTGACAGTGGTTGATCGTGGCCAGGATGCCGAAGGGGCATGGTTTGATGTGAGTATTTCCGCCGAAAGTCTGAGCAAAACGGCTTTGGGCGATTGGGATATTGGGTCCGTGATCAATTTGGAGCGCTCTTTGAAAGTCGGCGATGAATTGGGCGGACATATCGTCTTGGGTCATGTGGACGGTGTTGCGCAGATTCTCCGCATTGTGACTGAGGGCGACTCGCTAAGGTTTACCTTTCAAGCGCCCAAGGCGTTGGCCAAGTTCATCGCCCCCAAAGGATCGGTTGCGCTGAATGGAACGTCCCTGACGGTCAATGAGGTTGATGGGGCGTGCTTTGGGGTCAATCTGATCTCCCATACGCTGTCTGTGACAACATGGGGATCCGCGCAAGTTGGCGATAACGTCAACCTAGAGATTGATCCCTTGGCGCGTTATGTCGCACGCTTGCAGGAGTGGCGCGCGGCATGAGTCGTGTCTTGGTGCGAGCCTCGATCGAAGACGCAACCGGCGATCGGTGTGTTGACCTTTTGGAACAGGGTGGCGCGTTTGGCTGGGTGGAATGTCGCAAAGACCCAGAGGACCCGCACGGCTGGCGGCATCTGCATCCCCCTCGATGGGGCCTTGAAAGCGCCGCAGCCGCACGGGCAGATGCGCACACCAGTATAGGATGGTTGCGTGACAATATGTCGCCCGCTCAAAAAGGGTAAGATATGGCTGGGATCGGGCATAATTCACACTGGGAGTCGAAAGGGTATCGCGGCCGATTGACCGCTTGGCGTAAAGCCCGCGCGGACCTTCTTCCGAAAACATTACCCTTAGAGGTGGTCCGGCGCCGCGTTTTGCGCGCCGCAGAGCTGGGGCTCGATTACAAAGCCTATGCGAGTATCCGAGCCGCGACAGGGCGCGACATTTTGGCGCTGCTGTTTTCCACCAATGCCTTGAGGATGCTCAAAGAGGCCCGCTTGCCAACGGATCGTGCAGCGAAACTTGACACGCTCAAAGCGTTTCGCCTTGCGTTGACGCAGGGGCGTTTGCAGCCCGAGGGAGTTGCCCGTTTGCCGCAAATTGATGCGGCCTATCCTGCGCCTCATTTTGCCCAAAGTTGGCACGTAATGTCGGTGCATCTGCGGCAGGCACTGCATGAGACAGGTCAAAAAGGCGCGGCCACAGTGATCATCGGGGAGACCAGTTTTGAAGCCGATTGGTGCATGGCTGCACGTGCCGCGGGCTACATCCCAGCGGCGCGTTATTTCGGTGCGGCCTAACGCCTCTGGTCATAGAGCGCGCAAGGGGCTATGTGCCAAGACGAAGGAGAGATGCCTATGTCTGAACCGCTGCCCTTTGAACGGCCTGGTCCTATAGAGCGCGCAAATTCCGATATCATTTCCACAATTGAGGAGATTATTGAAGATGCCCGCAATGGCCGGATGTTCATTCTGGTCGATCATGAAGATCGGGAAAATGAAGGGGATCTGGTGATTCCAGCGCAATGGGCCACGCCGGAGGTCATCAACTTTATGGCCACCCATGGGCGGGGGCTGATTTGCCTGACACTGCCTGGTACGCGGGTAGATGCGCTTGGCTTGCCCCTTATGGCGTCGCAGAACTCAAGTCGACATGAAACCGCCTTTACCGTGTCGATCGAAGCGCGGGAGGGGGTGAGCACAGGCATCTCGGCCCCGGATCGTGCTCATACCATCCAAGTGGCCATTGATGCCAGCAAAGGCGCACAAGATATCGCAACACCGGGTCATGTCTTTCCCCTTCGCGCCCGCGAAGGGGGCGTGCTGGTGCGCGCAGGCCATACGGAGGCTGCCACGGATATCGCGCGGCTTGCAGGGCTGAACCCGGCGGGGGTGATTTGTGAGATCATGAATGAAGACGGCACCATGGCGCGATTGCCGGATCTGATAGCCTTTGCCCAGCGCCATGGGCTCAAGATTGGGACAATATCCGATCTGATTTCGTTTCGTCGTCGCAACGACAATCTTGTGCGTCAAACCACCGCGCGCCAGATTGAAAGCCGCTATGGCGGTTTGTGGGACATGCGGATTTTCACCGATGAAACCGAAGGCGCAGAACACGTTGTTTTGACAAAAGGGGAGATTGCGGGCGAAGCGCCCGTGCTGGTGCGGATGCATGCTTTGAATCCTCTGGAGGACGTTTTAGGGGTCGGCCAGTCCGATTTGGCGCAAGCGATGGAGATTATTGCGACAGAAGGCCGCGGTGTGGTGGTTCTGTTGCGCGACGTCACCTCAAAACTTGATATCGATGGCCAGGGGTCCCCGCAAAAGCTTCGACAATATGGGCTTGGCGCGCAAATTTTGGCCGCTTTGGGCCTGTCAGAGATGATCTTGCTGACAAATTCAGGCCCGCCACAGATTGTAGGGCTAGAGGCTTATGGCTTATCTATCGCCGGCACACGTGCAATTTCAGAGTAAGACATATGGCAGATCACGACACTTATCACATCCTGGAGCGTCCCCAGTTTGATACCCCTGCAAAGGTTCTAATCGTTCTTGCCCCGTACTATAAGGACATCGCAGATCACCTTTTGCTAGGTGCCCAGGCCCAGCTTGACGCCGCGGACGTAAGCTATGATGTGGCTGAGGTGCCCGGGGCCCTAGAGATCCCAACCGCGATTGCAATCGCCCATCGCCACTCGAATTTCGATGGGTATGTGGCATTGGGCTGTGTGATCCGTGGGGAGACGACCCATTATGACACCGTATGCAATGACAGTGCGCGCGGGTTGACGATGCTGGGGCTATCTGGGGCTTGTATCGGTAACGGTATCCTAACCGTGGAAACCCATGCGCAAGCGGCTGTCCGCGCAGATCCGGCAGGACAAAATAAAGGCGGCGGTGCGGCGGTGGCGGCGCTGCATCTGATTGCGCTTACCCGTCGGTTTGGCAAAGCGCCAAGCAGTATCGGCTTTAAGTCCGACAAGACGATCCTGATGGCAAAGGGTGGGCAAACCCTGTGACAGACGCCAAAACCCAAGCCCGCAAACGGAAATCGGCGGCCCGGCTTTACGCTGTTCAGGCCCTTTTCCAGATGGAAGCCGCAGGGCAGGGGCTTGAGGACGTCTGTCAAGAATTTGAAGAAATACGTTTTGGAGCGGACTACGATATCGGAATAATGGAAGAAGGCGATCCTGTCACGTTTCGCGCTTTGATCGAACATGCAGTGAGCGCGCAGTCTCAGATCGATCAAGCCACAGACAAAGCGCTTGTGGCGAAGTGGTCCATCGACAGGATTGATCCGGTTCTGCGTGCTATCTTTCGGGCGGCGGGGGCGGAATTGGTGCAAGGACAAACCCCACCGAAAGTGGTGATTGTTGAATTCATCGATGTGACAAGTGCCTTCTTTCCCAACAGTCGAGAGCTAAAATTTGTCAATGCGGTGCTTGATCATATGGCACGCGTGCTGAAACCCGAGGCATTTGACTGAATGATTAACCCTGTCCAGACTTTTTTCGGGTTCTTGACATAAAGGTATGTCATAATAATCTTTGTGTATACAATGGAGAATTGCATGCCCGATCACATCAAATTTCTGCTGACGCACGCTCTTTTCGGTGCTTTGGCTGCGCAATGTTTTGTTGCGCTTTTGCTTGTGTTGAACGTGGCCAATCTACAACATCTGATTTTTGCCTCCCCGGATGGTGTGATCGCCCTCATCATGCTGTCGGTCTTTTTCACCATCACCTTTGGATCGGTGCAAATTGGCCGGGCAGTGATGGCATTGTCATCGGAAGATGATGACGATGATATGGGCGGGCTACCTGTGCCAAAATTGGCACTCGTGCCGATTGAAAAGGATCGCTCATAGAGTGAGCGGGTCTTGAGCCCTCATCCTTTGGCATTCCAACCACGATACCAGTCCACAAAAGCCTGAACGCCTTCGCTGAGGGAAGTCTTGGGCAATTTCCCAACCAGCGCTTGAAGAAGATGTGCATCCGCCCACGTAGCCTGCACATCGCCAGGTTGCATCGGCAGGAAATTTTTCTTCGCTTCTCTGCCTGTTGCACCTTCGACGGCTTTGATAAAGTCCATTAAGGGCACAGGTTGGCCATTGCCAATGTTGACAACACGATAGGGGGCCACGGGCGACAGCGTATCTTGCGGGCTTACGGCTTCATCTCCGGGCGGTGCCGCGATCAGGCGATAAATGCCTTCAACAAGATCATCGACATAGGTAAAGTCCCGGCGCATGTCTCCGTTGTTATAAACATCGATCAGTTGGCCATCCAAAATCGCTTTTGTAAACTTAAACAGGGCCATATCCGGCCGTCCCCAAGGCCCATAGACCGTGAAAAACCGAAACAACGTCGTGGGCAGCCCATAAAGATGCGCATAGGAATGGGCCATGGCTTCATTGGCGATTTTTGTGGCGGCATAGAAACTCATCGGATGAACGGCGCGATGCACCTCCGCATAGGGCATGTCCGTATTTGCGCCATAGGCCGAACTTGTGGAGGCCATCATCAGATGGCGTGGGGGATAGGCGCGGGCAGCTTCAAGCACTTCATGGGTGCCAATCAGATTTGCCGTGACATAAGAGCGCGGAGCCTCGATAGAGTAACGCACGCCCGCCTGTGCTGCGAGATGCACGATCACATCGGGACGGAAGCTTTGCACAAGCGCCGTCAGGCGCCCTTCGTCCTCAATCATCGCCTGTTCAAAGGCAAACTTCGGTTGATCCAAAAGCCGGTCGCGACGGGCCGCTTTCAGGGCAGGATCGTAATAGGGCGTCATCCCGTCGACCCCTAAAACCTGCCAGCCCGCGGTGAACAAACGCTGTGCAAGGTGGTATCCGATAAACCCCGCCGCGCCGGTAATCAGTGCTTTTTCAACCATGATTTAACAGAACACACGTGTCAGCGCTGTGTCGACCGCGGCGGTGATTGCATCGATATCCTCGGCCGTTGCGATCAGGGCGGGAGAGAAACAAAGCGTGTTGTTTCGACCCGGGACAGAGCGGTTTGTCGCCCCGATGATCACGCCCTGCGCCATACAATCGGCCACCACGGCCTGCACCTTCGCCTCAGCCGCAGGCTGTTTGGTTTGGCGATCCGCGACAAGCTCCGCCCCGCAAAAAAGCCCTTTGCCCCGCACATCCCCAATCACGCGGTGTTTTTCTTGCAGCACTCTGAGGTTGTTTTGCAACCGCTCCCCCATGGTCCGCGTGTTGTCCAAAAGCCCCTCGCGTTCGATGATGTCCATATTTTTGAGCGCCGCGGCGGGTCCCGCCGTGCAGCCGCCGAAGGTGGAGATGTCACGGAAGAAATGCAACGGGTCATCGGGCGCATCCTTGAACATATCAAAAACCGTTTCGGTCGTGGCAGTGCAGGAGATCGCTGCATAACCAGAGGCCACACCTTTGGCCATGGTCACGAAATCGGGCTTGACGCCGTAATGCTGATACCCAAACCAAGTGCCGGTCCGGCCAACCCCACAGACGACTTCGTCAATATGCAACAAGATGTCATATTTTTTGCAAATCTCCTGCACCCGCGCCCAATAGCCCTGGGGCGGGGTGATGACACCGCCGCCTGCGGTGATCGGTTCTAGGCACAACAGGCCTATGGTGTCGGGGCCTTCGCGCAAGACCACCTCTTCAATCGCATCGGCTGCGGCAACGCCAAAATCATCCGCATCGCCAAAGGTGTGTTCATGGCGTCGATAGTCTAGGCAATGCGGCACACGTACAAAGCCCGGCGTATAGGGGCCATAGTGGGCATTGCGTTGGTCCTGCCCGCCGGCGGAGAGGTTGGTGATGGTGGTGCCGTGGTAATCGCGATCCCTGTAAAGCACTTTATATTTCCGCCCGCCGTGGTGACGCGCGGAAATCTGCCGCACCATCTTGAAGACCTTCTCATTCGCCTCAGAGCCGGAATTGCCGTAATACAACCGCGTCAACCCGGGCATCTTTTGCAGCAGGCGTTCTGCAAATTGCGCGCCGGGGATGGATCCGGCCGTATTGGCAAAATAGTTCATCTTGACCAGTTGATCTCGGACCGCATCGGCAATCTCAACCCGGCCATAGCCGACGTTGACCGTCCACACCCCGCCCGAGACAGCATCAAGATGTTCTTTGCCGTTTTGATCCCACACCCGCATCCCCCGGCCTTCCACAATGATGCGCGGATCGGAGGTCTCCAGTGGTTTATGGGGCAGGAGATGATGCCAGATGTGCGTCCGATCTGCCTCTATCACGGCGCTTAAATCATTCGTGTGCATCAGATGGCCCCCTTTGGTTTTTCTTTTGATCAATTTACAGTCATTTCGCTTCTGTAATGCTGTCAGATTCGACCAACTGTGAAATGTCAGTAAACGACATCAAGCTGCCCAAGAAAAGGGGTTGCGCTTTGGGGGCAAGACTTTTTAGGGTCAGTTGCAGACGCGTCCGCGCGTTATATGAATTTGACCATTCAAGGCCAATAGGGAGATAACGACATGACATTCAAAACCAAACTGATGGGAACAGCCGTTGCGCTCAGCCTCACCGCAGGTGCCGCGCAAGCCGCCGATCTGACCGTCGGATATTTCTTGGAATGGCCGATGCCGTTTCAATTCGCCAAGGCCACAGGCCTTTATGAAGAGCTGATGGATGTGGAGATCGACTGGGTGGCGTTTGATACCGGCACAGCGATGTCTGCGGCCATGGCTTCGGGCGATGTGCAGATTTCTGTCAGCCAGGGCGTGCCACCATTCGTTGTGGCCACCTCTGCCGGACAGGATATCAAGACAGTCGATGTCGCCGTCAGCTATTCTGAGAATGACAATTGTGTTGTCGCCTCTGCGCTTGAGATCGACAAAATGAATGCGGGTGAGTTGGAAGGCAAGAAGGTGGGCGTGCCGATTGGAACGGCGGCACATTATGGTTTTCTGAGCCAGATGGCGCATTTTGACGTGGACATCAGCACAATGGAGATTGTGGACATGGCGCCTGCCGAAGGGGCCGCTGCATTTGAGCAAGGGGCGCTTGATATGGTCTGCGGTTGGGGCGGGGCCCTACGCCGGATGAAGGAATTTGGCAATGTGCTGCTGACAGGGGCCGAGAAAGAAGAACTGGGCATTCTGGTCTTTGACGTCACCTCTGCGCCGGCTGATTTCGTGGTGGAAGAAAGCGAGATGCTCGCGGAATTCTTGCAAATCACAGCGGCGATGAACACCATGTGGAACTCTGGCGATGCCGCGACCAAAGCGTTGATGATCCCTGTGATCGCGGCGGATGCAGGCATGGAAGAAGACGCCACGGCAGAAACGATGGCGACATTTGTCTTCCCCGGGGTTGAAGAACAGCTCGGCGATAAGTGGCTTGGCGGTGGAGCGGCCGACTTCATGCTGGGCGTGGCGGGCGTGTTCGCGGACGCTGGATCAATCCCATCGGCCTTGCAGACATATGAAGATGCGGTGGACGTTGGGCCGCTGTCTGAGGTTCTTGACTAATAAGAAACCTCCCAGCAAGGCGGTGGGGCGTGGCCCATCGCCTTGTTTTTTGAACAGGGGCCGTTTGTATGTCTGGACTACAGATCAAAAATCTCTCTATGCGGTTTGACCTGCCGAATGGAGGGTATGTACAGGCCTTAAAAGATGTGTCTTTGCATCTTAAGCAGGGTGAGCTTCTGAGCGTCCTTGGCCCCTCCGGCTGTGGCAAGACCACGCTTTTGAACATCGTCGGTGGGTTTTTGGCCCCCACCGAAGGCCGCATCACCCTCAACGGTCACGACGTCATCGGCCCTGATGCTGAACGCGGCATAGTGTTTCAGCAAGGGGCGCTGTTTGAGTGGATGAACGTGCGTGATAATGTTGAGTTTGGCCCCCGTATGAAGGGCGTCCATATCGCGGATCGGCGGAAGACATCGGATCACCTTCTTGAGATTACGGGCCTGAAGGATTTCAAGGACAAAATGGTCTATGAGCTGTCGGGCGGGATGCAACAGCGGGTGGCCTTGGCGCGGTGCTTGGCCAACGACCCGGACGTGATCTTGATGGATGAACCGCTGGGCGCGTTGGATGCTTTGACGCGCGAAAAGATGCAGGGCTTGGTTCTCGATCTGTGGAAAGAGACGGGTAAGACGATCATTCTGATCACCCATTCGGTTGAAGAAGCCCTGCTGTTGGGGGAACGGCTTTTGGTGATGGCCCCGCGTCCGGGGCGCATTCACAAAGAATACCGCCTGCCTTTTGCGGAACAAGGGGTGGGCGCGGATTTGCGCGAGGTCAAAAAATCAGAAGGATTTGCGGACACGCGCGAAGAAATCCTTGGGATGATTTGGGAAATGGAAGAAGAAATCATGGGCCGGGCAGAAGGGGCTTGAGATGACGGGTTTGCTGATCCTGGCGGTCTATATTGGCCTTTTTGTTGGGGCGATGCTGGCGGTCAAAGCCTTTCAGGCGCGCACAAGGCCCAAGGATTATACGTCCCTCAAAACCGTGACCTTCGGGGATGAGAGCGCAGTTGTCCCCAACCGCTGGGCCTCTGTCATTTCTGTGGTTGTATTGTTTTTGATCTGGGGCGCATTTACGGGCTCTAAGCTCGTGCCCATCCACGTGCCGGGACCTTTTGAAGGGGAGACAAGCTTTACCTATACGGCTGAAAACGCAGCGGGAGAGCGCGATGATGCAGATGTGCGTATCATTGTGTTTCCCGTGGGGACAGAAGCGGATGCGCCTGCGGTTGATCCAGGTGATGGGTTTGCCTTGAACGACAGTGATAAGGTTGGCGTTTGGCGCTCCAAACTTGTCCGTGTGCAGCGCAACGACGTAGGCGAGGTAACGATTGTCGCCGTGAATGGTACAGAAATTCAGCCTGGGGGTTATGTGCGGGTGGCCGATGGGCGGGTGACGATGACAGACAAAGGGTCGCTGAACTTCGCCCCGTCTACAGGTGTCCAGATGCAACCACTTTACTTGCCCAGTCCGGAACGTGTTTGGCAAGCGGTGGTCGAGGTGGCGCGTGACGGCTTTCGCAATTTCACACTCTGGGAGCATCTTGGCTATAGCCTCTTTCGCGTGATTGCGGGTTTTGTGCTTGGGGCGCTGGTCGGTATTCCCTTGGGCTATGCCATGGGGCTTTCGAATTGGTTCCGGGGCTGGTTTGACCCCATCGTTGAATTTATGCGCCCTGTGCCGCCTTTGGCCTTAATCCCGTTGGTCATCATTTGGTTCGGCATTGATGAGACAGGCAAGATTGTTCTGCTATTTTTAGCAGCGCTTTGGATCATGGCGATTGGCGCACGGGCCGGGGTCTCGGGGGTTAATATCACCAAGGTTCATGCCGCCTATTCCCTTGGCGCGTCGAAAGGGCAGATCTTGCGCCACGTGATCATCCCAAATTCATTGCCAGAGATATTTACAGCAGCGCGTGTTGCTATGGGGGTGTGCTGGGGAACGGTTGTGGCGGCAGAATTGGTGGCGGCCAACGTGGGGGCGGGAATGATGATTACCGCAGCTGCAAAATTTCAACAGACCTATATCGTCGTAATGGGGATCATCTTGATCGGGATCATTGGCTTTGGCATCGATATTCTGATGCGTATGGCCGAAAAGTGGCTCGTACCCTGGAAAGGTCGCAGTTAAGCTTCTGTTTTCATGGCGCGGCGCGAATAAGCTTGCGATCAAAAACACGCAACACGTGGCGTAAATCATGGCCGCGTTTGAGGATACGGCCATCCAGTCCGATGACACTGTAGGCCCCTTGTCGCTGAGACAGCTTTGGACATTTCTCGATTCTGTAAAGGGGGTGCTCTGCCGTGCGGCGAAACACAGAAAAAACCGCCTTGTCGCTGAGCGCTGAAATTGCATAGTCCCGCCACTCACCGATGGCGACCATCTGCCCATATAAAGAGATGATCAAAGACAGTTCTTTGCGGTGAAAATGCACAACGGTGGGTGCGATCCGTGCTAAATTTGTCATCATATGTGGCAGTTTGATGAGAATCCTTCTGCCGTCAACATGTGTCACAAATTTGCCGCGAAAATACCTTTGATCTTCCCTCATCAAGCCCCAAACGCCGTGCATATGTGTATGTGTAGAGAGTGAAAACTCAATTCCGGCATGAGCCTTTATCTTGCCCCCACCTCTGGGCTCATGTCGGATCTACCGAAATACCGATATGCAAAAATACAACGCTGAAAAAGAGCTTGGCTGATACGTTTTGAAGTTCTTCGGGTGCATACAGCAAAAGGCTTTGAACTTGATGACGTATGTATGGCGCGATGTGATTAAAGCCTAAGCTTAACTTCCCCAAGACCGGACTGACCCACAATCCATATGAACAAAGTTTGAACGAGAATATCGTCCAACACCGCCCGCACGACAAGACTGGGCTGCGCGTGCAATTTGGTTGACGCTTCGGCTTGATAAACGCAAATCCGCTGCCTGACCTCGCATGTGCAAAGAATTCCGGGCTACTCCGCGCGAATTTGATCGCAGCGCAGAGTTTGTTTTCGGAGATCGATATCCAGATAGAAGTAAATAGGGCTCACTCACATCTAACAAATTGTGCACGGCAGCTATGATATCGATTGCTCGTGTATCGATTGTATGCACTTCATTACGACGCCAATCCCGCATATAGAAGTTTATTTCGCTTAATGCATCCCGTACATATTTACCTTCAATCCAATAAATTATGTCGATGCTTTCACCAGTTCTTGCATTATGAGAAGAAAAACGTCTTATATCTCCTGCACCTCTCAAAAAACCAGCGGCTTTGGAGTATGTAGGGGCAGATAACACAAATGTTGCTGAAAAGGCGGCAAGAACACCGCGCCGCGTTAATATTTTTTTAGTCATAAATAAGTGCCCGTTTTTTGTGTCACAGACGCTGTTACTATAATTAATCTTCTCATCATGTATCGCATTTTGACCCCTCACATCAATGTGTATTGCCTTTCAGAGGATATCCTTAGAGTTTTAGGCAATTTTTTGCCAATATAAGGCGTCACAGTCCAAATACATTCTGTAATAGGCATCAATAAAGACATCTTGTTTCTTAATAATGAATAGAACAATAGTTTGTGTGATGCGATAAATAGAATTAGAATGATCGTACTGATCATGGGGGCACGAGCACAATGCGTATATTTACGGTCACACTTGCGATTGTTTTTTCTGTAACCGCGACTGTTGTTTCTGCGGGTGTCGGTCTTATCAATCAATCGATTGCAGAAGCTTCGCTAAATCTGCGCAATGAAGATATTCTTACCTTTTACCGGCAAAGGGGGTTTGAGCCGGTATGGATCGGTCCTGATGCCTCTGAACGACGGCGCGCCTTGGCTTGGGCAACATCGACGGCAGGCGATCACGGACTTCCTGAAAAACGCTATGATCTGAGCGCCATAGAAACAGCCTTTTCAGCGGCGCGTACAAGCGCGGATCTTGGGCGTCTTGACGTCCAAATGAGTCATATTTTTCTCAACTATGCACGTGATGTGTCCGTTGGGTTTCTGTCACCACGTTCCATCGACGACGGCATGGTGCTGAAAAAGCCCGCGTTTGATGCGATCTTGGTGTTGAACGGTATTGCAAACCAGGATGATCCTTTTGCATTTGTCCACAGTCTGTGGCCCCAAAACCCAATTTATGACGGATTGCTGCGCGAGATGCATCGCTTGGTTGCCGTTCAAGAGCAAGGCGGGTGGGGGCCACCCGTGCGTGCCAGGCGGTTGGAATTTGGTGATCAAGGCCCGCAAGTTTTGAATTTGAGAAACCGCTTGATCCGTATGGGATACTTATCCCGTACCGCGGCAGCGACATTCGACGAGGACTTGGAAGACGCCGTGCGCGCGTTCCAGATCGATCAAGGTTATAACCCAGATGGTATTGTGGGGCCCGCGACGCTCAGCTCCATCAATGCAAGTGTTGAAGATCGATTGGGCCAGGTGTTGGTGGGCCTGGAAAGACAGCGTTGGATGAACAAACCGCTTGAGCCGCG
Organism: uncultured Thalassobacter sp.; assembly: GCA_963922715.1. GTDB lineage: Bacteria > Pseudomonadota > Alphaproteobacteria > Rhodobacterales > Rhodobacteraceae > CAWUJT01. The sequence continues at coordinate 22,348 of CAWUJT010000020.1, forward strand.
TCACGTGTTCGTGAATCTTGCTGAATTTCGTGCCTACGTCGTGGATCATGGCAATGTCACGTTTGAGACAGGTGTGGTGGTTGGCGCAAATGAATATGATCGCAGAACGCCTGAATTTTCTGATGAGATGACGTATATGGTGATCAATCCGACCTGGCATGTGCCGCGGTCTATTGCTGTTAAGGAATATTTGCCTGAATTGCAGACAGGTGGGGCAAGGCACTTGCGCTTGTTTAGCGATGGAAAGCAGATTGATCCTGGGGTGATTGAGCAGATCGATTTCACGCAGTTTGATGAAGAGACGTTTCCATTTGATCTTAAGCAAGCCCCTTCGCGTTCCAATGCTTTGGGCCTTGTGAAATTCATGTTCCCAAACCGATGGAATATTTACCTTCATGACACGCCACAAAAAAGACTGTTCAATCGGGACATTCGAACATTCTCACATGGTTGTATCCGTGTGGCCCGTCCGTTTGAGCTTGCTTACCATTTACTCGCCCCTCAAGAAGCTGATCCTGAAGCTGCCTTTAATCGTGTGTTGAGACGGGGAAAAGAAGAATATGTCTACTTAGAGCAGCCAATCGGTGTTCACCTTGTTTATTGGACAGCTTGGGTGGATGATGTGGGCCGTATACATTTTCGCGAAGATGTTTACGGACGAGACGCCAAAATCTTGCGGGCCATGCGTGCGGTTGGGGTTGATATCCCGCAGGTTGCCAGCTGAGGTATCTCAGCCTCTTCATCAGTCTTAAGACATAAAAAGAGAAAGACGTGGGATGCCCTTTACAGTAGGCAAGATTGCACAGGCACTTGACGCGGAGGTTTTAGGGGATGCCGATGTCATAATAGACCATGCATGCGCCCCACATGAAGCGGGGCCTGATGACTTGGCACTTGCGATGTCGCCGACTTATGAGGACGCTCTGAAATCAAGTCGAGCAAAAGCGGCGATTATTTGGCCGGATGCGGATTGGCAGGCTTATGGTCTTGTCGCGGCTATTAAAGTGCCACGGGCGCGACTGGCCATGGCCCGGCTGACCCAAACGCTTGATGCGGGGCCAAACATTCAGGCTGGAATACATCCCTCTGCTGTTATTGATGAAAGTGCCCTTATCGAAGATGGTGCGGCGGTTGGGCCTTTTGTCTATATTGGGCCAAATGTGCGGATAGGTCAAAATGCTCGGGTTGCGGCCCATGTCTCTATCGCAGAAGGCGCACAGATGGGCCGCAACGCACTTATTATGGAAAGTGTGCGCATTGGTGCCCGTGTCACAATTGGGGACCGCTTCATCTGCCAACCGGGTGCTGTGATCGGTGCTGACGGCTTTTCATTTGTCACAGAAGAAGAGTCCGGTGTAGAGCGGGCCCGTCGCACATTGGGGGATCAAGGACCTTTGAAAGCGCAAAGTTGGCAGCGTATTCATTCCCTAGCTTCTGTCACCATTGGTGACGATGTTGAGATTGGGGCCAACACCTGCATCGACAAAGGCACGATTGTGGACACCCGGATCGGAGATCGGACCAAGGTGGATAATCTTGTCCACATTGGGCACAACAATCAGATCGGGGAGGATTGTTTGATCTGTGGCCAAGTTGGTATGGCAGGCAGTTCAAGAATTGGGAATCGAGTCATACTGGGCGGTCAATGTGGCGTGAATGATAACATCACAATCGGCGATGATGTGGTGGCGGGCGGGGCCACCAAGATATTCACCCGCGTTCACGCCGGCGCTGTCATCTTAGGGCACCCCGCCCTCGATACACAGACGCATTTATCGATTTACAAATACACCCGCCGCTTGCCGCGCCTGGCAAAAGACGTGGCAGAATTAAAGAAAGCTCTATTCAAATCCAAAACAAGTGACTAGATCAAAATAAACACCAGAGTGGGGGCTTTATGACGGCCGAGATTGAGCAGAAAGTTATTGAAATTATCGCCGAGCAAGCGATGCTTGAGGTTGAAGATGTGACGTTGGAGTCGACACTCGAGGATCTAGGCATCGATAGCCTGGGAATTGTCGAAAGCATTTTCGCGATCGAGGAAGCATTTGATATTTCCGTTCCGTTCAATGCGAATGAGCCCGAGGCCAGTGATTTCGATCTCTCTTCCGTGCGCACGATTGCGCAGGAAGTTGAGAAACTGATCTCTGCAAAGACATAATGCACCGCGTTGTGATCACCGGCGCTGGCACCATCAATGCCCTGGGTGCCAATGTGGCAGACACATATAGCGCTATGCGTGAGGGTCAGTGTGGCATTGGGCCGCTTGATATCCGCGATGTTGACCGGCTGGCGATCAAAATCGGCGGGCAGGTGCGTGCCTATGAAGCCAACGAGCATTTCAACCGCCAGCAGATCGCACTTTATGACCGCTATACACAGTTTGCCCTGCTTGCCGCAGAGGAAGCGATTGGTCAATCCGGCCTGAGCTTTTCAGGCGCGCTTGCCGCACAATGTGGTGTTGTTTTGGGCACATCGGGTGGCGGATTAACCACCCAGGATGAAAACTACCGCACGGTTTATGAAGAGGGTAAAAACCGGGTGCATCCCTTTGTGGTGCCCAAACTGATGAACAACGCGGCTGCGTCCCATATTTCGATGGTTCATAATCTGAAAGGGCCAAGTTTCACAGTCGCCACAGCCTGTGCCTCTTCTAACCATGCCATGGGGCTCGCGTTTGATTTGATACGATCAGGCAGCACGAAAGTCATGATCACAGGGGGCGCTGAGTCGATGCTGTGTTTCGGAGGGGTGAAGGCCTGGGAAGGGCTGCGGGTTATGTCAAAAGATGGGTGCCGCCCGTTTAGTGCCAATCGCAATGGCATGGTTCAAGGGGAAGGTGCCGGCATTTTTGTGTTTGAGGACTATGAGAACGCGCGTGCCCGTGGGGCAGATATCCTTGCCGAAGTGATTGGATCTGCGATGACGTCGGATGCGTCCGATATTGTGATGCCGTCGCGGCAAGGGGCAGAACGGGCGATACGGGGCGCGATAAAGAATGCGGGTATTTCTCCCGATGATGTCGGTTACATCAATGCCCATGGCACAGGCACAGCTGCCAACGACAAAACAGAATGTGCCGCGGTGGCCGCGGCTCTTGGCCCACAAGCTGACACGGTGATGATTTCATCAACAAAATCCATGCATGGCCATGTCATTGGGGGAACGGGCGCGATTGAGCTTTTGGCGTGTTTGATGGCCCTGCGCGAGGGTGTGATTGCACCAACAATAAACTATGAAGAACCTGATCCAGAATGTGCGCTCGATGTTGTGCCTAACACAGCACGAGAAGCAAAAGTGCGCGTTGTCCTATCCAATGCGTTTGCGTTCGGCGGCTTGAACGCTGTGTTGGCGCTGCGGGCCGTTTAGATCATTCCGTGGTTTCTGGCGATCGTGTCAGCGCCTCTGACAGGGCTTGCATGCCAGACGTAAATCC
>CAWUJT010000021.1:0-25446 GCA_963922715.1 uncultured Thalassobacter sp.
CCGGCCCTTGCACGGGCCTTGTTACCGCGCGGGGCCGTTGATTTGGCCTTGGCGTTTCATAAAATGCGAGATGCGGCCACGGCGCAAACCTTGGCAGAGACGGACCTTTCGGCCTTGCGGTACAGGGACCGTGTGACAACCGCCGTGCGAAAACGCCTGCAAGCTGTTGAAGCGCATAAAGAAGCTGTGCGGCGTGCCGCGGCGCTTTTTGCCCTGCCCCTCTATGCCAGTGATGGCAGCAAGGCGCTTTGGCAAACGGCTGATATGATCTGGCGCGCTTTGGGCGATACATCTGAGGATGTGAATTGGTATACGAAACGCCTGACGCTCTCTGGCGTATACGGGTCAACGCTTTTGTATTGGTTGGGGGACCAATCCCCAGATCACGCCGCAAGTTGGGAGTTTCTGGACCGACGGATCGAAAATGTGATGCAGATCGAAAAAATCAAAGGTCATGTGAACAATAATCCCCTGTTCAAAACGGCGTTTGCTGGGCCTCTTTGGGTGATGAGCCGAATCAAAGCGCCTAAGCGCCAAGACGGCATGCCCGGGCGCATTTAACTGTCTGGGGGGTAAGAGAATGCGCGCCATAGAGATTACTTCTGCCGGCGGGCCTGAGGTTTTGCAGCTGGTTGACCGCTCGGTCCCAGAACCTGGGTTCGGACAAATCTTGATTGCTGTCGATCATGCCGGTGTCAATCGCCCCGATGTCCTTCAGCGTCTGGGGCTTTATGCGCCGCCTGCAGGTGCCAGCGATCTGCCAGGGCTTGAAGCGGCAGGCCGGGTTGCGGCGGTTGGACCAGGGGTCACGCGCTGGTCCGCAGGCGATGCAGTCACGGCACTGTTGCCCGGGGGCGGCTATGCGGAGTATGCGCTGACCCATCAAGATCATGCTCTGCCGATCCCAAAGGGTCTGAGCATGGCAGAAGCCGCCGCCTTGTGTGAGACCCTTTTCACGGTCTATTCTAATGTGATCACGCGCGGTGGTTTACGTGCGGGCGAAGTGTTCTTGGTCCATGGGGGCAGTTCCGGTATCGGCACAACGGCCATTCAACTGGCCAAGCTTTGGGGGGCGGTTGTGTTCACCACGGCTGGCACGGCTGAGAAATGCCAGGCGTGTGAGGCCCTTGGGGCCGCACGGGCCATAAACTACCGGGAGGAAGATTTCGTTGACGTTGTAAAAGCCGAGGGCGGGGCAGACCTTATTCTTGACATGGTGGGTGGGGACTATTTGCCACGCAATGTTAAAGCACTCAAAGATGACGGACGACTGGTTCAAATCGCTTTTCTGCAAGGCTCTAAGGTGGCGGTGAATTTCGCGCAGATCATGACCCGACGGTTGACCTTGACCGGCTCAACACTGCGACCACAATCAGATCTTGCGAAAGCGCGCATTGCGGATGACCTTCATCGTAACATTTGGCCGTGGCTTGAGGCCAAACGTATGGCCCCCGTTATGGACACCGTCTTTCCTTTAGAAGACGCCCTACACGCGCATGCCCGGATGGAGCGTTCCGACCACATCGGGAAGATTGTTCTTCAGGTCAAACGTTAGATACTGAGGCGTTAAGCGTTAATGCTATCTTTCAGGGCTTTGGCAACCGTCACTTTTATCACGCGATCTGCCTCTTTTTTGAGTTGTTCGCCTGTAGAGGGGTTTCGAACCATGCGCTCAGGACGATCACGGCATGCAATTTTACCAATACCAGGAAGTGTGATTGCACCCCCACCAGACACTTCTTCTGTGACCAAATCGCACAACGCATCCAATGCGGTTGCAGCAGTTTTTTTGTCGCTCTCCATCTTCGCGGCTAGAGCGGCGACAAGTTGTGTCTTTGTCATGGGTTTTACACTCATTTTTATTGTCTCCTCGATAGTACAAGTTTAGAAACCTATCTCAAAACGTATACTATATTTTCAAGAAAGAACAACATTTTGTGCGAAAACCCTTAAAATTTAACAGGGAAAGGGGTTTTCATTACAACAGTAACAAGCGCCCTGAGAGTTATCCCAGGGCGCTAAGTGCACATATTTTACGATTTAAGCTTCTTCAGAGGCCAACAGCTCATCGGCACGTTCAAAGATCGATTCATAGCGTGCTCTGGCGCGCCCACGCTGACGAACGCCTTTAATTGCTTCATAGTTGCCAGACACATCGCCAACTAAGATCAAACCAACCATGCCTGTGGCACGATGGGGTTGGCAGTAGTAGCCATAGGCGCCCTCGACATCGATGGTCACTTCGATTTCCTCGTTAATGCGACCTTTCCATTCGGTTCCGCCCTCGGGCATCATATCTTCGTCGATTTGTGAGTTATGGCCACGGTCTGCGTTCACGAACTTGATGGTATCGCCGACTTTCGCGCGCACAATGTCTGGCACGAAAACGTTGCGTTCTCTGCTATTTTCGGGATCTGCATTGAGCATTTCGACGATGTGGGTCACGGGCTCTTCCGTTGAATGACTTTCCGCATTTGCAAGCCCAGGAATGGCTGCAGTTGCAGCAGCGCCAGCCATAAGGCCAAGGTGTTCACGGCGGGTGATTTTCATGACGAGTCTCCTCACTCTGTTTAAAGTATTTTATGCGCTTTTCCACGTTTTCTTGGCGTGGATCAACGTCTAAAATAAGGTTAGTGCAAGAACGCGCTTAGGCAACCGCGTGGGCAACGGCACATTGCTTCCATAAATGCTTTAGCGCGCCTACAAGATGTTCAATATCTGCATCCGTATGGAGAGGCCCAGGGGTAAAGCGCAAACGCTCGGTCCCTTTTGGGACTGTGGGGTAGTTAATGGGCTGCACATAAATGCCAAATTCCTGCATCAGATAATCGGAGAGCATACGGCATTTTACCGGGTCTTTAATCATTACAGGAATGATGTGACTAGGGTTGCGCAAATGCGGAATGCCCTCTTGATCGAGCCGCCTGCGCAATTGGGCAACTTGGCGCTTTTGTGCTTTACGCTCAACATCCGATGTCTTGAGATGTGCGATCGAAGTCTTTGCTGCAGCAGCCACGGCAGGCGGAAGTGCTGTGGTGAAGATAAAACCACTGGCAAAGCTGCGAATAAAATCGCACAGCGCCACAGAGCCGGTGATGTAGCCGCCCATACAGCCAAACGCTTTGCCCAATGTGCCCTCAATCAAGGTGATCCGATCCATCAGTCCCTGTTCTTCAGCCACACCGCCGCCGCGGGGGCCATACATGCCCACGGCATGGACTTCATCAATGTAAGACATCGCACCATGGGCCTCACAGACATCTAGTATTTCCGCGATTGGCGCGATATCCCCATCCATGGAATAGACACTCTCAAACGCGACGATTTTCGTCGCATTGGCGGGGACCTTTGAAAGTTTGGCGTTGAGATCCTCAGGATCGTTATGACGCCAGATCACTTTATCGCATTTCGCATGCCGGATCCCTTCGATCATACTGGCATGGTTGAGCGCATCTGACAAGATCACCGCATTGGGCAAGCGGCTGCCAAGAGTGCTCAGCGTGGCCCAATTCGAGACATAGCCCGAGGTAAACAGAAGCGCCGCGTCCTTGTTGTGCAAATCGGCAAGTTCGGCCTCCAGTTCCACGTGCCGCCGTGTGGTGCCGGAGATATTGCGCGTGCCGCCGGCCCCTGTTCCATGAGCTTCCACCGCCTTGACCATCGCATGCACCACATCGGGGTGTTGACCCATACCAAGATAGTCGTTCGAGCACCAGACCGTCACTTTATCGCTGCCCGACCCATGGTTCGTGACATTGGGAAAACTGCCACAGTGCCGTTCGAGTTCGGCAAAGATGCGGTAGTTGCCCTCTTCTTTCAAACGGGCCAGTTGATCTTTAAAGAGCTGGTCAAAAGGCATCGAGTGGTCCTCCCAGGGATGGTTTCTTGGGGCGGCTGGGCAACATCCAGCGCCAGAGTTTTTCATCAGGCAAGCGCAGGAACATCAACCAATGTTCCAATAGCGCCAGCGCGGTTAGCGTTGTAAACAGGGCGTAGCCTATGCCAAGGGCAAAGTCATCCACAGTCGTGATCCGTTCCACCCCCGCAAAGACAATAAAGCTGAGAACCGTCACAGAGGTTGGGAACAGCCAGTTGATCTTTGCCCGGCGGAAGTGTGAGGGCAGGTGTGCAAGGGGGCTGGGAATAAACTCCGTGTTCACTTTGCGCACGCCCAAATAAAGGTTGAGCTTGGCCGAAAGGCGCGCCCCAAAGAGCAGCGCGAAAACCGCTAACCCAAATGAGTTTGCTGCGGACAAACTCATCCAAATGAGAGCGCTCAGAACACCAACCAGCACAAGCTCGTGATAAGCGATTGTACCCCAGGCGCGCAAAAACCGTTCCCACTCAGGCTCGCTGCCTTGTAAGGGCTGGCGGTTGGGACCGGTGATAATGCCGGTCAGAAACGCCAATTCAATCCATCCCCACACAAACAGCGCAGAGATAAAGGCCAAGTAAACCATAGGCGCAGACATCTCTTGCGCAGAGACCCAAAGCCCCACACCGCCCAACGCCAGCATGGGCAGATTGGCCAAGACCACCCAAAGATGTCTGTTTGAATGGTCCGCGCGGCGCACCATCAACAGGATCGCCCCGGTGGAAAACCACCAGGCGAAAAGCGCGAAAAGCGCGGCGATCCAAGGACTTGAGAGCATCAGTAGCAAGGCTCCAAACGGGTGCTTTCAGGCGGTGTATTGCGCACGGAAGGGATGATCAACAGACGCACAAAAGCCAACCCGCCTTTAATGTTGTGCACCATCTTCGAGGCCCAGCCGCCGAACCCACCGCGTTTTTCGGCTTCATCAATGGCCAGATTGGCCTTACGCAAGACTTCCAGCATCGGCAACCAGCTGGGATGATCAATATTCAGCGTCAGTGGGAAAACCTGCTTAGACAGTTCTGAGGTTTTGCGGAACACTTCTTGATCGTACCAACCGATATCGACCCCCAGCGCTTTGTGGAACGCAGGGCGTTGATGATCGCGCACATACATCGTGGCATAAACGGCGGTGAGGAAAAACTTGATCCACAACTTATTGGTGCCTGCCGTCAGCTTCGGATCGGTCTTCATCAAAAGGGCGAAAGCCTCGCCATGGCTGAACTCATCGTTGCACCATTCCTTGAACCATTTGAAAATGGGGTGAAAGCGGTTTTCGGGATGCTTTTCCAGATGCCGGAAAATCGTGATATATCGGGCATAGCCGATCTTCTCACTCAGATACGTGGCATAATAAATAAACTTAGGCCGGAAATAGGTGTATTTTTTGGCTTGCGTCAAAAAACCCAGATTCACCGCGATGCCAGCTTCCCGCAAAGCGTCATTGATAAAGCCTGCGTGCCGCGCCTCATCCCGCGCCATCATCTGAAAAAGCGTCGTGATGTCGGCATTGGATCCGCGCCGCTTCATCTCTTTGTAAAGCACACAACCGGAAAACTCTGATGTGCAAGAGGACACCAGAAAGTCGATAAACTCCGCCTTGAGCTGCGGTTCCATCCCATCCCAGTCGATCTGATCCCAATCTTCGTTTTTTTTGAAATGGCCTTTGTTAGGGTCTGATTTCATTTGCTCAATCAGCGCATCCCATTCGGCGCGCACCGGACTGACGTCAATCGCATCAAGCTCATCAAAATCGGTGGTATAAAATCGCGGTGTCAACAATGTGCTTTTCAGGGCCGCTTCGGTGGCGGTTTTGCTGTCGGTGATGGCATCGGCATAGTTTTGCGCGGCAAAGGCTTCTTCCACGGTTTGGGCATCGGCGGAATGTTTTGTCTGGACGTTCATACCTTCACTCCCTCTGTAAACGAAAATTCACATAACTCCATAACTTCAAAATCCCCGGTCCAGCGCGTCCAAAACCGCTCCAACGTGCTGGCGCGTTTGATCCTGGCGGTTCGATCTTCGCGCACCACTTCGCCAAATGGTGCCATGATCTCTGGCCCCAGAACTTGGACCTCATCACCAGGATAGACCACAGCCCCATTGTTAAACCGAACATGGGCGTGCAGGCTTTCAAAGCAATGCGACACTTCGACCGTGCAGGGCGCTTCTTCGATGTCTCGTGTTATCCATCCCATGGTTTAGTCCTCCAAAAGCCGGGCAAAGACGGCTTCATTGTCCGCTCCAAAGCCATTCAATGTGGTGGACCAACCACCTTCAGGATCAATCAAGGTCAGTTGCCCATTCTCGAATTGCACCAACCGCAGCGGTGCCGCAAGCGGCACATCCCGCTGCAGGCGTGCACGTTTGACAACGCGCAGCATCGTGACCAAAAAACCGCCTTCGTTGATGCCGTAGTCGTTGATCAAAGTGCCATCTGGCTCTGTCAGGCGTGCGGCCCCGGTCACGGGATCCCCGGTGAGGACAAAAAGCCTTTCGGCAACGATGAGTGCGTCACCCTCTGCCAGGGGTGTTGCCTCATGCGGGCGATTGCTGAGTGTGGCAAATGTGGCCAGCCCTAGGGTGGAGAGCGCGAGAAACAGCATCGCGCGGATTAAAACAGGGGGGATCAGATCCCTTTCCCGATCAATGAATTTTGGGGTGTTGGTCGTCATATAATAGGTCCTTATTCTGCCGCCAAAAACTTCATCTGGGTGTCTGAGACCCGGGAGATTTGCGGTTTGGCGATTTCAGGTTCGGCCACTTCGGCCAAGAGACGGGCGACTTTTGCCGCCTCAGGAATGCAGCGCAGAGCAGGCTCTGTGCGGGCAATGCGCCAGGGCCGCGTATGCGGCCACAGCACAAGGTAAGAGAACCGGGTTGTGCCCAAGGTCTTTAGGGCAATGGTGCCGGTTCCATCGCGGCGCAGCTCGAGGTTCGCGGCGGCGATTTTCGAGAAGGGAAAATTGAGTGTGATGGTCAGGGCTGCACCGATCCGCATCACAACGCGGCGATTGGTGATGGAGTAGACACTCAGCTTTGCCATGGTCCGCGCCAATACCAGCAGGATCAAGCAAACCACCGCTCCCATCACCAAAAAGAGCGTAGCATCCGCCGCCGCCGCGCCCCAACCAACCAAATCACTGACAGAGATCATGCGCCAGAAGAAAAGCAGAACAAACCACACCGCCACAGCACGGATCGCAAACGCCTCCCGCGCCAGCGCCCAAATATCTGGGCGTCCCTGCCAGAGGATGGTTTCCCCCGGGGGCAGGGCCTCTGGCAGGCCTTTGACCGGCTCTTGTGCAAAATCGTCGTGGTCGTCCATGGTAGTACTTTCCTTATCGCTTAACAGAGCAAAGGCTCCGCGCGTTTCTCACTGGCATACATCGTGCCACCGCCTATGAAGGCTGCGATCTTGTCTTCTTCCAGCAAGGTCACTTGGCTTTGCGATTTGATGGTAGGGATATCCGCAAAGTGCGCGCCAAAGATGGAACGCACCACCACACGATCTGACTTGATCCGGCTGAGTGTGATCGGCACAAGGCGCTTGCTTCCGTCAGAGACTTCGACCTCAAGATAGCGCACCATGGCCTCTGCCGCATCGATCCACATATCGGAGACCGTTCCACCAGCTTGGCCATCGCCACCATAAACCGTCATGCCGCGGGGATCACGCCCAGCCGAGACATGGAAACCATCAGTGCGCCCCATAGGCACGATCTTGGCATGACCGTGGCCGTCAAGCTCTGGCACGTCTTGGCGCGGCGCCCAAGAGGCTGGGCCAACCCCGTCTTTCCAAGGATCGCCGGTGGGATCGAACGGAAAGCCATTGGCCGCCTCGCTTTGCTCCAATGCCAATGTCCGGTTCTCGGGCTGCATATCGGGCACGGTTTTCTCACCGCGTCCATGGGACAGCTTAAAGGTCTTTGGTGTTGGCACCGCAAAAGGTCCCTGGTTAGAGGCCTCTGTGCCATCGTCGTTTTCAAGCGGATAGCCCTCACGCATGTTTTCCGTCTGCAGATAGTAAATCAGCAGGGCGAAGAAGCCCCAAAACAGCCAAATGGAAAGTGACGCTAAGTCAAAGTTTCCAAAAAATACAAGTCCGTCTTCTATCATAGAGTGTCCTCCGGTGGATCATGTGGGGAAGTCAGCCAGTCCGAGTTTGGCCTGCCCCCTTTGGGTTGTGGTCGTGTCTTTGCGATGCACCCGCACCAGCGGGCCCAGATAGGCCAATGTCAAAAACAAAAGCCCAATTTCGAGGTGGTAGACAACGGAATACCCCGTTGTGGGCAGCGCGAGCGCAGGCCCCAACAGGCCGTCCATGCTCAGCGTGTTCACCAGATCCCGTAGGCCGCCGCCAATGGCTGTGGACAGCCCTTGGGCTGTGGCCTGTGCCGCGCCCCATGCACCAAGGGCCAAGCCACGTCCAGCCAAACCGCCTGTTGGCATGGTCATCGCGGCGTGCAAAGTGGCCACGGCAAACAGCCCGCCGCCCATGCCGATCAGAAAGGCGCCGGTAAAAAACAGCGCAGTGGAGTTGAGGGGGGCCGCGAAAATCACCGCTGAAAAGGCGACAAGGCCAATCAAAATGCCCCGCGCCGCCATGCGGTACGGGTTCATGTTTTCAGCCAGCCAGCGCCCGGCAAGGCCAAAGGCCAACAGCGCCCCCATGGCCCAAGAGGCCGTCAGATAGGTGGTGGCCGAGACCGAGAGCCCCAGAATTTCACCGCCATAGGGCTCTAACAACACATCTTGCATGTTGAACGCCATGGTCCCAACAAAGACCACCGCCAAAAGCCGTCCGGCATAGCCGCCTTGGGTCAAATCCGCCCAAGCGTCCGCAAACCGCGGAGGGGGGGCTGTGCGCGCGGCTTTACTCATCGGGGCCATACTTTCTTGTTTCCACAGCGCAATCAGGTTGATGATCATCGTCATAGCGGCTGTCCCTTGCACCACCTGGATCAAGCGCAATTCTGAGAAGTCCCGCAACAGCCATCCTAGGATGATGGAGGACAGAAACATACCAACCAGCAGAGCAACGTAAAGCAGGGCGACCACACGTGGCCGCGTGGCCTCATCCGCGCGATCGGCGGCCAGCGCCAGGCCTGCGGTTTGTGTCATATGCATCCCAAGGCCTGTCATCACAAATGCCAGCGCCACAGCCACTTCGCCTGCGAAGGGAATTTCAATGGCGACATCGCCATTCAAGACAATCAGCGCCATAGGCATGATCGCAAGTCCGCCAAACTGCCACAATGTGCCAAACCAAAGATACGGGATCCGCTTCCACCCAATGGCGGAGCGATAGGTGTCAGATTTGAACCCCAGAAGGGCCCGGAAGGGGGCCACCAACACTGGCAAGGCCACCATCGCGGCCACCAAGAAGGCAGCCAGGTTCAGCTCTACGATCATGACGCGGTTGAGCGTGCCCAAAAGCATCACCGCCGCCATGCCAACGCTGATTTGAAACAGCGATAACCGCAGGAGTTGCGGCAACGGCAACGCCTTGGATCCCGCATCCGAAAACGGCAACATGTTCAAGGTGAACTGGGTCAGAGGATGACGCTCCTGGCTCATGGACAATACTCCAGACATGTGGAGATATAAAACCCAGAACTCACCCGTTCGATCACCTTCAAGCGCCCCTTGCCCCCAGCTTGGCGGATCACATTGGCCATATATGCCGGTGATTGGGGAACCATAACGGGGCTGCGGTTTGACTTGGGAAAGACCTTTCCAAGCGTCCAAAATGCCATGAGCGCAGGTGTGCGCGGGGCAACTGTGAATACAATACTTTGCCCAATACGCTTTGACAGGCCGGTCAATTTAGCCCCCAAATCGCTGGCTGTGTAATAGATCATCGAGTCCATAGCGAGGACATAATCAAATCGGCCCAAGGCCGGATCAAACATATCTCCGGTTTGAAACGCGATGTGCTTATGGAGCCGATAGGGCACCCGCTTTTGCGCCAGCGCAATCAGGTTTGGCGACAGATCAATCGCCGTTACCTCTGCTCCGCGTTCGGCCAAACGCTTTGTGATCTGGCCCGCGCCGCAGCCTGCATCAAGAACATGCGCCCCTCTTAAGTCTTGTGGCAGACATTCCAGCATAACGCTTCGCATCCGATCCCGCCCTGCGCGCACCGTAGCCCGAACGCCCGAGACAGGTGCATCAGATGTCAGCCGCGCCCAGGCCTGTGTGGCCGTCTTATCGAAATAAGTTTCGACACGGGAAAGGGTGTTGCCATAATTGCTCATCAATCAAACCCCAGAAGCTCAAAGATATGCCGATCTTCCAATGGCGCAGGGGCCAGCGGTTCCGTGCCGCGCCACAGCGTTTCGGCGAGGCGAATATACTCAGCGCGCGCCATCACGATGTCGTCTTCATCGGCCATCTCAAACAATGTTTTCTTCTTCAGTCGCGACCGCCGGATCGCATCGACATCAGGCATATGCGCGATCCGCTTAAAGCCCACGGTATCGCAATAGCGATCCACTTCATCTGTGTCGCGGGATCGGTTGGCCACACAGCCCGCCAGCCGCACGCCATAGTTGCGCGCCTTAGCTTGCACCGCGGCAATGATGCGGTTCATGGCATAGATCGAGTCAAAATCATTCGCGGTCACAATTACCGCGCGGTCGGCATGTTGTAGAGGTGCCGCAAATCCGCCACAGACCACATCGCCCAAAACATCGAAAAGCACGACATCGGTGGATTCCAGCAGATGGTGCTGCTTCAATAACTTAACAGTCTGGCCCACCACATAGCCGCCACAGCCGGTGCCCGCGGGCGGGCCACCGGCCTCTACACACATCACACCGTTGTAGCCGGTGGTGACGAAATCCTCGGGGCGAAGCTCTTCGGCATGGAAATCCACGTCCTTGAGAATGTCGATGACAGTGGGTTGCAACTGACCCGTCAAGGTGAAAGTGCTGTCATGTTTCGGGTCACAGCCGATTTGCAGAACCTTCTTGCCCAAATGCGAAAAGGCTGCCGACAGGTTGGATGAGGTTGTGGATTTCCCAATCCCGCCTTTACCATAGACCGAGAACACCTTCGCGCCTTCGATCTTCATCGTGGGGTCTTGATGCACTTGCACCGAGCCTTCACCGTCCTCTCGGTGCAGAAGGGGGGCTTTATCGAGTGCCATGATCTGTTCCTCTCTTCATCATTCTGCCGCAACGCCTTCCAGCTGATCCTCAAGCGCATCAGCCGCATCTTGCAAGGCGGCAAGTGTCTCTGTGTCAGGTTGCCAGAACGCGCGGTCATTGGCCTCAATCAAACGATTCGCCATCCGGACCGAGGCTTGTGGGTTCAACCGCGCCAAACGGGTGCGCATCTCTTCATCCAGGACGAAAGTCTCACTGAGGCGTTGATAGACCCAAGGCTCCACTTGGCCTGTAGTGGCACTCCAGCCCAGCGTGTTGGTGACTTGCGCTTCAATCTGGCGCACCCCTTCGTGGCCATGCTGTAGCAGGCTTTCAAACCACTTTGGATTGAGGCTGCGGGCGCGGGTCTCTAGGGCCACTTGATCCGCAAGCTTACGCACCACATTGCCGCCGCGGGTTTGATCGCCAATGTAAACCGCACAGTCTTGACCCTTGGCGCGCTTCACCGCCCGCGAGATGCCGCCCAGTGTATCAAAGTAGTGATCTACAGTGGTCACGCCCAGCTCAACACTTTCGAGGTTTTGATAGGCGACCTCCACATCCGCGAGCGCTGATTTCAACAACTCTTGCGCGGGGGCAGCTTTGCCATCGCGGCCATAGGCAAAACCTTTGCGGCGTTCGTAAACCTCGGCAAGCTCGCCCTCATCCTCCCAAGCACTGGAATCGATCAGCATATTCACGTTGGATCCATAGGCACCTTCGGCATTGGAAAAAACCCGAAGTGCGGCCTCTTCAAGGCTGCAACCTATATGTGCGGCGTGCTTTAGAGCATGGGCGCGAATGAAGTTCTGCTCCAAAGGTTCTTCAGCGATGGCGCATTGATACGCGGCCTCGGCCAGCATTCGGGTTTGCAGCGGCAGCAAATCGCGGAAAATGCCCGAGAGCGTCATCACCACATCAATGCGCGGCCGGCCCAGCTCTGCCAGCGGGATCAAATCGGCCCCTGCGAGACGTCCAAAACTGTCAAACCGTGGTGTGCAGCCCATTAAGGCAAGGGCTTGGGCAATCGGGCCGCCGTCGGACTTGATATTGTCCGACCCCCAAAGCACCAGCGCGATGGACCGCGGCAGCGTGTCATGGGTGGCCAGCAAAGCCGCGGCCTGTTTGGCACCCTCTTGGCAGGCGAATGCAGTGGGCATGCGAAAGGGATCAAAGGCGTGAATGTTGCGTCCGGTGGGTAAGATCTCGGCAGAGCGGATCAGATCCCCGCCCGCGACAGGCGGAATGAACCGCGCCGACAGTGCCCGCATCAAGGCCGGAAGCTCCGCGTCTTCCTGCAACAGCGTGTCGACATGGGCCTGCGTCGCGTCCTCTCCCGCTTGCATCAGCTCAAGATAAGTCTTGCGGGTGTCCGCCGTCATCGGGCGACCCACAACATGCAGGCCATCGGGGATCAGTGCCTCTTCCGTTTCTAAGAGTGTCAGCCAGAGCGTTTCTGGATCACCACCCAGATCAACGGCCTGAGCCTGGTCTGCAATCAACATGGCCAGATCGTCCCGCGCATCGCCGTTCGGCGCGGCGCGATAGCGGATCAAGCTGTCTTTGAGCTCGGACAGGCCCTTGTAAAGCCCCGACTGCGCCAGCGGCGGGGTCAGGTGCGTGACAGTCACAGCATTGGAGCGCCGCTTGGCCAACGTTGCCTCAGACGGGTTGTTGGCCGCATAAAGATACACATTTGGGAGTTCTCCAATCAGCCTGTCAGGCCAATCGTGTGCGCCAAGGCCTGCTTGCTTGCCCGGCATGAACTCCAGCGCGCCATGCATCCCAAAATGCAACAAAACATCCGCTTGGAATATCGCCTTCAGCCAGATGTAGAAGGTGGCAAAGGCATGGGTTGGGGCAAAGCCCTTCTCAAACAGCAACCGCATCGGGTCACCTTCATAGCCAAAGGCGGGCTGGACACCGACGAAGACCTTGCCGAATTGGGCACCGAGGACAAACACCCCACGTCCATCGGATTGCAGTTTGCCGGGGGCGGGCCCCCAAACGCTTTCAATCGCAGCCAAGGGCGGGGTTGTCCGCACAATGGTATCGGCATCAACGTGGGCCGCAACATTGGCCTGCTGACCGTAGTCTTGGGCGTTGCCCTCCAAGATGCTCTGACGCAAAAGCGCGACAGTTTCAGGCACCTCAAGGTCATAGCCCTCCGCCTTCATCCGCGTCAGCACATTGAAGAGGCTTTCAAAAACGCTGAGATACGCGGCGGTTCCCACCGCGCCCGCATTGGGGGGAAAGCCAAAAAGCACAATCCCCACCTTCTTCTCGGCATTGGTTTTCCGCCGCAGACGGGCCAGACGCAGCGTCTTTTCCGCCAAGACTTCGATGCGTTCTGGACAGGGGGCCATGGCCTTTTCCGTGAGCGGGAGTTGGCAGTCATGTTTGCACCCTGAGCAGCCGTCTGCCCCGTGGCGGCCCGCATAGACCGTGGGATTTGTTGCCCCGTCGAGTTCAGGAAGTGCGATGAGCATGGTTGTCTCGACGGGGCCAAGGCCATGGGGGGAAGAGGCCCATTGGCCTAGGGTTTGAAACTCTAAGGGATGGGCCACAAGATAGGGCACATCGAGTGCTTTAAGGGTCTCAACAGCCGCTGTGCTGTCGTTATAGGCGGGTCCGCCCACAAGCGAAAACCCCGTGAGGGAAACAAAGGCATCGACCTGCACACCCTGAGGCCCGTGGAAAAACTTGGTGATGGCCGGGCGCCCATCAAGCCCACCCGCAAAGGTGGGAATGACCGCAAGGCCCTTGGCCTCAAACGTGCGGATGACATGATCGTAGTGCGCAGTATCGCCGCTCAACACATAAGAGCGCATGAGAAGAAGCCCAACCGTTGCCTCTGCCTTTGGCGGGCGGGGCAACATCTCCGCCGTTTCCGAAATACCAGTATCGGGATGATAAATGCCAACCTCGGGCACCTCCACCGGAGCAGGCGCGAGGCCGCCGCGCAACATTTCATCGCGGGCATAACGACTGATCAGAAACCGCACCATACCTTCGATGTTTTCATCCGTCCCGCCCAGCCAGTATTGCATGGTCAAAAACCAGGCGCGCAAATCCTGGGCTTTGCCAGGGATAAACCGTAGAATTTTGGGCAAGCGGCGCAACATGCGCATTTGCTTTTCGCCACTGGTGCCAGAGGGTTTTTTCGATCCCCGCAGACGTTTGAGAAACTTCATCACCCCAGAGGAAGGCTTGGACAGATCAAGGTCCCCCATTCTTGTGAGGTTCACAATCTGGGGATCGGCGATTAGCCCTACCATAGCATCGCAATGATCCCGGCGGGCTTGCAGCGTGGGCAGAATGGCGTTGATCTGGTCTTCAAAGAAGATCAGATTGGCCAGGATGATATCGCCCTGGGCCACGGCAGCTTTTGCCCGCTCCAGCGCAGATGGGTTTTCGCCCCATTCAGCGGCGGCAAACACCTCGATCGACAGGCCCGGAAAATCGCACGATAGTCGCTCTTGCACACGGGCCATGCTCGCACTTGTGTGGGCGTCCAGCGTCAGTACCACAACGCGGTAGCTGGGGAGATAGCTGTCATCGCGCATAATGGGCCTTTGCCTCATAGAGGGTTTCTTTGGAGATTTCCGCCAAGCCCCGCTCAGCGGCGAATTTCTCAGTGTTGCGCTTGGCTTTGCCACGCACAAAGAACGGAATTTTCTTCAATTCCTTTTCAGCGTCCGCCAGCCAGACCATCACGTCAGACCCCGTCGTGACAGAGGGCGCTGTCGTCTGAGGCGCGGTGTCATGGTGGGAGGGACCAGCGGCATCATGAAACTCAAAGTCATCGCGGAACATCGTCAGTAGATGCTCCTCAAGCCCCATGACAAGTGGATGAATCCAGGTGTCAAAGATGACATTGGCCCCCTCAAACCCCACTTGGGGCGAATAGCGCGCGGGAAAATCCTGCACATGCACCGGGGCAGAGATCACCGCGCAGGGAATGCCGAGACGCTTGCCGATGTGGCGTTCCATCTGTGTGCCAAGGATCAATTCAGGGCTGAGGGCTGAAATGGCGACTTCCACCTCAAGGTAGTCATCTGTAATGGTTGCGGGCACACCAATGTCTTTAGCGAGCGCCCGGATGTCGCGCGCAAACTCACGATTGTAGCAACCCAGACCTACAACCTCAAAGCCCATCTCGTCTTGGGCGATACGAGCACTCGTGCGGACATGGGTGGCATCCCCAAAGATAAACACACGCTTGCCCGTCAGATAGGTGCTGTCGACAGAGCGTGACCACCAGGGCAAGCGCAGGCGGCTTTCATCTAGTTGGATCGGCAGCGATGTTATCTTGGCTACCTCCTGCACGAAATCCCGTGTGGCACCGACACCAATCGGTACGGTCTTGGTGTAAGGCTGGCTCAAGGTGCGCTCTAGGTGGCGGGCAGCACTTTCGCCATGTTCAGGGTAAAGCAGAACGTTGAAATGCGCAGCCCCTAGACGCGCCAGGTCAGACGGGCGTGCGCCCATTGGGGCGGTTACATTAACGCCTATCCCCATCTCGCGCAGCAGCAGGGTGAGTTCCGCAACATCGTCACGGTGGCGAAAGCCAAGCCCTGTTGGCCCTAGGATATTGCAACTGATAGCTTCTGTTCTCTGCACGGGCTTGGCAAAGCGGCGCACCAGTTGGAAAAAGGTCTCATCCGTGCCGAAGTTTTCTTTACGGCTGTAGCTGGGCAGCTCCAGGGGGATCACAGGGACGGGCAGCCCCATGGTTTCGGCCAATCCGCCAGGGTCGTCTTGGATCAACTCCGCCGTGCAAGACGCCCCAACAATCAGGGCTTCGGGTTTGAATCGCGCATAAGCCTCTTGACAGGCTTGCTTGAACAGATCGGCGGTGTCGGCCCCCAGATCGCGGGCCTGAAAGGTGGTGTAGGTCACCGGCGGGCGGTGGTCGCGCCGCTCAATCATTGTAAACAGTAGATCGGCATAGGTGTCGCCCTGAGGCGCATGCAGAACATAATGCACACCTGTCATACCTGTGGCCACGCGCAAGGCACCGACATGGGGCGGGCCCTCATATGTCCAGACTGAAAGCTTCATACCCGCAGCGCCGCCTTGCGCGCCAAGGGGCGGGAAAAGAGCCCGGCAAGATCGCCCGCTTGTTCGTAGAAGTGAACTGGGGTGAAGACCAGCTCAATCGCCCATTTGGTTGTGAGCCCTTCGGCCTCCAGCGGATTGGCAAGGCCAAGGCCGCAAACCGTCAGATCCGGCCGCGCGGCACGGGCCCGATCAAGCTGGCGTTCGACATCTTGCCCCTCGGAAAGGATTGGTCCTGCGCTGAGCAGATCGAGATCCGGCCCGACCAGGCTTTTGTGGATATAGGGCGCGCCGATCTCCAAGGCCTGCATCCCGCATTCGCGGGTTAGAAACCGCGCTAGGGGAATTTCAAGCTGGCTGTCAGGAAAGAAGAACACCCTTTTGCCGTTGAGCACTGCGGCGGCTTGAGAGATCGCCTTACGCGCCCGCGCGCGCGGCGCAGCGGTCACGGCCTCAAATCTGTCACGGGGGACGCCAAACGTCTGTGCAATCGCCCAAAGCCAAGCGGTTGTGCCTTCCTCTCCAAACGGAAAAGGTGCGCGGATGGGCTGCGCGCCACGCTTTTGCAACGCCGCATCTGTATCCCCAAGGAAAGGCTGTAGCAAGGCGTAGCGGGTACCGGACCCAATCGCCAGCTGCGTGTCGATCCGGGGAGCGGGCAGGACATGCACTGGCTCGATACCGAGATCTGTCAAAAGCTGTAAGACTTGATCCTCGACAACATCGGGCAAAGCGCCCACCAACAAAAGTTGCCGCGCTGATGTGTCCGGCAGTACTGGGACCATGGCGGCAAGGCAAGCGTCTTCACCTTGGGTGAAGGTGGTCTCAATGCCACTGCCAGAGTAATTGAGCACCCGCACGTGGGGGCTGTGCATTTCTGACAGACGCTCAGCCGCGCGGGCGAGATCCAGCTTTATCACCTCTGACGGGCAAGAGCCCACCAGAAAGAGCTGGCGAATGTCTGGGCGGCGCTCCAGCAAACGGGCGACTTCGCGGTCCAGTTCTTCATTGGCATCGGCAAGACCAGCCAGATCCTTTTCCTCTAGGATCGCGGTTCCAAAGCGTGGCTCTGCAAAGATCATCACACCGGCCGCGGATTGCAAAAGATGGGCGCAGGTGCGGGAGCCCACAACAAGAAAGAACGCGTCTTGAACTTTCCGGTGCAGCCAAATGATGCCTGTCAGACCGCAAAAGACTTCATGCTGACCGCGCTCTTTCAAAACCGGGGCCTCTGCACAACTGGCGGCTTGGATACGGACAGGCGTGTTCATGCCACCTTCTCCCCTTCCCGCCGTGCTTGCCGAAGCTTCCAGAGGAATTGACCTGCGTTGATGACATAGGCCCCGTAGGCCACAAGCGCCAAGAGCATTTGATCCCAAGCAGACAGCGTGCCTGAAAATAGTGTCCAAAGGTAGGCCGTGTGCAGGGCGATCACAATGAACGAAAACACGTCTTCCCAGAAGAACGGCTTTGCGAACAGATAACAGCCGAACACGACTTTTTCCCAAATCGCCCCAGTGACCATAATTGCGTAGAGAAAGCCCGTCTTGACGACGATCGAGATTGTGGCGGCCAGATAGCCTTCACCTGTGCCCATATAGCGCAAGACCAAAACAAGTGACACGGCAAAGGCCAAAAACTGCAACGGTGCCAAAATCGCTTGGACGATTGTCCAAACACTCCTGTCGCGCCGCAAACGCTCCTCTGGTGTATAAAGCTGAAACGGCCCTGATATTGGAGTTGCACTTGCCACGGTAGATCGACTCCCTCCTAGTGTGCTCTATGATCCCTGTTGAGAGCGTGGTGTCAATAAAAACTTACATTTTCAAAGTTTACACATGGCGTTTTCAATGATTTTCAACGATTTTAGAGGTTTTTTATGGCTGTTTCACAACCTATGTCCACGATGTCTTCAAACAGACACAACGTGGATGTCAATTTGTTTTGACAGAAGCATCGTAACACGCCATGTTCGGAATAGGGTCTAAATTTGCAGACTCAGTCTCAATTTCAACCAAGGCGAAATGCATGAAAGACGTTCAAGGTGTAAATACCGGATTTAGTCATCTTGATGCCCAAGCCAAAAGTGTGAATGCGCTTGCAATGCGAGCATTATCGGTTTTGTCGGAGCAGGTGAATTCTAACAGACACTTTGGACAAGAGATAGACTATAAATCTATTTGTGCCGCTTTCATTCATTCCGATCCTGATACTTGTTACAAAGCCTTATGCGGTTTGGAAGCACAAGATGTGCCCTACAGCGACATTGTCGATCATATCATTCCAAACGTTGCCAGACTGATGGAAGAGCACTGGCTTTCAGATACGCTGAGTTTTACCGACGTAACAATCGGCGTGGCACGTCTGCAAGAAGTGCTGCATAGGCTTGATTTCGAACCCCCGCGCGTGGATTTGAATACAGCGCCACGGGTGTTGTTGATCTTACCAAAACCTGAACTTCATTCCTTGGGCATGTTTGTCGCCACCCATCAACTGCGGCGATATGGTGTGCGGGTGAAGACCGCGATGGGCGAACTACCACGCAAAATTGCAAAAGATTTGCAGGTGCATACCTATGATATGATTGGCATCACCTGTTCTGGCCCTAGATCCATATCCGCGACATTAGAGTTGGTGCAAGCCATAAGGCGCGGGGCTCGGACATTTGTGCCAATCGTGGTTGGGGGGGCATGTGTGGGCCAGTCACATAACATAAAACAACTAACGGGCTGCGATCATGTATGTGGGTCGGCGCTAAAAGCACTTGAAGTCTGTGGGCTGGATCAAAAAATGAAGATGGCGTTGCGACACAATTAAACTTCTTACACGAGTAGTAATGAAATAATGAATAACGTTGCCTATGACATAAGCACCAGTTTTTGGGATCAAAGCACTGGCGTTCCGCTTGAGCCCGAGCATTTTAGCAATATCGTCACATCCGCGGCTGATTTAGCGATATTTTTGGAACTCACAGGGCAGATACGTCTGGTTGCGGTGAACCCAAATAATCCAGATCTTGGCATTATCGGTCATTGGGCCAACCGCAACATTCGGGAATTTCTTGCAGCAGACTCAACAGCAAAACTTGACGCAAAGCTCGACGCTTTTCGCTCTGGGGATAGGACCTCTTTGAACGCGATTGAAGTCAATCATTCAGACAATGCCAACTGGGAAGTGCCCATCAGCTATACTTTCCACCGCACTGCACAAGAAAATGTGCTTTTGATGCTGGGCCGTGATTTGCGACCAGTGGCTGAATTGCAAAGCCGTCTTGTTCAGGCACAGCTCAATCTTGAAAAGACTTATGAGGCGCATCGTGACTATGAAACGCGTTACAAGGTCGTTTTAGAAGCTTCCAGAGATCCGTTTGTGATTGTCGACGCCAAAACAGGGCGGATTATTGATCTCAACAGTGCTGGCGCGCATATTCTCGGGACTGATCAAAATGCGCTGAAAGGCGGGGCGTTCACCCAAGAGTTTGTCGGGCGCAAACGTAGTGCCTTCATGGAAAGCTTGACAAAAAGCGTGTCCTTTTCTCCTGTGCCAGCTGTCACCAAGCGCACTGCCAAAGATGTAGCGATTCACGCGAAACTTTTCCGATCCGTCTTTGATCAGGTATTGCTGTGCCGGATTGAAGCCACAGATGTTGCACAAAGTGTCGCTGAAGAGCTATCTGAGCGTCTTTTCAATCTCTATTGCCGTGGCGCAGAGGCAATGCTGTTTACAGATATGGATGGGATCATAACGGACGCCAACGAAGCCTTCCTGGCTTTGTGCAGTGCGACATCGCTTACAGATGTCATTGGCACCGCTCTCGATACCTATTTGGCGCGGGGCTCTGTTGACAAGTCTGTTTTATTTGACACAGCGCGCAAAGCCGGAAAGCTTCGTGCATATTACACACGTCTTGCCTCCTTTCATGGCGCACAGATTTCTGTCGACATCAGCGCCACATATTTCAAGACACAAACTGCGTCGGGCTATGCCTTTGTGATTCGCGATGCGTCATCTGCTGATTTTGCACGCTTTTCAGCCGCAGATTCGAGCCAATCACCCTTGGCTAAGAACACAATGACCAACGTGATTGATCTTGTTGGAGCGTCGCCTTTGAAGGAAATTGTGTCAGCAACAACAGATGTTGTTGAAAAGATCTGTATCGAAACCGCCCTTGATCTTACCAATAACAACCGTGTTGCAGCGGCCGATATGCTGGGCCTTTCTCGGCAGTCTCTTTATGTCAAGCTGCATAAACACGGCTTGATCGGCAAAGAGACCGAAGCCTGAAATATAAGTCTATAGACTGAACAATTAGTCTTGCCGGATGGAACGATTCTGAATAATCTGACGCTATGAGTGTCAACTTAAGTTTACATAAACAACAGTCCTGGCCCGAGCCTCTTGCGGTTTTGACCCTGGTCAAGCCGATCACCTGGTTTCCCCCGATGTGGGCGTTCCTGTGTGGTGTGGTCTCCTCTGGTGCGGCTCTTGGCCCACAAGTTGGATTGGTGTTTATGGGCATTTTGCTTGCCGGGCCGATCACTTGTGGGATGAGCCAGGCAGCAAATGACTGGTGTGACCGGCATGTCGATGCCATCAATGAACCGCATCGGCCGATTCCATCAGGGCGTATTCCCGGCCGCTGGGGATTATGGATTGCGCTTGTGATGACAGTCATCGCTGTGATGATCGGATATACACTGGGGCCCTGGGGATTTGGCGCAACATTAGTGGCGATTTTTGCGGCTTGGGCCTATTCGGCAGAGCCCGTCCGGCTTAAGCGCTCTGGATGGTGGGGGCCCGGTCTCTGCGGCCTCGCCTATGAAACGCTACCCTGGTTTACCGGGGCGGCGGTGATGTCCAGCAATGCGCCCCGAGTCGAGATTGTGATTATCGCGCTGCTTTACGGGCTTGGGGCCCATGGCATTATGACGTTGAACGACTTCAAAGCTCTGGAAGGGGATCGCGCGACAGGCCTCAGATCCCTTCCCGTGGTTATGGGGCCGCAGGATGCGGCCACAGTGGCCTGTGTGGGTATGACAATATGCCAGTTGGTGGTTATCATTCTGCTCGCCCTTTGGGGTATGCTTTTTTATGCCGCCATAATCGCGCTGGGCCTCATGGCCCAGCTTTATTGTATGGCGATTCTCTATCGTGATCCCAAAAAGCTGGCCCCCTGGTACAATGGCACAGGTGTGATGCTTTATGTGTTGGGCATGATGGTGGCAGCCATCGCCCTGAGGGGATTGGCATGAATACGGATTGGGAAAAATCGGTACGGCTGTGCCTTGTCAATCTCGCGATCGGAGGGCTCGCCGCGCTTCCTGTCAATCTCTTCAACCGTTTGATGACGGTAGAGTTGGCGCTGCCTGCGCTGTTGCCAGGTTTGCTGGTCGCATTACACTACGCCATACAAATCACCCGACCAGTTTGGGGCCATAAGTCTGACAAACAAGGTGCGAGAACGCCTTTCATACTTGGCGGTGTTGCTGTTGTTGGGGCTGGTCTGATAATGGCGGCGTTTGGAATAAGCTTAGGGGAAACAAATTTTCAGCTCGCTCTCATTCTTTGGGTTCTCGCTTATATCCTTATAGGGGCAGGAATAGGCGCTGCAGGAACATCCTTTTTGGCACTTCTAGCGAATACAGCCCCCGCTGATTCAAGGGGCGCAGTCGCAACGCTTGCTTGGGTTTTCCTGATCATCGGGGCAATCGCTGGATCAATCGGCACAGGAATGGCCCTTGAACCTTACAGCCCAGCAAGACTAATCGTCGTCGTTACTTTTGTTTCAGTGATTGCCCTGGTGTTAAGTTTTCTTGCAACACTCAAGATTGAAAACGCACTTAAACCAGCCCCGCCCAGCCCGCATGAGGCCCTGATGCCGGCTTTGCGGGCCGTTTGGGCCGATCATGCTGCGCGCCAATTTACGGGCTTCGTATTTCTCTCTATTCTGGCTTTTTATCTGTCGGAATTGATTTTTGAACCCTTTGCCGGGCATGTCCACGGTCTAAGCCCCGAGGAGTCCACCAAGCTGTCCGGCGGCAAGGATGGCGCAGCGTTGATCGGCATGATTGCTGCCGGTGTGCTCTCGACGTTTCACTATGGCTCTCTTCGGGCCTGGGCTGTCGCAGGATGTTTTGTGTCAGCCGCTGGCCTTTTGGCCCTTGGCGCGGGCTTGCCGCTTGTTCCGGCGACACTCTGCCTGGGATTTGGCAACGGGCTGTTTGTTGTGGGCGCGATTGGATCGATGATGTCGCTCGCCGCTGAACAGCACGGTACAACGGGCACGCGCATGGGCGTCTTTGGGGCTGCGCAAGCCATTGCTGCCGGCATTGCAGGACTGATCGCCACAGGTACATTGGATCTGGCGCGGCTGGTGATGAGCGATCAAAGCGCCTATGCCAGCGTTTTCGCGCTTGAGGCGTTCTTGTTCATTCTTGCTGCTTTTGTGGCATTGAAAATACTAGACCGTAAGGCCTACAGCCCTGCGGCATATCCGGGAGAATAGATATGTTTGATGTTGTCGTCGTGGGCGGGGGCCCTTCAGGTGCAACAGCGGCCAATGATTTGGCGCAGGCCGGTCATCGCGTCGCACTTTTGGATCGGGCCGGGCGGATCAAGCCCTGCGGCGGCGCGATACCACCACGCTTGATCCAGGATTTCGAGATTCCAAATACGTTACTTTGCGCGAAAATCAACACGGCGCGGATGATTTCGCCCACCAAACGCAAGGTCGATATCCCGATAGAAGATGGCTTTGTCGGCATGGTTGATCGCGAGCATTTTGATGAATTCCTGCGCAAGCGGGCCGCCGATCACGGTGCTGAGCGGATCACAGGCACCTATCTGCGGATCGAGCGGGCAGATGGTAAAGCCCACGTGGTCTATCGTGATAAAGCCAGCGGTATGGAACGCCGCCTGTCCACGAAACTTGTGATCGGCGCGGATGGCGCGCGCTCCAACGTGGCCCGGCAAGAGGTTCCCGGCGGTGACAAAATTCCTTATGTCATTGCCTATCACGAGATTATCGCCGCCCCTGATCCCAGTGACACCTATAACCCGAAACGCTGTGATGTTGTGTATGATGGAGAGATCAGTCCCGATTTCTATGGCTGGGTGTTTCCCCATGGCTCCTCTGCTAGTGTTGGTATGGGAACGGAGGATACATCAATTGATCTCAAGGCAAAAACCGCAGCCTTACGCCGGGCTAGTGGGCTGGAACGATGTATCACACTGCGCAAAGAGGGAGCACCGATCCCACTTAGGCCTTTGGATCGCTGGGACAATGGTTTGGACGTTGTTTTGGCCGGCGATGCAGCGGGCGTTGTGGCGCCCAGCTCTGGCGAAGGCATATATTATGCAATGGCGGGGGGCCGCGTTGCGGCAACAGCGGCCCAGGCATACCCCGCCTCGGGGCGTGTGGCGGACCTGAGACTGGCACGCAAACTCTTTATGAAACAGCATAAGGCCGTGTTCAAAATCCTCGGGGCCATGCAAAATGCCTATTACAAAAGCGATGAACGGCGTGAGCGGTTTGTCTCTCTCTGCCATGATGTCGATGTCCAGAAACTCACGTTTGAAGCCTATATGAACAAAGAGCTCGTCCACGCCCGCCCGCTTGCGCATCTCAAGATCGGGATCAAAAATGTCGCACACCTGCTGGGCCTTGTGGCACCGACACGGGTATGACTGTCATGATCCCGGCCTGGGTCAACGGCACATTAGAGCCTGTCGAGAAAATCGACGTCCATCTCAGAGGATTGCGGCATAAAGCCATTTCGGTGTTTTTATTGCGCGGGCAAGAGCTTTTGATCCAAAAGCGGGCCAAAAGCAAATATCATACGCCGGGTCTTTGGGCGAACACCTGTTGCACCCATCCCAAATGGGATGAAAGTGGACAGGCCTGTGCACAGCGCCGTTTGGAGGAAGAGCTTGGAATTACCAAGGTTCTCTTGGAGCCC
The DNA here is from genome assembly GCA_963922715.1 of uncultured Thalassobacter sp. Taxonomy (GTDB): domain Bacteria; phylum Pseudomonadota; class Alphaproteobacteria; order Rhodobacterales; family Rhodobacteraceae; genus CAWUJT01. The sequence goes on from CAWUJT010000021.1 coordinate 24,045, forward strand.
CGAGAAACGATTGAATACCGCGCTTACGTCGGCAATGGGCTGATCGAACATGAACGGGTTGAGGTATTCTTGGGCCATGTCAACGATATCCGTTGGACGTTAAATCCTGACGAGGTGGCCCAGGTCAGATGGGTCAACCTTGAAGACCTGCGCCGCGATGTTATGCGCTATCCAGGGCGTTATACTGCGTGGTTGCGCATTTATCTGACACAGCATTGGGAACGCATTTTTGGCGATCATGTTGTGGCATCGGGTGCGTCAGTTTAGGCCAGTGTTAGACCGTTACGTCCAGCGAGATCGATAAAGAATTGCCAAGCCACTCTGCCAGAGCGCGCCCCGCGTGTCACCTGCCATTCTAGCGCTTCGGCCTGCACAACGTCTGAATCGATATCCAGGCCATAAGCGGCGCAGTAACCTTCGATCATCGCCAGAAAGGCATCTTGATCGCAGGGGTGAAACCCAAGCCACAGTCCAAATCGGTCTGATAAAGACACCTTTTCCTCCACTGCTTCGCTTGGGTTGATGGCTGTGCTGCGCTCATTCTCAATCATATCGCGCGGCATCAAATGACGCCGGTTGGAAGTGGCGTAAAACAGCACGTTTGGAGGGCGTCCCTCAATACCACCATCAAGAACAGCCTTAAGGGACTTATAGTGCTGGTCGTCTTGGGAAAAACTAAGGTCATCACAAAAGAGGATAAAGCGGTGGTCCGCCGCCGCACGCAACAGGAGTAACAACCGCCCGATTGAGGGCAGATCCTCCCTGTGCAGTTCGACAAGTTTCAAGGGATGCCCCTCTGTCACGAGCGTCCCATGCACGGCCTTCACCAGCGAAGATTTTCCCATGCCACGCGCGCCCCACAACAGCGCGTTGTTGGCAGCGGCCCCTTCTGCAAACCGGCGGGTATTGTGCAAGAGCGTGTCGCGCGCGCGGTCAATACCGACAAGCAAGGCCAGATCAAGCCGATTGACCTGTGCGACAGAACGCAAGCCTTCGGGGTCTGTTTGCCAGACAAAGGCATCTGCCGCTGTGAAATCCACAGTTTCAACAGGTGGCGGGCTGAGGCGCTCCAGCGCCGCTGCAATCCGATCTAGCGCAGCCTTTTGGCTCAAAACTCCTCATCCTCATCAAGGATGCCTTCTGCGCGCAGCTTTTCATTACGCTGCTTTTCAACCATGCGTACCAACTGAATGGAGATTTCATAGAGCCCATAGACCACGGTAAAAAGGATTATCTGTGTGATCACATCGGGCGGGGTAACCAATGCCGCCAGCACAAGAATACCGACAACAGCGTATTTCCGCACCGCACCAAGCCCTTCGGCAGAGACCAGCCCCGCTTTGCCCATCAGCGTCAGCAAGACAGGAAGTTGAAAACACAAACCAAAGGCCATGATGAATTT